>DAORUI010000110.1:0-10695 GCA_035433085.1 Propionicimonas sp. | reverse complement strand
CCGGCGTGCTGGCGGCTGAACACCCCGGCTGGGGCGCAGTCGAAGTAGGGCAGCAGCACCCCTTCGGCATCCTTGAGAAGCCGCTGCCATTCGCGCTTGTCGTCGTCGGTGATGAAGCCATAGGGCAGCAGCGTGATCCGCTCGAGGCGGGAGTTGATCTGCGGGTCGAGGTAGATCGGTGACTCGTGGAGGTCTGCGCCGATGAGGATCATCGTGCCGCCGAGTTCGCCGAGTTCGGTGTTGAGGTACTTCAGGAAGTCGAGCATGTCCCGTGAGTCCTTGTTGGACACGTCGAGGAAGTGGCTGTCGTCGATGAGGAGGAGCCGCACCCCGTGTTGGCGGAAGGCGTGGACGACTCGGGTTGTCGTGACTCGCACGAGTCCTTCGCTGGGGTAGCCCATCGTCAGGAGCAGGCTGGCCAGGACGTCGCGGATCTTCGAGGCGGCGCGCAAGGTGATGTAGACCTGCGGGATCCAGTCGGCGGTCACCCCGGGTTCGGGGTTCCAGGTGGGTCGCGGGTCACTGAGTGCCGTGCCGAGCAGGTCGCGGTAGGCCGCCTGGGCCCAGTCCTTGACGAAGGTGGACTTGCCGACGGCGAACGGTGCGCTGACTGAGCCGATGGCTTTGGCGCCGGGCGGTCTTTGCTCGTTTCGGTCAAGCAGGCGCGTCAATTGGGCCGCAGCGGCCCTGGCGAGCGGGGATGGCAGGACCACGCCTGCCAGCGCAGGCTGGAGCTGCGCCCAGTAGGCGTTCTGGGGATTCTGGGACCAAGCGTCGAAGACGTCGACTGGGACAGGGGCGGGCAGAGCTTGGCGGGGGGTGGTGGCCTGTTGGTGCCAGAGGCGGGCATCCATCAGATGACCTGCTGCTCGTAGTCAGGCAAGGGCGCGTCGAAGTCGATGGCGTTCGCTTCGTCGCGGTCGGGTTGCGGGGCGGATTCGCGGGGAAGAACTTGGGTGAGGTCGGAGCCCGCGTGGACCTGCAGGGCTCGGTGTGCGTCGGCGACTTCGGCATGGTCACGCTGGGACTGCTCCCATCGCATCTGAGCGGCCGCAAGCTTCGCGCGCCACTCGTCGGTGCTTGGCGCGGTGGTCAGTTCGCCGATCTCGTCAATGATCTGGCGCATGATGCGCGTCTTGTTGATGGACTTGTTACCGCCGCGTTCCTTGATGCGTTGAAGGGCGCGGTCGCGGACGACGTCGACGAGCGGGGCGTGGATGAGGTGGCGGCCCTTCCAGGGCACTTCGTGGATCCGGTCTGTCTCGGGGTGCCGGAACCACAGGCGGGTGACGTCTCGCGGGTCGAGGTGGAAAGGCAGCGCGTGGTCCTGCGCTCGGAAGGTCCCCACCCGAACCGTCCGGAAGTCCTCGAGGACGGGCGCGTCATACGTGAGGTTCTTGTGCTCGACGCCGGCGTGACCAGGCGCTAGCCAGATGATCGGCAGAAACTGGTAGAGCAGGTCGGGGTGTTGGGGGACGAGGATGCGCCCGGTCGCGTCAGCCAACGCATCGTGCATCTCCAGAGGCGTCAACCGGATTCCAGGTGCGCCGGGCAGGGTGAGGCCGTCGTGCGGCATCCGGTGGTAGTCCAAAGCGACCCAGCGGCGGAAGTGTCGTTCCAGCTCTTCGGCAGTTAGTAGTGGCTCGTCTGCTTCGATGCCGATGAACCGCCCGCGCTGGTGAATGGAGCGGCCCTTGTAGCCGGGCACCTGCTGGTAGGCGCGCTCGAGATCCTCCATCTTGCGTTCGGAGTGCGGGTTGTCCGTGGGCTTCTTGCCCCGCGACAAGCGCAGTTCGATGCCGAACTGATCAAGCAGCGCGCGAAAGTGCTCGCCGACGAAGATGCTGCCGTGGTCGCTACGCAGGGATGTTGGTGCCACCCCGGGCAGGTAGTGGACGCCCTGAATCGATGCATCGGGTTTGACGGTGGGGCGCCTGCCGACGTGGACAGGGTTGCCGCCGAGGTCGAGCGACTGTGGGATCCCGCACCACCGGAAGTCGTCGATGGTCGTGCCGTCGACGACCATCGAGAACTGCCGCATCGCGTCGTAGACGAGAAGCCCGACGTCGATCCCCCTGGCGCCCCGAGGGAACACACGGATGCCGTGGATGACTCGCGCTGCGATCGAGTGGATGACGCCGACCTCGACGTTGATGGCGCGTTCGCGAAGTGGGTCCAAGACGAAGTTGTTCGCCAGGGTGAGGTCAGTGCCCAGCTCTGAGGGGTGCTGCGCGGGGTAGCTTTCGTGTCCCGAGACCCGGCGCAAGGACTTGGATCGCTGCGCGCGCACCGAGGAGCCTGTGGCCCTCCAGTGATAGCTGAGGAACTCCTGGGTCAGCCGGTCTGGGAGATGTGGACCGGTCACCCCCGACTGCTTGAGCGTGACACGGACCTGGCGTTCGATCTCTTGAAGGTTCGGCCGGCTCTTGGACCCGTCGTACTCCGCGAACTTCTCAAGGGCCACCCGGCGGAAGTCTGCGTCAAGTGCGTCGAAGCCCTTGCGGTCCTTGATGGACCGCCCGTCGACAAGGGCGCGAAGTTGGCCCTCGGCCCACAGGGTGTCCCACCGCTGCAGTGTCCGTTGAGCGATGCGGTGGCTCGTCAGTTCACCGTCGTAGACCCGCCGCATCACCTCCCTGTCGACGGAACGCTCGAAGCTGACGACTTTGCTCATCGCCTTGTACCGCGCGGCCAGGCTCAACCCGAACGTGTCACCAAAGGGGAAGAAGGGTTCGCCAGGCTGGGCCAGTTCGGGCAGCCCGAAGCGGTAGCCGGTGCGGGCTTCGACGACGCATTCCTGCTTGAACAGCGCCGCGTGGCGGACCGCTACCTCTAGCTGCTCCCACCAGGGGTAGAGCGAGCTGTGGACGGCCTGCACTTGGTCGCCGACTGCCCGCGCCTCGATCTGGATGTAGTTGACCGAGCGCACGTCCCCAGTCGAGAAGCGCAGCCGGACCCCGTGGCGCTCGAGCTCGGTGACGACCGCATAGCCGTCCGCTGTGAGGATGCGGGCGCCGACGGTGAGCGCCACGATGGCGTCAGTCACAAGCGCCAACCTCGACCGTGATGGATGAGTCTCGGTTCATCGTCTGATCAAGGTCGATCAGCAGTAGCCCGGTCCACACGTGGTGCCACATGGCGCTGATCAAGTGACCCGACCCACGGTCCGCCCTGAGGACGCTGCCAATCGTTGCGCCGGGCAAGCCGCAGATCGCGAGGAGTTCGGCACGGGCGTTTGGGTACCACGGCATCGGCCGGCGGTAGGCGGTGATCCATCGGAGATTGTGCCGGTGCGTCGGGGAACTCCCGCCGTAGACCCGGTAGGCCCAGCCCACGTGATCACACGCGGCCCTGGTGAGGTCGCAGACCAACTTGAACTTCTCATCCTGCTTCTCCGGCGGCCGAACATCCCAGATCGTCACCCCGCCCTCGCAATCAAGAACAAGCAAGTCCGGCGTGTGCACGCGCGACCTGCCCTGGGCGGGGCTCAGTGACAGGCGCACGGGCTGGGAGACCATCCAGACGACGCTCGGGTCTCGGTCAAGCTCACGCACCAAGTCGTGCTCGAGACCGGACTCCACCCGAATCGACCCGCCCAGTGTCACCGAGTGGGCCTGCACAGGGATGTGGCGACTCTTCTCCGTCGACCGCAGGCTCCGGATCGACAGCAAAGAGAGCGGGTCAGGTGGCCCGACGGTCCAATCCCACGCCGTCGGGCCACCCGTGAGCCGAAAGGTCCACGTCGTCACCCGACCCACCAAGGCTGGCTGTGAGCGCGCAGCATCCATAGACTGACCCCTGACGGTCCTTCGCTTGTGACAGCTTGCATCGGGTCCGTCATCGAGGGCGTATCGGTGCCAGCCGATGCGCCCTCACTCCTTGCGGTGTAACGAAGGACCGTGGAAAACGTACCGTGGACACGCCGAAACGGCAACCATTTGCGACCTTTCGTCGGTGGGCGTAAGTCAATGACCAGCGCTTCGCGCTCTGGCGAGCATTGGTTGCCCGTCCACCTTCCTTGCTGCGACCTGTCAACCCAAGGATGCACGTCAGCGTCGCCAAGGACCCATCTATGCAGGTCATCTCAGCTAGTCGTAAATGCTTGTGGAAGCGGTAGGGTCGCCGATGACTAACGACTCATCGAAGGTAGGCTCATGGCAACCAACTCTCGGGCGCCTGACCAGCGCCCCGACCGCCGAGGCGGTGTCTTGACTCGCACTCTTCAGACCTTCATGGAGTCGATACCTGCTGCCACGGCATCGGATGTCCTCCGCGGCCTGGATGAAACCGTCGCGCCCAATGCCGCATACCGATGCATGAACCCCACCTGCGAGCAGACGTGCGCCTGGCCTTCGGGATACGCGGCTGGCCGCCCAACCAGGTTCTGCAGTCGCCGCTGTCGGCAGATCTTCGACCGCATCAAGGCCCGGCTCGAGTGGGAGGTCGACACCATCCAGTCACTCGCAATCGACCCATCACTGACACGCAAGGAACGCGACGTGCTCCTACGGGCAGTCAGCCAGCGGCGGTGGGCTTTGATCCGCTACCCGTCGAGCGTCGCGGTAGAGGAACCCGACCGGGCCGTCACATGACTGCTGCCCCCTCAGGCATGCGGCTCGAGGCGCCCGCGCCCGGGTCGACACTGTTCGATGCCGCGAAAGCCCTCGGAGACAGCGAGACCAGAAGCCTTGGCCTTCTGCCGCACGCCGCCTGGGACGACTACGGAAGAGCCGGCCACATCCTCGTGGCCGTGCAGGATGAAGAGCTCCTCGGCTACGCCGCCTACCGCATACCCAGAAACGAGGTACGGCTCGCACATCTCGTGGTGAAGCCGGAGGCCCGCGGGTCGGGCGTGGCTCGGGCCCTGATCGCCGAGATCAGTTCTCGACACGGAGCACGTCGCGGCATCGGACTTCGCTGCCGTCGCGACTGGGAAGCCAACCGTGCCTGGCCGGCGCTGGGCTTCGTGTCCATTGGTGAGCGCGAAGGGCGAGGATCCCAGCGGCTCCCGCTGACCGAATGGTGGCTGGACTTCGGCCATCCGGACCTGCTGTCATGGGCCCCCGGCGACAGCATTGTCACCGCAGCCATCGACGCGAACGTGTTCATCGACCTGCACACCACCACATCCAGCGCCGAAGCGATCCGGACTCGGCAAGTGATCGAGTCCCTTGCCGACCGCGTGGACCTGGTTGTCACACCCGAACTGTTCAATGAACTCAACCGCCAATCGGACTCCACGGAGAGGACCAGGCTCATCGGGGTCGCCCAGACGTACCCAGTAGTTCGCGCCCCTGCGGCCGACGTCGACGCTGCGACGTGGCTGCTCACGTCAAGCCTTGCTTTCGTACCTAGGACCGACCAGGATCGCAGCGACGTTCGGCACATCGCCTGGGCCAAGACTGCCGGCGTCCCCGTGCTCATCACTCGAGATCAGCCAGCACGCAGACGGTGGAGTGATGTTGCCTTCGAGGAAGCGGGCGTCACGATCTGCACGCCCAGCACCCTGGTCGCGGTCGTCCACGAACGCGAGGAGGCTGGCGCGTACGCACCAGTGGCTCTCAGGGCCACGGAGTTTGAGTCGCAAGACATTTCCAGCCACCCCGACCGTGCCCTGGACCTGCTCGCGCATGCGAAGGGCGAACGACGAAACGACTTTGAACGTCAACTGGATGCCGTGGCTGCCGCTCGACCAAACTCGCGGCTTACGCACGTCCAGGGCCCAGATGGGGAGTCCGCTGCAGTCATCGGGGCTATCTCACATGACTCGACGCTTGAGGTCACGATCGCCAGGGTGCGGACCGGTCCGTTGTCGAGCACCCTTGCGGCCCAACTGACCCAGTACCTGCGCTCGACGGCTGAGGAACTCGAGTGCTTGAGCATCGTGATGGACGACGGCAACGCGTCGAACGAACTGGTGAAGGCCGCGCTGGCCGATGGCTTTGCCCGTTCAGGGGAGCACACTCTTGTTGCCCTGACGCTCGCGGCCCAGGTGAGTGTGCGCGATCTGCCCGCGGCGCTGAGCGAGGCGATGAGGGGGTTATCACCAGAGAACGCCGAGGCCGTCAAGAGACTGGCTGACCAGGCACTCCAGGAATCACCTGCTGCCCTTGAGCACGTCTTCCGCCCACTGCGGGTGCTGGACGCCAACATCCCGACCTGGATTGTCCCAATCAAGTCGCCGTGGGCAACCGAGCTCTTCGGCTACCCGGAGATGCTCTTCCCCAGAAGCAACGTGCTCGGCCTCAGCACGGAGCACGTCTACTACAAGGCGGGGCGCGCCGGTGAAGAAGCGCCCGGCCGCATCCTCTGGTACGCCAGCGCCCCGACACATCAACTCTTCGCCTGCAGCTTGCTCGTGGATGTCCGCGATGGGTCGGCTACGGATCTCTACCGGAAGTATCAGCGGCTCGGGGTCTACACGTATCCGCAGGTCCGGGCCATCGAGGAGAAGGCCGGGAAGGTGAGGGCGCTGAACGTGACGGGAACCGAGCTGTTGCCAACGGCCGTCACGCTCGACCGCCTGAGAAGCATCGCGGATCAGATGGGCGAGAAGCTCAACCTCGTCGGTTCGCGGCGTATAACCTCCGGCCTGTTTGCCGCCCTGATCCAGGAGGCGCATCGCCATGGCCGATAACGCGAGCAAGCTCATGATCATGTCGATTCACCCGCGACACATTCAACGCATCCTTCAGGGCGAGAAGACTGTCGAACTGCGGAAGACCCGTCCAGCCGTGGAGGCCGGACAGCCCGCCGCCCTTTACGCAACCGCACCAACGAGCGCTGTCGTCGCGACCTGCGTCATCGACCGCGTCGTGGTGGGCATACCTGGTCAAGTCCGCTCCGCCCTACTGGGCCCAGCCCGTGTCACAGCCCAGGAGTATGACGCGTACCTCTCGGGGTCCCAACAAGCCGTTGCCATCTACCTCCGGGACGTCAGTGTGCTCAACGAGCCGATCACGCTTGACCACATCCGGCAATCTCGCGCTTGGCATCCGCCGCAGACGTGGCACTTCCTACACCCCGACCACCTCGCCGACCTGGTCGGGAACCACATGGCGCTCAGTCAACTCCAGATCGCACTCTGACGATTCGTGCGGTGCCCGCCCGACGCCTCGGACACCCACCCTCCCCAGCATGAGAGGGAACGGCCACGTAGCGTGCCGCCATGGTCGCCCGGATTCCGATAGCGGTTGCGGCACTTGTCCGCGACGGTCTCGTGCTGCTGGTGCATCGTCATCCATTGCGTCAGTGGTACCCGGACTGCTGGGATCTCGTCGGCGGACATGTCGAGCCAGGCGAGTCGCCTCGCGAGGCGGTCATTCGGGAGTGCTTCGAGGAACTCGGTGTCCAAGCCCACGGTCCAGTGCCGATCCCGATGACGTTCAATGACCCCACCTTGGACGTGTACGCGTTTCTCGTGACCCGCTGGGACGGGGAGCCTGTCAACTCCGCACCCGACGAGCACGACGATATTCGTTGGTTCTGGCCCACCGACCTCTCCGGCCTGAAGCTGGCCGACCCGGCCGCCCTGTCAAGCATCCGAAGCGCAGTGCAGCTCGCAACCGACTAGCGCTGCGAACTCCCCCGGTCGGCCGCAAGCGGCATGAACGTGTGCGGGCCAGTGTCCCCGCGTCTGGTTCCGCCGCCTTGCCCACGCCCGTCGGGGCAAGGGCCCAGCCCGCCTCAGGTGGTGCCGGCATGACCGATGACCACGTGCGCCAAGCGATCTGGATTCGTCGACTGGGCGTAGGCATGCGCCTCTGGGATCCACTTGGTACGCCACAGGTCAAGTTCGGCGCGGGTGTCGCCTTGATTGCGGTTGCGCTCGACGGCCCGGCGGCCTGCGGACTCCGGCGACAGGTCGATCCACACCGCAAGGTCCAGCAGCGGCATCGTTTCCGGGCGTAGCAACCTGATGCCCTCGACGATCACCACCGGTGGCATGGGCTCGTCGCACGTGCGTTGGGCGCCGTCGTAGGTCCGGACGGGGTAGACGAGCCGTGGCGGATTGGGGGTCGCGCGCAGGCGGTTCAGTAGGTCGAGCAGTGCTGGCCAGTCGTGCAGGTCAAACAAGCCGGAACCCGGTCCTGCGTCCACGGCATAGAAGCGGTCCGTCCTGACGACCTGCTCAGGTTGACCGCCCAGGTCGGCCATCAAGCGGGCCGCGAGGGTGGACTTGCCCGCCCCACCGTGACCGGAGATCCCGACGACCGGTGCGCGCTCCATTGACTCCAGGAGGTGGGTGATCCGGATGCGTAGGTCGTCGTAGGCGGTGGGCTGGGGCACAGTGCCGGATCTTCCCACAGCCCCAGTGACTACATCGTTGGCTACGGCGTGCCGTTTCTGGACCCGTTCCGCTGCGAGGTCGCCGGGTGCGCGGCCTGCGCCATGGCCGGATGGATCGAGGTGACACTTCCGACCTGAGGAGTCGGTCGCAATGCGCCCTGCGCGTTAGCCCCTCCGCCAGGTCTGGCGTGGTCGGAAGCCGTCGCGGCGTAGCCAGTGCTCGGTGTACAGGATGCGGTCGGGCGTGATGATCGTCAGCGGATCCACGGGCGGTTCGCTGAGTGGCAGACCACGCTCCACGTGGTCTGACTGCCACCGGAAGGCTTCCCAGTACTGCTCGGCCTCGGCGTCGTCTCGCTCCAGGGTGCGCGCTGTGCCGAACAGCTGGGCGCCTCGGCTGCTGGCCTGACCAACCAGCGGTGCCACGATGCCCGCGGACACTCTCGGGTCCCGCCTCAGGTTGCGTGACTTACGCGACGCGTTCCAGCTTGTGTAGAAGATCTCGAACCCAAGGCTGTAGTAGCACACTGGCGTCGCTGTGGGGCTGCCGTCTTTGTTCACGGTGGCGACGACCGCGGTGTTGTGCGTCGACAGCAACTGGAGGATCCGGTCCTCCAGTTGCTCGCGCGGTAGGTCTCGGTCTGGAAGCGGCTCAGCGAGCCATGGGTTCGTCACGGGCATAGGCGCATTCTGACCGTCGTGGCCTCGCAGACTCGATACAGAGCTGCCGCAAGGCTGTGCGCTCCAGGCGGAGCACTTTCTTGCCCGCGACGATCGGGCAGGGGTCTCCACGGCCGATGTCCTGCCCGAGCTGTTCAGCCACGTGGCCCCGGGGCCCACTTCCGGAGCCCGCGTGTCGGCTGGCCCGGCGGGCGAGCCCTCCGAGCCACTGCAGCGCAATCCATAAGCAGGGTCGCGGATTGTGTCGAAACCCATAACGCAGCGTTTATGTTACATACGATGCGCGCTGTGCAAGATTGGCTGCATCTGTCGAGATGCAGCGAAGACTGCGCGGTGTAGCGCGATGCACATTGCATAGATCGGTACGTCCGGCGTGGTCGTGCAGGAGCGACCGGGAGAGCCACGTCCTCACTGCGGCATGAGCGGGCTCTCGGCGAGCCGGGGCGCCACGACCCACAGGGCCTTGACGGACCACTTCTATTTTGGAAGTATGCCTTTCATGAGCCTCTTCATCACATGCCCGGTCGAGAGCGTCGAGCGAGCCACCGAGTTCTACACCGCCCTTGGCTGGACGCTGAACCCTGAGATGTCCGACCACAATGTGGCGTGCTTCTCCATCGCCCCGGAGCAGTACGTCATGCTCGGGAGCCGCGAGAGGTACGCGAGCGTGGGCGGTACCGAGGACCTGATCGGCGGGCCTGACACCCCCTCAAAGGTGACCGTCTCCTTCGACCTCGCCAGCCGCGAGGCCGTGGACGCCCTCGTCGAGCGCGCCGGGGCAGCGGGTGGGCGGATCGGTGACACCGACGACTACCCGTTCATGTACCAGCGCCAGTTTGACGATCTCGACGGATATCACTACTCGCCGTACTGGATGAAACCGGATCCCGACCCGGCGCCGTGACCGACCTGGCTGCGGCGCTCGAGATCGTCGGAGCACGGTGGGCACTGCTTATCGTGGAGCGGCTGCTCGACGGTCCGCAGCGCTACGGCGACCTGCAACGCGACCTCGGCCTGGGCACGAACATGCTGGCCGTCAGGTTGCGTGAACTCGAAGCCGCCGGCGTCCTCTACCGGCTGCCTCTTCGTCACAACACGAGGGCGTACGCCTTGACCGAGCGCGGGCTCGCCTTGAGCACGCCGATCGCCGCCCTCGGACAGTGGGCCGCCCAGAAAGAGCCGACCGCTGGTGAGTCGCACCACTGAGACAGCGCGGACGACAGATCAGCACACGACAGGACGGAACTCGCTATGGCCACTAGTAATCACCAGGACATCCCCGCCCGGAAGTCGCGGTCGGGTGTTGCGCCAACCAGCGGCGCGGAGTTGGCGACCACCGTGACGGGACGGGTCAGTCCCGCCCGCGCGGCAGTCGGAGACCAGCCGGTGTTCGCCTACATAGCGAGCCTTCCACAGCCGCAGCGTGGCATCGCTGAGGCAGTCGATCACTTGGCCGCGGAGACTCTCCCCGGCCTTCAACGCTCTGTGAAGTGGGGAATGTCCTACTACGGCGTCGGCGACGGCTGGTGCTTCTCATGCGGCGCCTTGCCTGACCACGTCAAGCTCATGTTCATCAACGGCGCGAGTCTGCTTGACCCCGTGCCTCCCGTGACCCCGGTGGGGATGGGCAAGGCCACCCGGGGGATAGAAGTCCAGGCCCTACAGGATCTCGACCTAGGGCGTGTCTGCTAAAGATCTGAGGCCGGGCCCGGCATCGTTGCTCTC
>DAORUI010000109.1:2624-10748 GCA_035433085.1 Propionicimonas sp. | reverse complement strand
ACGTGCGTCTCGCTCATGCCTACACCTTCCGGATCCGGACCCAGCTGACCTGGTGATCCGGGCCCTTGCGCAGGATCGCGGTGGCCCGGCCACGGGTCGGGCGGATGTTCAAGTCGAGGTTGGGGCCGTTGATCGCGTCCCAGATCTCGCCGGCCTGCGCGGTCGCCTCCTCCCGCGATAACTCGGAGAACCGGACGAAGTACGACTGCGGGTCGCGGAAAGCCGTCTCCCACAGCTGCAGGAACCGGGCGATGTACCAATTGCGGATGTCGTCGTCGGAAGCGTCCACGTAGACCGAGAAGTCGAAGAAATCGCTGACCGCCAGACCCGTGCTCCCGTCCGTCCGTCGCCGGGCCGGCTGCAGCACGTTCAGCCCCTCGATGATCAGGATGTCGGGCTGGCTCACCGTCACCACATGGTCGGGCACGATGTCGTAGATCATGTGCGAGTACACGGGGGCGTCCACGCTCGGGCTGCCCGACTTCACGTCCATCACGAAACGCAGCAGCCGGTGGCGGTCGTACGACTCCGGGTAACCCTTGCGCTCCAGCAGGCCGAGTTCGGCGAGCTTCGCGTTGGGGTACAGGAAGCCGTCGGTGGTCACCAGGTCGACCCGCGGACGCGAGGGCAGCCGAGACAGCAGTTCGCGCAGCAGTCGCGAAGTGGTGGACTTGCCGACCGCGACCGAACCCGCGACCCCGATCACGAACGGCGTCCGCTGACCCGAGAGCCCCAGGAACTGGTGGCTGCTGGAGAACAGGGCGCCGGTGCGCTCCACGTACAGGCTGAGCAGGTCGGTCAGCGGCAGGTAGACCTGGCGCACCTCGGCTGCGTCCGTCGGGTCGCCGATGCCGCGCAGTCGGTCCAGCGTCGGGGCGTCCAGGTTGTCCGGACGGGCCGCGGCCAGCGCGGCCCAGTGCTGCCGGTCGAGCGTGAGATACGGCCCGAAGGGATGGTCTTCGGGGGCGGCCGCAGTGGCCGCTGTAGGTAGGGACATCTTCGCACCTCGCCGAGTAGTCGTTCGCCCATGGGCAACGCGCCATAGTCTCGCAAACCCGCCACTACAGTGACCACCATGTGCGGAATCATCGGATACACCGGCCCCCGGGTGGCGCGTGAGGTCGTGGTCGCCGGCCTGCGCCGGATGGAGTACCGGGGCTACGACTCGGCCGGCGTCGCGGTGGTCAGCCACGACGGGATCGAGTTCCGCAAGAAGGCGGGCAAGATCTCCAACCTGGACGCTGAGTTGGCGCAGCGTCCCCTGCCCGACAGCGGGACGGGCATCGGGCACAGCCGCTGGGCCACCCACGGCGCACCGACGGACGCCAACGCGCACCCGCACCTCTCCGCGAACGGACGGGTCGCGCTGATCCACAACGGCATCATCGAGAACTTCGCTGCTCTGCGATCCGAGTTGGAAGCCAAGGGCATCGAGTTCCGCTCGCAGACCGACTCGGAGACCGCGGCACAGCTGCTGGGCCTCGAAGTGGCCGGCGGCGCCGACCTGGCCGAGGCCATGCGCGCGGTCTGTCGTCGGCTTCAGGGCGCGTTCACGCTGGTGGCCGTTGACAGCCAGCAGCCCGGACGCCTGGTCGCCGCGCGGCGCAACTCGCCGCTGATGGTCGGGGTCGGGGTCGGGGAGAACTTCGTCGCGTCCGATGTTTCGGCGTTCATCGAGTTCACCCGTTCGGCGATCGAACTAGGCCAGGACCAGGTGGTGGATGTCACCGCCGACGCGGTCGTGGTGACCGACTTCCACGGCGCCCCCGCCGAGAGCCACCCTTTCGAAGTGACCTGGGACCTGTCGGCGGCCGAGAAGGCCGGCTACGACTGGTTCATGCGCAAGGAGATCTACGAGCAGCCCCAAGCTGTCGCGGACACGCTGTTGGGAAGGTTCAGCCCTGACGGCGCACTGAAGCTGGACGAGCTGCATATCCCCGAGGCCGAGCTCCAACTGGTCGACAAGATCATCATCGTGGCTTGTGGCAGCGCCTACTACGCCGGGTTGGTGGCCAAGTACGCGATTGAGCACTGGACGCGGGTCGCCTGCGAGGTCGAGATCGCGAGCGAGTTCCGCTACCGCGACCCGATCATCACCGGCTCGACGCTGGTGGTCACGATCAGCCAGTCGGGCGAGACCGCCGACACCCTGATGGCCATCCGGCACGCCCGGGCGCAGCGGGCAAAGGTGATCGCGATCTGCAACACCAACGGCGCCACGATCCCGCGCGAATCGGACGCGGTGATCTACACCCACGCCGGCCCCGAGATCGGGGTGGCGTCCACGAAGGGCTTCCTGACCCAGGTGGCTGCCTGCTACCTGCTCGGTCTGTATCTGGCCCAGGTGCGCGGCACGATGTACGACGACGAGATCCGCGCGGTGATGTCGGAGCTGGCCGGTACCCCGCCGCTGATCCAGCAGGTGCTGGATGGTCTGGATTCGGTCAAGGAGTTGGCGGCGCGGTTCGTCGACCAGAAGTCGGTGTTGTTCCTCGGCCGCCACGTCGGCTACCCGGTGGCGCTGGAGGGTGCGCTGAAGCTGAAGGAGATCGCCTACCTGCATGCCGAGGGTTTCCCCGCCGGTGAGTTGAAGCATGGGCCGATCGCGCTGGTCGAACCGGGCATCCCGGTGTTCGTCGTGGTGCCCCCGCAGGGCCGAGACCAGCTGCACGACAAGGTGGTCTCCAACATCCAGGAGGTTCGCGCCCGCGGTGCGCTGACCATCGTCCTGGCAGAGGAGGGCGACCACGAGGTGGAGCCGTACGCCGATGTGCTGATTCGGCTGCCGAAGGTGTCCACCCTGTTGCAGCCACTGGTGGCGATGGCACCGCTGCAGATGTTCGCCTGCGAACTCGCGACGCTGAAGGGCTACGACGTCGACCAACCGCGCAACCTCGCCAAGAGCGTGACCGTCGAGTGAACCGCTCAGGCGTGGAATGATCCTCACATGATCGTCGGCATCGGGCTCGACCTCACCGAGGTCTTCAGGTTCTCTCGCGCGGTGGAGCGTCCGGGGTTGCTGGAGCGGCTGTTCACGGTCGCCGAGCGTGAGGACGCCCCCACCGAACGGCTCGCCGGCAGGTTCGCAGCCAAGGAGGCACTGGCCAAGGCGCTCGGGGCGCCCCGCGGGCTGGTCTGGACCGACGTCGAGGTGCTGCGCGACGAGTTGGGCAAGCCCTTCTTCACTTTCAGCGGGACGGTTGCTGCCCGCGTCGCGGAACTCGGCATCGCCAACGTGCACCTGTCGATCACCCACGACGCGGGGGTGGCCGCCGCGATGGTGGTCTGCGAGTCCTGATGGACTTCGGCTACACCGTCGCCCAGATTCGCGAAGCCGAGGGCCGGGCGTTCGAGGTCGTTGCTCCAGGAGCCCTGATGCAGCGGGCCGCCGCCGGTCTGGCTGCGGCCCTGGTGCGTCGCCTGCGAGCGGGCGGTCGCGCGTACGGCGCTCGGGTGCTGCTGGTGGTCGGTTCCGGCAACAACGGCGGGGACGCCCTGTACGCCGGTGCGCGGCTGGCGCGGCGAGGCGTACGGGTGGAGGCATGGCGGGTGGGAACCGGAGTGCACGCCGGCGGTTGGACGGAGTTGTTGGCGTCCGGCGGTCGAGAGGTGGACGCAGCTTCGGCTAACGCGGGGTTGAGCCGGTGCGCTCTGGTGGTCGACGCGGTCGCCGGCATCGGGTCGCGTCCGGGGCTGGACGGGCCGGTGGCCGAGTTCGCCGCCGCGGTTGCGTCCGGACGGGTGCCGCTGGTCGCCGTCGACCTGCCGTCCGGGTTGTCGCCCGAACCGCCGTTCAGCGCTGAGCCGCACTTCGAGGCGGCACTCACGGTCACCTTCGGCGGCTTGAAGGCCTGCCAGCTGATGGAACCGGCGCGCTCGGCGTGCGGTGAGATCGAGTTGGTCGACATCGGGCTGGACCTGCCTGAGCCTGCGTTCGTGCGCTGGGACGCGTCCGATCTCGCGAAGGTCTGGCCGGTGCCGGACGCCCGAAGCGACAAGTACTCCCGCGGGGTGGTCGGCTTGGACACCGGCTCGCCGGACTACCCCGGCGCAGGCGTGCTGAGCGCCGCCGGAGCGGTGGGCGCCGGTGCCGGGATGGTGCGTTACCTCGGTGGCAGGGAGGTCGGTGCCCGGGTGCTCGACCGCTTCCCGAACATCGTGCTGAGTGCCGGTCGCGTTCAGGCGTTGGTACTCGGGTCGGGTTGGGGCGAGCGCAAGGACGACGGGGTGGTGGCGCGCGCAGTCGCGGCCGGCGTCCCGCTGGTGGTCGACGCCGACGGGCTGCGGCACCTGCCCGAGCGTGGCCGGGCCAGCGTTGTGCTCACGCCGCATGCGGGTGAATTGGCTGCGCTGCTCGGAGCGTCGCGGGACGAGGTCGCGGCTGACCCGGTGGCGGCGGTTCGAGCGGCCGCCGAACGCACCGGCTGCACCGTGTTGCTGAAGGGCGCGAGCCAGTTCGTCGCCACTCCCGGCGATGCCCGGGTGTGGATCGCCGTTCCGGGTCCCGCGTGGACTGCGCAGGCTGGCTCCGGTGACGTGCTGGCTGGCATCTGCGGCACCCTGCTGGCAGCCGGACTGCCACCGGTGAAGGCCGCGCTGGCCGCCGCGAGCGTGCAGGCGCTGACCGCGTCCGCGCATCCCGGGCCGATGCCGCCGCATGAGCTGGCCGCCCGCTTGGTGGTGCCCACCGACTGAGCCCCGGCGTCCGTTGTTGTGGTTATGCAGCGGGTGGCGATGCGGCTTGGGCGGTCAGCGTCCGAACTTGTGGTTATCGATGCGGAATCCCGGTTGGTAACCACAACAGCGGACGCCGCCGATCCTTGGGGCCGCGCCATACCCCGCAGAACGACAACTGTGGACGCCGACGCTCGCCGGCCGGAGGCGTAAGTAGCGTTCAGCCGGATGAGTCGGCTCAGGACTGGGTCCCGGAACCCAGGAACCATCCCCGTTTCTGCGTGCGAAGGGTTCGAAGCCGGGTTCGGTAGGCTTGCCGGGCGAAAGGGAGGTCGAAACTGTGGTCGAACTCGTCATCTTGTCGGTGGTGGTAGCCGCGCTGCTCGTCGCCGGCGTTTGGTACCTGCTGGTCCGCCGCTCGGCGACGACTGGAGCCAAGCGCGCGATCGAGCCGGACGCCGACTCCGTCCAGCCGGATGATGCTCCTGCAGTCGCCGAACCTGGCAGGCGGCTGGTTGAGCCGGTCGAGACCGTGGGCACTGACGTGCCGTTGTCTGAGTCTGTTGAACCGCTCGAGACTGTGAGCGGTGACGTGCCTGAGTTGGTTGAGCCGGTCGAGACCCCCCTCATAGTCGAAGCCTCCACCCTGCTGCCCGAGTCGGTCGAGACACTGGCTGCCGACGTGCCCGAGTCTCGGCCGGTACAGCCGGCAGAGACCATGCTCATCGAGTTCGCCACCCCGCCGGTCGAGCCGGACGAGACCCCCTCGACCACGGATGCCACCTCCTCGGTGCTGCTGCCTGAGGCCGTCCGCCTCTCCGGATCGGCGACCGACAAGCTATCGGCGATCGCTGAGGTCGGCGCGCTATTGGTGGCTACCGGGGCGGTCGAACCCGGCTACGTCGACTCGATGCTGGCGCGCGAACGCTCGGTCTCGACGTATATGGGCAACCTGCTGGCGATCCCGCACGGCACCAATGAGGCACAGGGGCTGATCCACCGCTCGGCCATCGCGGTGGTGCGCTACCCCGACGGCATCGAGTGGAACGGCAACACCGCCGAGTTCGTGGTGGGAATCGCCGGGGCGAACGACGAACATGTACGGATTCTCAGCGGGATCGCGGGGATCTTCCTCGACCCCGATGCGGTGGCCAACCTCTCGGCGGCAACGTCGGTGGCCGACGTGATGGCGACCTTCGAAACGGTGAACGAAGCCATCTGAGGTCGCGCTGGTAAGATCGGTCGGGTTTGCGACCCGGCGATTCGGAGGATGTCGATGGAACTGGCCGAGACCGAACTCGGTGACGGCCGGGCGTTGCGCCTGGTCAGGCCGAGCTTGGACGACGCGTCCGCCATCGCCGCGCTGATCGTCGAAGCGTTCGGGAATCGTCCGCCGGTCGAACCCCCGCCGCCCGCGCTGTCCGAGACGCCGGAGCGCGTTGCCGACGCACTCGCGTCCGGGTTCGGGGTGCTCGCCGAAGTGGACGGTGAGCCCGCCGGGGTGGTCATCGTGAGCATCGAAGCGAACGTCGCCGGCATCCACAGGGTCTCGGTGCGTCCGCAGTTCCAGCAACTCGGGATCGCGTCCGCCATGGTCGAGGTGACCCTCGAACAACTCTCGCTGGTGGGCGTCCGGAGCGTCGAACTCGTGGCCCGCGAAGAGTTCCCGCAGGTGGTCGCATGGTGGCACCGACACGGCTTCGCCGAAGTCGGACGCACGGGCACCAGTCTCACCCTCGCCCGGCAGCTGCCCGTCTTTCGGACGGCCGCCACCGCCGAGGAGACCAAGGAACTTGGCCGGCGGCTGGCCGGCGTGGTGCGAGCCGGTGACGTGATCATCGCCACCGGCGACCTCGGGTCGGGCAAGACCACTCTCACCCAGGGGCTCGGCGCGGGGATGGGCGTGGGCGGGGCGATCATCTCGCCCACCTTCGTGCTGTCGCGAATCCACCCTTCCCTGGTCGGAGGGCCGGCTTTGGTTCACGTGGACGCCTATCGGCTCGGCTCAGCGGCCGAACTGGATGACCTCGACCTGGACCTGTCCCTCGACGACTCCGTCACCCTCGTGGAGTGGGGAGCCGGGGTGGCCGAAGGGCTCGCCGATGGGTACCTGGAGATCGACATTCGTCGCAGCCTGGACGCCGAGGAGACCCGCTGGGTGTTCCTGACCCCGGTCGGCGACCGCTGGAGCGCCGCCCGTCCCGAACTGGAGGCCCTGTGACCACACCTACGACCAAGCCCACCGCGATGGTGTTGGGGATCGACACCGCTACGGACGTCCGCGCCGGGCTGGCCCGAGACGGGGTACCGCTCGTATCCGACGCGGTGGGTGACCGGCGGGCACACGCTGAGCAACTGCTTCCACTGGTCCAGCGCGTGCTTGCCGCGGCCGGCGCGACCCCGTCCGATCTGACCGCGATCGTGGTCGGCGTCGGGCCGGGGCCATTCACCGGGCTGCGGGTGGGCGTCGTGGCCGCGCTCACCCTGGGTGAGGCGCTCGGAATCGACGTCCGCGGGGTCTGCAGCCTGGACGCGATCGCCCTCGACTGGGCCCGGCGAGGCGCGCCCGAGCGGTTCGCCGTGGTGGCGGACGCCAGGCGCAAGGAGGTGTACTGGGCCACCTACGCTGCTGACGGGACGCGATTGAGCGGGCCCAGCGTGTCCGCGCCGATCGAGGTGCCTGCACTTCCGCTGGCCGGTCCGGGAGCGCCTCTGGCGGGGGAGTGCACCGGTCCGGCTGAGTTGGACGCCGGCCTGCTGGCCGCTGCGGCCGGACAACTGCCCGATGCCGGCCACGAACCGCTGTACCTGAGGCGACCGGACGCCGAGGTGCCCACTACCCGCAAGTCGACGCTGCTGGTGCCTCGACTGGCGAGGATGGAGAAGTCATGATCATCACGCACGCCCGCGAGACCGACCTGGACGACATCCTGGCGCTGGAGCGGATGGGATTCGATCCCGCCGAGCAGTGGTCGGAGAGCGCCTGGGCCGAGGAGTTGGCGGCTCCCGACCGCTACGTGTTGGCTCGCCTCGACCGGGACGCCCGGATCGTTGCCGTGGCGACGTTCAGCTGCATCGAGGACATGGCCGACCTGCACCGCGTGATCGTGCACCCGGACGCGCGCGGCCAGGGCATCGGATCCTCGCTGGTGCGCGCCGGCCTGGAGTGGGCCGGCGCGGTCGGCGCGCGGCGGATGCTGCTGGAGGTGCGGCCCGACAACCGGTCCGCGGTGGCTCTGTATAGCAGCCTGGGGTTCGTGCAGGTGAGCGTGCGGCGGGACTACTACGGCCCCGGCCGGGACGCGATGGTGATGCTGCGGCCGATCGCCGAGAACGACGACTGGGCGGTGGCATGACCACCGGTACGTCCACCGGGCACGCGTCTACGTTCCCTGAGCCTGTCGAAGGGCCTGGGTACCCATCCACGTTCCCTGAGCCTGTCGAAGGGCC
>DAORUI010000109.1:0-2524 GCA_035433085.1 Propionicimonas sp. | reverse complement strand
GGCCCGCTGATCCTCGGCATCGAGTCGTCCTGCGACGAGACGGGCGTTGGCATCGTCCGCGGTCGTCAACTGCTGGCCAACGAGGTGGCCTCTTCGGTCGCCGAGCACGTCCGATTCGGCGGAGTGGTGCCCGAGGTGGCCAGTCGTGCGCACCTGCAGGCCATGGTGCCCGCACTGCGGCGGGCATGCGCAACCGCTGACATCGACCTCGCGGAAGTGGACGCGATCGCGGTCACCGCCGGGCCCGGCCTGATGGGTGCGCTGGTGGTCGGACTGGCTTCGGCCAAGGCGCTCGCGCTTGCGCTGAACAAGCCGCTGTACGGCGTCAACCATCTGGTGGGGCACGTCGCGGTCGACCTGCTTGACCACGGTCCGCTGCCCCAGCCGTGCGCCGCGCTGCTGGTCTCTGGCGGGCACACTTCGTTGCTCGCGGTGAACGACATCACGTCCGAGATCACCGAACTGGGCGCCACCATCGACGACGCCGCCGGAGAGGCCTACGACAAAGTGGCCCGGCTGCTCGGCCTCGCGTACCCGGGAGGCCCGATCATCGACAGGCTGGCGGCCGACGGCGACCCAAAGGCGATCGCGTTCCCGCGCGGGCTGACCGCCCGAAAGGATCTGGCGAAACATCGCTTCGACTACTCGTTCTCGGGATTGAAGACTGCTGTGTCGCGCTGGGTGGAGACCCGGCGCCGCGATGGCCTTGATGTGCCGGTCGCCGACGTGGCCGCGTCCTTCCAGGAAGCAGTCTGCGACGTGCTCACCGCCAAGGCGGTGGACGCCTGCGAGCACCTGGGCGTGGACACGATCCTGCTCGGCGGGGGAGTGGCCGCCAACTCGCGTCTGCGCGGCCTGCTGGAGGAGCGGACGGCAGCCGCCGGTATCACGCTGCGACGGCCGCGTCCGGCGTTGTGCACGGACAACGGGGCGATGATCGCGGTGCTCGGGGCCGAGGTGGTCAGCGCCGGGCTGCGTCCGTCGTCGCTGGCGATCGGAGCCAACTCCGGGCTGCCGGTGAGCACCGTCCTGGTGTAGCGATGCCCTATACCCCGATTGTCGGCACGCTTGGTTACGTGCTGTCCGCGGACGGTGAGCGCGTGCTGCTGGTGCACCGCAGCCGGGACGGCGACCAGCACGCCGGCAAGTGGAACGGCTTGGGCGGCAAGCTCGAGCCGGACGAGGACGTGTACTCCTGTCTCTGCCGCGAACTGCAGGAGGAGGCCGGCATCGAGGTGACCTCGGCCCGCTTGCGGGGGACGGTGTCCTGGCCCGGCTTCGGCGTCGGCGGCGAGGACTGGATCGGCTTCATCTTCGTGGTCGATGGCTATTCCGGTGCGGTTCCCGAGCGTAACGACGACGGCCCCTTGGCCTGGCACGACATCAACCGCCTGAACGAACTCCCGATGTGGCCCGGAGACCGGCATTGGCTCGGTTTGGTATTCGACGACGGCCCGATGTTCCACGGCGTGATGCCCTACGTGGACGGCCACCCCGCGAGCTGGAGCCACCGCACCCTGTGATGAAGCTCTCCGACACGGTCCCTGAGGAGGCCCGCGAGGAACGAGCGGGACGTCACGAAGGGCCGCTCAGGAGGATTCAGACAACCGTCCGGCGGGCGTATTGGAGCAGTTGTGGCCCCGAGGTCAGGGCTGCCTAGGGTGACGATCGACAAGTTGCATCTGCAAGTTCGTACACTTCCTGGTCGAAATCGGCCGAGCGCCGGGATACCGTGCTTGAACCGACGTCGGAGTGCCAGCATCGGTGAAATGTCCAGGTGCGCCCATCTGCTTCTCTTGATGTGCCCTGCGCCTGGCCGCGGTGGCAAACGATCTATGTTCCAGGGGGAAATAAAGAATTCCTTGATAGTGCGATGAGGTCCGCCGCGATTGAACGAAGGCCGTCACCCGCGTCACGCCTTCGCAAGGGCAATCCTCTAGTCCTTACGCTCGATCAACTCGAACTGCGTAGAAGTTGACCGGCGCAAAGATGGGCTTGGTTGACCGGTGAGATTCATTGCCGCTAGGGTCTCGCCAACCTGCCTGCCCCTGTAAGGAGGAATTGTTAAGGACTTGTCTCTGTCCGCCGGCCAGCCTTGGCGAAGACTGGCGGCGATCCTATCGGTCGCACTCGTGGTGTCGGGTTCGCAGTTGCAGCCCGCGCATGCCGAAACAAGCGCCCCGACAGTGCCTGCGGCGCGGGTGGTTGCGACAACACAGCCCGAGGCGGGCGCCTCCGCGGACGAACAGGCGATCGCCGACGCGGCGGAGAGCTACGAGTCAGGCAATGCCAAGGCTGCGGCTGCGCTTGCGGACGCGGCCTCGGCTGCAGACGCCCTTCCCATGGTGAAGACCAAGGACGGCCTAGCCCTGGAGACCGACGATGGAACGGCCGTTGAAGTAGCCAAGGACGGAGATGTCACTCTGTCGGCGCCAGGTATGCCCGAAATCGGGTTGAGCGTGGCCGGAGATCCCGAGCAGACCAAGGTCGTCGGCGGCGCACTCGTCCAGACCGAGGTGGCGCC
>DAORUI010000108.1:0-10837 GCA_035433085.1 Propionicimonas sp. | reverse complement strand
TCGGCGGCCCTTCGTGACGCCCGGCGCTCGTTCCTCGCGCCGGGCTCCTCAGGGATCGTGGTGGAGGCTCGCTAATTCCTCACCTCGGGCCCCTCAGGAACGAGTTCCTGCAAACCGAACGGTCCCTGAGGAGCCCCGCGAGGAACGAGCGGGGCGTCACGAAGGGCGTCCGCCTGCATCATTGGTGTCGTCTCGGCGGCCCTTCGTGACGCCCGGCGCTCGTTCCTCGCGCCGGGCTCCTCAGGGACCGTTGGTGGGGAATGCTCGTTCCTCGCGCCGGGCTCCTCAGGGACCGTTGGTGGGGGCATGCTTGTTCGTAGCGAGGGGCTCCTCAGGGACCCTTCGTCAAGCTCAGGGAGCGTCGGCTGGCAGGAAGTCGTTCGTTGAAGGGCTCCTCAGGGACCGTTCGGAACGCCTCAGGAGAGCTTTGCCAGCAACGCGTCCGGGTTGTGGCGGTAGGTCTCGAGGCTCTGGCGGCCGGCGCTGAGGTCTTCGAGGGTCTCGGTGAGCACCTTGTTCACCGGGGTCGGGACTCCGTGCTCGGCGCCGTAACGCACCACGGCGCCGTTCAGGAACTGCACCTCGGTCTGGCCGCGTCCCGAATGCAGGTCGATGTGGAACGAAGGCATCTTGTCGCCGCGTCCGCCGCCAAGAGCCCTGGTCAACGCGGGTTGGGCGACGAACCGCGGTAGCCGTCCGGCGGCCAGGGCGAGCGCGCGGACGGGGGTGCCGGGCAGGTCGACCGGCTTGAAGCCCAGCGCGGCCATCACCGCCAGGCATTCGCGCAGCACGGCGACCTCGATCGCGTAGGTGCGCTTGTCGGCGAACAATGCGCCCACCGGCTCGTCCAGGATCGCGGACGTGGCGTTGCCGGTCAGGTTGGTGAGCAGCTTCGACCATTTCATCGGACCGGGCGCTGGGTACCCCACGCCGTTCAGCGACGCGTCGTTGAGGGCGGCGACCAGGCTCTCGCCGAGCGGGTGGTCCAGCGCGATGCCGATGCCGCGACGCTTCTCCTCGACGACCTGGCCGATGCCGGGCTTGCTCACCGCTGTGGTGACCGTGCCGGTGATCACACGGTCCGCACCGAGGGCGGCGGCAAGCTTGGGTTCGTTGTCCACTCCGTTCTGCAGCGAGAGGACGGGCGGCAGTTCGCGTCCGGTGGCCTGTAGGCCGGCGATTGCGGCTTCGGTGTCGAACGATTTCAGGGCGAAGACCATGGCGTCGTGGGGTCCGGCGGCCAGAGCCGCGTCCGCCGAACCGAAGATCTCGAAGTCGCGGACGGCGTTGGTGCGGTCTTCGCGGGTGAGTCGGAGCCCCTGCTCGGCGATCACGCGAGCCGCGTCCGGCTGTTCGCTGAACGTGACGTGGTGCCCGGCGGCGGCGAGCGAGCCCCCGACGTAGGTGCCGATCGCGCCGGCACCGAGGAACAGCAAGCGCATGGCGCTCCTTTCTTGACTCACGTCTCGAATCCCGCAGCCTTGCACATCAGGCCGGCGAGGTCAGCCCGTCCACTCGCTGGCCAGCAATCCCATGATGTGGCAGTCGACCCATTCGTCGTCGAACCGTAGCGCCTGCCGCTTTGTGCCTTCGAGGCGGAAGCCGACCTTCTCGTACACGTGCCGCGCTCGCGGGTTGAAGTCGTAGACCTCGAGTTCCACCCGGTGCAGCCCGGACGCGAACGCGTGCGCCACGCTGAGCCGAACGGCCTCCGTGCCGAGACCACGATCGCGGGCACCGCTGATCCAGAGGCGGAAGCCGCAGCTGAGGTTGGGTTCGTCGAGGTCGTTGAGCACCGACTCACCGACGATGCGGCCGGACGCGTTCTCGATGATCACCCAGACGATTCGGTCTCGGGCGGTAGCCCACTTGTCGTAGATCTGCTCGAGTTCAGAGACCGTCCATTGCTCGCCGTCGACCGCGACGCTGGAGTGCACCGAGCCGGTCAGCCGGCTCACCTCTGGGTCGGCCATGGCGCGGTGCAGCGCGGTCGCGTCGGCCCCCGTGGCCGGACGCAGCGTGACCAGGCCGCCGGTGAGGGCGGGCCTGGCGCTGAGGTCAGGCACGCTGTTCCTGGTCGAGCCGGTCGAGGATCCAGGAGCGGACCAGCGTGGACGCCGGCAGGTGCTTCCCGTCCGCGATCTTCTGGATCGCGTTGCTCTCGGCCGGACTGAGCCGGACGGAGTACACCAGGGTGCGGCGCTGGTTGCGTGCGGTTGGCTGAGTGGTCATGGGCTCCTCGTTCCGTTGTACTACAAAGTAATACCCACGGACGTGCTGTGGCTAGACCTCGCCCTCGCGCTTCTTTCGCGAGGTGACCTGTCGTGAAGGCGCGAGGGTGTGACTTGGCCGACCGTCCGTGGTGGGTGGATCACACCCGAGCCGGGTTCAGGCTTCCATTAGTCGAATCAGGCGCTGCTTGCGTCGGTTCTCCCGGATCACCCAGGCCAGGTCGGCGTCGTCTTCGGAGAGCGCGAGGAAGATCGGCAGTCCGCTCTCGGGAGAGCCCGCGACCGCTACCGACCAGCAGTAGCCGAGACCCTGGCGCAGCACCCGCACGGCTTCGTCGCGGCGCTGGGATGGCGGCACGGCGAGCAGGAAGTCGGTCGCTCTCGCGCAGGCGTCCAGTGCTGCCGCTGCGGTCGCCGGGTCCTTCAGCAGGCGCGGTTCGCAGATAGTTGCGATCCCGGCTCGGACGACCCGGGCGTCCGCGTGCCCGACCCAGGACGCCACCACTTCGCGCAATCGGACGGGATCGTGGTCGCCGATCAGCTGGCCGGCGATCGCGGCCGCCTCGCGCACTCGCCAGCGCTCGTCGGCTGCTCGGACGGTGAGTAGGTCGAGCAACGCACGATCGTCGGGGACTTCCAGGATCAGGCGACCCAGCGTCGCCACCCCGCAGCAGGCCAGGTACTCGTCGGCTTCATCGGCTAGGCGGAGCGCAAGCTCGCGCGGCAGGACGTCGGCCGCCGCGGCCAAGAGGGTGAGGTTGGCCCGCGGTCCGGGTAGGCCGCTGTTGTCCTTGAGGTAGTCGGCGACATCGGTTTCGGGAAGCGCGCGCAGGGCGTCCGCGTACTGCTGCTGGGTGGTTGCCATCGGACCTCAGAGTTCGTAGTCGAGCACCACCTTGTGGGTGCCGTCCTCCTGGCTGAGAGCGATCACCCCGGCCAGGCCGCTGAGCTGGCCGGTGCCGCCGCCAGGTACCACGAGGTAGGTGAGCTCGGTCTCGCCGTCGATCAGGATGCCCGACTGCTGGAAGACCAGGGTGCCTGCGCGGCCGTCCACTTCACCGGTGAAGACCTCCAAGGCGACGTAACCGGCCTCCCCTGCGGACGGGTCCCCGGCCGAGAGCATCAAGCCCTTGCTGGAACCGGTGAGGCCACCGGTCCAGGTCTTGGTGAAGTCGAACCGTCCGGTGCCGGGGAGTTCCCCGGCGGCGGGCTGGAGTTCGATCTCGAAACTGGCGTTGGTCTGGTGCGCCGCGGTCATGGCGTCATGCTACCCACGCCGGATCGGGGTCGTTGTCTTGTGGTGACGCCCTTAGGCCGACGCGAGGCACTCACCGCACGTGGCACTTACAGCTCGCGGTGTGCAGCGTGACGCGATCTGGACCCTGGAAGGCTCGCGAAGGCCGATTTCCGACGGGCGGCGGCCTTGAGGGGCGAAATCGCGTCATCGGGGTGTACCCACGCCCACCCTGGGTCCGGGCCGCTGTGGCAGCTCAGTGGACTGAGTCCGGATCGGCCACGTACTCGGGGTCGGCGTTGACTGCGGCGCGGCGGAGCGTCCGCAGCGAAGCCACGGCGATCAGCGCGGCCAGGGAGGCGAAGATCACCACGGTGACGAAGCCGGCGTGGTAGCCGGAGGTGTCGATGACCTGTCCGGAAACGCTTGATCCGATCGAGGCGCCGATACCGATGCCGGTGCCCATCCAGGAGAGACCTTCGGTGAGCCGGTCGCGAGGCACCAACCGGCCGATCAGGGTGTTGCCGTTGATCAGCGTCGGCGCGACAGTTACCCCGACCAGCAGCCCGATCGCCGAGAGCAGCACGATCGAGTTGGCGAAGAACAGTCCGATTGTGCTCAGGAACAGCGCTAGCACGCCGACCAGGAAGCGTCCGGGCAGCGGGGACGCCCAACTGCGCGCGCCGTAATAGAAGCCGCCGAAAGCCGAGGCTAGCGAGAACACCGCCAGCACGATGCCGGACGCGGCCCGCACGTCCCAGGACGTCGCGGCGGCGACCACACTGACGTCGATGGCACCGAAGACACAGCCGATCAGCAGGTTGACCGCCACCACCGCGCCGACCCCGGGCGCGAGCAGGACCAGGCGACTCCACAGCGAGGACTGCTGTGCGCGGTCGGTGCGCGGCGACGGCGGCGGTTCGGTGTCGCGTTGGGAGTAGAACAGCTTGGCGCCGACGAGGGAAAGGATCACCGGGGCGACCAGCGCGGCCGCCGGGTGGACGCCGGTGGACAGCGCGGTCGCGACCACCGGTCCGATCACGAAGGTGAGTTCGTCGAGGGTCGATTCGAGCGAGTAGGCGGTGTGTAGCTGGCCCGGATCGCTGGTGGCGTGGTTCCACCGGGCACGAACGAGGGCGCCGGGCGCTCCGCCGGTGGCACCGCTGATGATGACCGGTGCGAACAGGGTCCAGGCCGGCAGTTGCATCACGGCGAGCACCACGACCACCGCGAGCATGGTGGCGGAGACCACCACCGCGGGGTACATCACGCGGCGCTGGCCGTACCGGTCCACGAGGTTGGACAGCACCGCCGTGCCGACCGCCCAGGCGACACCGTTCGCGGCCGCGAGGGCACCGGCCAGGCCGTAGCTGCCGTAGAGCGCGGAGACCATCAGGACGATGCCGAGGCCCATCATGGCCCCGCCGGATCGAGCCAGGACGCCCGCCGCACTGAACTTCAGCGCCCCCGGGATCGCAAGGATCTCCAGGTAAGAACGCATCCCCCGAGTTTCGCACAGTCCGAAGCGCCCGGACGAATCAGCCGAGCCCGTCTTTGAATCGTTTCGGTCGCGAAGTGGTGAGACCGCCGAACCGAGGTTTCAGTCGATCAGATCGCCACCTCTCTCCAGGCAACAGGGTTAGGCAGGCGCAGTGTCACGGCATCCGCTCCCCGCGCATCTGCTGCGAGGCGTACACGGAGTTGACGACCACTCCGTCCAGCCAGGCGGTGAGCTGCTCAGCAGCTTCACCCAGGGCCTCGGACGCGTCCGCCGCCAGTTCGTGGCGGGGCACCACGCGCACCCGGGCGTCGGCGTCCTGCACCCAGCAGCCGACGATCCGTCCGCACCACCAGGCGGTGGTGCCGCCGTTGCCGTTGCTGTCGAACAGGTACGGCACGTCGGACGGATCGAGATAGAACTCGCGCTGCCGCCAGCCCATCGTGGTCGGGTCGAGCACCGGCAGCAAGGCCGCCCATGGGCCGACCGCGATCGGCGCGTCATCGCCCGGTAGAACCCACCCGGTCTCCCCCGATTCCAGCCCGACCGCCTCAGCCTCGACCTGCGCCAAAGCCGCCCGCACCGCCGCCTTGGTGCTGCCCAGCCACCACACCAGATCGGCCTCAGTGCCCGGGCCGAAGGTCCACAGCCAACGCCGGACGATTTCGGCATAGCCTGATTCCGGAGTGATGGAAGTGAGTGATTCCCCTAGCCAGGCGCTCATCGACGTCCATTGAGGCTTCGAGATGCGCCAGTTCCCGCCGTTGCGTCCGCGAACGATGGCACCCCGCGCGCCGGCAAGGGTGAGCAGTCGCGGGGTGACGTGCGCCTCCTGGGTCCACCGTCCGCTGCCCTGCTGGATCTTCGCCACAGCGGACGGGACCGCGGCGCGGACGGCGGCAGCGTCCAGTTCACTGAGGTCGCCCAGATGGTCGACGATGGCCGCGACCGCGTCCTCGACCCAAGCCGAACCGTCGCTGGAGACCCCGGAGCGCTCGACATCGCCCGCGAGCCGGCGAAATTCGGTCCCGGCGACCCGGGCCGAGGCGCTGGCCAGCGCAGCGGGCAACAGGTCGCGGGGAAACGCGAACAGGGTGCGGCGCATGGCGAGCTGCTTCACCAGGGAGCGCTCCGTGTAGAGCGCGTCCTCGATGTCGACCACGCTCACCCCGCGCACCCGAGCCTGCAGTGACAGGTGGACGGTCGGCGGCTCGGTGGCATGGAGCGCGGTCATCGCGGTGGCTGCGCTGAGTGCGTCCGGGTAGCGGTGCCGCGGATGCAGGCCATGCCGGACGGCGATGCGGGCTCGACGCTCGTCGTCACTGATGAGTCTCAGGGCTGCCATGCGCCAAGGCTATTCGCGGGGTCCGACAGAATCGTCGGCAGCCTCTGCACCGGCGGCACGGACGATCTGGTTGAGAGCCCGGACGTGTGCGGCATAGGCGTGTTCGCCCGTCCGAGTCAGGCGCACCCAGGTATGCGGGCGTCCGAACGACTGGGGACGGCGCTCCAACTCGACCAGCTCGGCGTCCTGAAGCAGTCGAAGCTGCTTGGACAGCGTCGGGCTGGTGATGGCCAGCGCACGTTCGAGCACTTCGAACTCGATCTCGTTGGCGGTTGCGAGGGCTGCGCAAAGGCGCAGTCGCACCGGCGAGTGGATGAGCTGGTTGAAGCCAGCCGGTTCGGCGACCATCAGAGCAGGTCGTAGCGTCCGTAGTCGCCAGAGGCGAGCCGTCGCAGCTGGTAGCGCTGAATGAATCGCTGCGAGATCAGGGTCACCGCAGCGGCCAGGGCTCCCACCGCGAGCGCGAGCCACCAGGGCGACGGCTCGTCTGTCCGCACCAGCGAGATGACCGGCATCGGCACGAAAGCGAGCATCATCCACTTGGATTGGGCCAGCACGGCGTGGTCGTCGGCCACCTGATGCACCCGACTGCGCCGGGTTCTGGGCATTCCCAGCACCGCCGCGATCGCCACCAGTGCCACGGAAGCGAGCAGCACCCACCACAGCCGATAGAGCATCAGGACGTAGGCCGCGCCCACGAGCGCGGAGAGAGCGGCATCAGCCCATAGCGGACGGGCGAGTGCCCCCAGCACCTGGGCGCGGGCCTCGCTGGCCGATATCAACGCGATCTCGGCCGGGAGTTCCGCCTCGGAGTCTGCCATGCGTCCAGCATAGGAGTTGGTTGCCAAACTGGAAACCAACTCAGGAGCGGGACGTGGTTCGTCGGCTCAACAGAGCCGACGAACCGTCCCCCTCCCTGGCTTCAGCGCACGCCGGCCTTGTTCAGCACCACCGCGTACGCGGCCTGGCCGAGCACGTTCGGGTGCCCGGCGGCGTCCGGACGCAATCCCGTGATCACCCAGGGCAGCCCGGTGTCACACAGTCCATGGCCCTGGAACGCCTTGGCCACGTCGACGAACACCACGCGAGCACCAGCGTCCGCGGCCGCTGCCGCGATCGTGGTGTTGAGCTTCCGGACAGCCGTATTGAGCCAGGTCTTGTTGGCGACGCTGATCGTCGTGCCGATCGCAACCGGGCACGGCTTGGCCTTGTCACCGAACAGTTCGTAGTAGCCGGTGACGCTGATCGTCGCGGCCGGGAAGCGATCTTTCGCACCAACCAGGACCCCGGTCAGGTTGTGTCGGAGCGCACCCAGCGCTGCCGTGAGCTGGGCGTCGCTCGGGCACGCCCCACCCAGGCAGGCCAGGAGCGCGTCACCCCAGCCGACATCGTTCGCACCGACCGTGATCGTCAACTCCTTGATCGCGGACGGCTTCCCGTAGGTGGCCAGCTGTGCGGCGACGCCGCCCGTCGTGGCAGCCGATGTGGACAGGTTCGCCGCCAGATCGATACCGCGACTCAGGTCGTCCACCAGTTCGGGATAGGGCGTGCTCACGCCCACCCCGTAGGCAACCGAATCGCCGACGGCGAGATAGTTGTCATCGTTCGAACCGGCGTAGGCCGGCGACAGCGGAGCACAGACCGCCAAAGCAATTGCCGCGACGGTGAGGCTGATTGAACGGGACTTCATGGCCCCTCCTCCCTCTCGTTGCTGCCGGGTCGGGACGGGCCCAGCGCTGCTTGTCGAGAAGCATCCCCCTCAGAGGAATTCTTGCCCCTGGTCAAGTGGGACGACAAGGCTTTGGGAGGGTGTGCGAGGCCGACGGGAACCTGTTCAGTTGCCCAGCTTGCGCCAGCCGCCGGCTCGGTTGTGGGCGATCACCGCACGGAACAACTCGACCAACGCTGCGTCGTCGAAGTGCGAATCCGAGTACAACTGAATGGCTCGCGCGGTCGCATTCCCGTGCCCCTGGTTGATCAAGCCGGCCGGGTCGGGGGCGATCGGGTCGTAGATGAACACGTTCAAGTGGTCCTTCGTACCCAGGAACGCGCAGATGTTGCCGCTCAGGACGAAGTAGGGCAGCCGCGTCCGCTTGATCGTCTCGGTCACGTCCGGGTCGGCGATGTGCACCAGTTCGCGGACGCGCTGCGCCAACTCGGCCTGCCACGACGGGAGCGTGGCCAGATAGTCATCGACGCGCGGCTCGCGTCCGGAGTTCTGCTCAGCAGCCACGGTGCCGCCCGACTGCGCTGGGATTCAGCGTTCCAGGGGGCGGCCCTGCTGCCAGCCGTCCACCTGGTCGCGTCCCTGGCGTACGCCGAGCTGGTAGCCGGTCATCGCACCGATCACGCCGAGCACCGCGGTCAGCCCCGCGCCGACCACGAGCATGATCACGCTCGCCCAGCCACTCATCGCTGGATCTCCCGCGACTGCTGCACACGAAGGTAGTCGAGTGCTTCCTGCCGGCCACGGCCGCGTCCGATCGCGAGCGCGATACCGAAGGGGACGAGAAACGCCGCCGCCGCGACCACGATCAGGAACGGCACGAGAACGACGAAGAAACTCATGACTGGGAGACTAGCGCGGGGGTCGGCCCCAGCACGTCTGACTACGGTTGCACGTGGGGCCGGCGGATCCAGCGGCGCAGACCCCGGTACGACCAGAGCACCGCCGGGTGCACGAGCACGCCGACGCCTGCGTTCAGGACGGCCAGCAGCGAGCCCAGTGCGAGCGTGCTCCACGGGTCGACATCAGGGCCGAGGACCCCGCCGCTGATCAAAGCGATCGGCCACACGACCGCAGCCGTTACCACTGCAGCCCAGGGCCAGCGTCCGAGAACAACACCGAGCGCGATCATCCAAAGGATCATCTCGAACCCCTCCAGCGGCGGGAACACTCCCAAGCTAGCGCCTCACGGGTTCTGGGCGTAGGGGCTGGCTCCTGATCAGATCGCGGACGCGCACGCACGCGTCGACTCCGGGCACAAGGTCGGCGCATTGCTGGGTGACGCCGGGCGTGGAGTAGCGGGACGCGCGGGGCACAACCGCGGGACCGAGGCACAATCCAGTCATGACCGACGAAGCGTCCCTCAATTCCTGGTGGTCCGGCCTCACGGTCGAACAGCGCGATCGCGCCGCAGCGATCGCGGCCCGTCCGGCACCTCGCGGCATGGCGATCGACGACTTGGCGGCGACGATGATCCGGGCGGGGCTACCCACGTCCCGAATGGTCTGGACCGGTCAGCCCGAGCACCTGGTCGAGATGCTCGACGAAGTGGCAGACTTCGTCACCAAGGTCGCCGGACGCTGATCGGACGGCTTCGCCGGGGTCGAGGTATGTTCGGCGGCGGCTTAAATGAGACTCGGCTAGGCGTCCCCCGCACGAAAACGAGACCTGGATTTCGCGGTGATAACGAGACGTGTGTGCTTGTGTCACAACCGGTCCAGTAGGAGGACACAGCTGTCCGACGACCGCCGTAGCCGGAGGACCGACAGAGACCGCGGATTTCTCCGAGAATCCGTGTCCCCTGACGCTCACTGGATCGCCGTTTGCCCTTGTCAAGGGCGGTACGTGAGGCCAGATGCGTCGTTGTCTCGCCCACCGAAGTGGCGGGCTGCTTCCGAAGCCACGTCATCTGCTGGGTCGGCGTCGCAACGCGAGTGCTAGGGGCAGACGCCGACCGTGGTGTGGGAGACGACCGAGACCTTGCCCCTGGTGTACTTGTAGACGACCTTTGGGTACGGGTTGTCGCAACTCCAGTCGACACACCTGTTCTGAGGCTGATGACCGCATGCTGCCACCCGACCTTCGGGATTGCGGCCTATCTCGGGGTGAGGGCCAGCTTGTGACAGTCGTCCGACAGCTTCGCTCCGAGAGCTACACAGTGGCGCACATTGAGCGCTGGATCATCTCGGAGAAGACGGTGGCTGACTCGATGCGCCGGCAACAGCTCGTGGCAAGGCGAATCAGGCGCCGTAACGGGTTGACCAGGCAGGATCGCACCGCGCCAAAGTTCCCCGACCTGCTCAAGGGTGACTTCACCGCCGCCGCGCCGAACTGCCGTTGGGTTGGCGACATGACCGAGATCCCGACCGATCACGGGAAGCTGTACTTGGCCACCGTGATCGACCTGTGCTCCCGCCTGGCTCCTGGGTGCGGCGACCGGCCTGCATCCGGACGCGCAGTTGGCCTGTGACGCGATCAAGATGGCCGTCGCGACCCGTGGTGGCCGCCAGGCGATCTGGCGTGATGATGAGTCCCAGCGGGTGATCTTTCACACCGACCGGTTGAACTCGCCACCTACACGGCCACGTCGTTCATGAAGCTGTGCCGCAAGATGGGCATCCGCCAGTCCATGGGCCGGGTCGGGTCCTGCTTCGACAACGCTGCCGCCGAGGCGTTCTTCTCCTCCCTGGAGTGGGAAGTGCTGTCTCGGCACCGGTCGTCGACACCCGACAGGCCCAGGCCGTCGTCCTCGAGTGGTGCTACGGCTTCTACAACCACACCCGCCGGCACAGCAGCGCTGGCA
>DAORUI010000107.1:0-10880 GCA_035433085.1 Propionicimonas sp. | reverse complement strand
GAGCGAGCACCGCGCCCACCCCAACCGGTCCCGGACGAGCGAGCACCGCGCCCACCCCAACCGGTCCCTGAGGAGCGAGCGCCAGCGAGCGTCACGAAGGGCGCCCGTCCTCGTCCTCTTCGTCCAGATCGTCGTTGAAGCGCGGGTCGTTGTCCCACTCCTCGTTCCGGGAGGCCACCTTCTCCAGCGCGTGGGCAGCGTCCTCGGCCGTGGCGTACGGACCGAGCCGGGTGATGCTCTTGCATCCCAGGTAGGGCTCTACGGTGTGGTGGTCGAGACAGTAGTACCACTCGCCCTCAGCCATGGCTCCTCCAAGCGGTCGACGCTTCCAGCCCCCACTATGATCGACGTTCGTGACCGCGATCAAGCCTTTTCCGGTATCGGCCCTACGACCCGTGCCCGAGCACATCGAGCGCCCGCACTACGTCGGCAGACCGCGTCCGGAGCGCTACACCGGATCGCATGTGCAGACTCCAGAGACCATCGAGAAGATGCGGGTTGCCGGGCGGATCGCGGCCCAGGCGATGCATGCCGGTGCTGCTGTGATCGCACCCGGTGTGACCACGGACGAGATCGATCGGGTGGTGCACGAGTTCATCGTGAGCCACGACGCCTACCCGTCCACGCTTGGCTACCGGAACTTCCCGAAATCCTGTTGCACGTCGGTGAACGAGGTCATCTGCCACGGCATCCCTGACGCGCGTCCGCTCGAAGACGGCGATCTGGTCAAGATCGATGTGACCGCGTTCAAGGACGGGGTTCACGGCGACAACTGCGGCACCTTCTTCTGCGGCGACGTGGACGAGGAGTCCCGACTGCTCGCAGAGCGCACCCAGGAGGCGATGAACCGCGGAATCCGCGCGGTGCGTCCGGGGCGGCAGGTGAATGTGATCGGGAGGGTCATCGAGTCCTACGCCAAGCGCTTCGGCTATGGCGTGGTGCGCGACTACACCGGCCACGGGGTCCATGGCGCGTTCCATTCCGGCCTCGTGATCCCGCACTACGACGAACCGGCCATGGACACCCTGATCGAGCAGGGCATGACCTTCACCATCGAACCGATGCTGGCTCTGGGCGACTACCGTTCCCACGTCTGGGACGACAACTGGACGGTCGTGACCAACGACGGCAGCCGGGTGGCCCAGTTCGAGCAGACCATCGTGGTCACCGCGCACGGCGCGGAGGTCCTCACCGCTGTCTGACCACGGGCCGAAACGGGACATTTCTGCCACGCGAAGTGGTCTCAGCACCGAAACTGGCTGGTTGCGCCAACTGATGGCAGTTCTGTCCCGTTTCGGTTGGGCCTCGATGCGATGACCGGAGCCACACGCCGGAGCGTGGTCTCGACAAGCTCGACGAGCCGAAACGGTGGATCCTGGGCGGTGAGCCGGTGTCTGGGTCAGTCAGCCCGCACGGGTCTGGAGGATGAGGGACGAGCCGGCCTCTAAGCCGGATTCTGTGACTCCAAGGAGCCGGTGATCATCCATCTGCGACGGCTGTTGCCAACCGCCTTCGCCGTTGCCGGCGTGCGACCTACCCGGACGCCTCGCGCGAGCAGCGCTCAAGCGGCGTCCGCAGGCCTGCGTCCGAAGACGCGGGCCCTTCTTGGTCTTGCTCCGGGTGGGGTTTGCCTAGCCACCCCAGTCACCTGGGGCGCTGGTGGTCTCTTACACCACCGTTTCACCCTTGCCCCGACCACGCTCTCGCGCGACCGCGGCGGTCTGTTCTCTGTGGCACTTTCCCGCGGGTCACCCCGGGTGGGCGTTACCCACCACCCTGCTCTGTGGAGTCCGGACTTTCCTCTGCCTGCGCAGCGATCACCCGACCGACTCGTCCGCGCCAAGGGTACCGCGCACGAGCCCTTGACACCGACGCTGGCTGAGCCTGACGAAGCCCCGGGACGCTGGCTGAGCCTGACGAAGCCCCTCCTCGACCCTTCGGCAGGCTCAGGGACCGTTACCGCCGGAGCACGTCAGGGACCGTTACCGCGGGACCACGTCAGGGGGCGTTACCGCGGGAGCACGTCAAGGGGCTTCACTGCGGGAGCACCCGGAACTCGACTTTGCCGGCCAATAGGTCGGCGGCCACCAGGGTCGCGGGCACCTGTTCGCCGAGGACGAGTTCGGCGCCTCGGATCTTCGCTTCCACTGCCGGGTCGGGCAACTGCAGGACGCCGTAGTCGTCCTCGGGGTCGACCTCGAGGACAGTGCCGGTGAACGTGCGTCCGAGGCTGGGCGCGAGCACCATCGCCTCGACCAGGTCGACCGTTCCTCGCTCGTACTTCTTCGCGCGGCGACCCGACTCCTCCATCAGCGGCGGCAGTTGCGGCAACGCAGCGGCCGCCCAATCGGGCACATCAGTCCCGGTTGAGATCGCGACACAGATCTCGCCCGAGTACCGGTCCACCAAGCGCCTTAGCGGCGCGGTCGTGTGCGCGTACGGGGCCGCGATCGCCGCATGGATCGGCTGATCGGGCAGCGTCCCCTGGAAGGCCTGGTAACCCGCCCCACGGAACAGCAGGGTGCACGCGTTCAGCATCGCCGCGTGGGCGGGCACGGACGCGTTCAGACTGCGCACGAACTCGGGGTAGTCCATGGCCAGCGGCCACTTGATGCCCAAAGCGGACGCCGTGCGGCGCAGCTTGCCCAGCGAACTGTCCCTCGCCGGAGGCAGCGTGCGGAGGATGCCCACCTTCGCTTCCGACATCATCGCGGCTGCCGCCATTCCGGTGGCCAACGACATCTGCGCGTTCCAGTCCTCGATTGGCAGCGGCGCACGGAACACCAACGACCAATGCGAATCGCTGGCCACGATCTCCTGCTCGGGCACCGACAGGCTGACGCCACCACGGGCCGCCTCTATCTCCAGCCGCAGCTTGCCCACCGTGCGCAGAAGTTCCAGCTGCTCACCACCGCGGCCCGCGTCCAGATCTGCCTGCGCGCCGGTGTAGGTCAGCTTCGCGCGGCTGCGGACCATACCTCTCGCCACGCGCGCGGCGACCATCTCGCCCGAGCTGTCCAGCGTCAGCTCCCAGATCAGCGCCGGGGCATCGTGGCCGGGCAGCAGGCTGGCCGCGCCCTCGGACAGCGCGGGCGGGTGCAGCGGTGTCCGCCTGGTCGGTGCGTACAGGGTCTCGCCGCGTGCGTGCGCTTCCGCGTCCACCCGTCCACCTGGGACGACGAACGCGGCCACGTCGGCGATCGCGTACCGAAGCACGTAGCCACGATCCCGTCGGGAGAGGTGGAACGCCTGGTCGAGGTCCATCGACCCCTCGGGGTCGAGCGTGACGAACTCGATGTCGGTGCAGTCCCGCGACGGCAGGGTCGGGTTCCGCGCGGACTCCTCCGCCTCGCTGAGCACGTCCTCGGGGAACCGGCCGGGCACGCCCAGGCTGGCTCGCAGCCGGCGTAGGCCCTCGGCCAGCGCGGGCGGCTCGTTGGTGCGAAGGGACAGGTAACGGCTCGGCATGTTTCCTCCTCAGCTACGGCGGCGGGGTTGCCCATTCAGTGCGGCATTGACCAGGGCGTCCGCAGCCGAGTTCAGCTCGCGAGGCACCCACGTCCAGATGGTTCGAACCGGACGCAGCTGTTGCGCCTTCGAGGCCAGCGGCACCATGTCCGGGTGTTTCACCTTCCAGCGGCCGGCCATCTGCTCGATCACCAGCTTGGAGTCCATCCGCACCTCCACGGTCGCGTTCGGATCGAGCGCTTTCGCCATCTCGAGGCCGGCGATCAGCGCCGAGTACTCGGCAACGTTGTTGGTGGCCGTGCCGAGGCCCAGCCCCTCACAGTTCAGTACCTCGCCGGTCTCGGCATCGCGGACGAGCGCGCCGTACGCCGCCGGGCCGGGATTGCCGCGCGAGCCGCCGTCCGCCTCGATCACCAGGCGGCGTGCGCTTCGTTGCCCGAGCGCGTCGTCGGGCTCAATGGCTTCGGCAGGCTCAGCCAGTGGGTCGTCCAGATCGAAGAGCCCCGGACGCACCTGCGGCTTGATCGGGGCGCGCGCCATCAGGCCTCCACGGAACCGGTGCGCACCAGCAGCCGCTCGCACTCCTCACAGCGGAGCACGTCGTCCGGGGCGGCGGCGGCATAGGCCTGCAGCGCGATCGGGGTGGCCTCAAGTTGGCAGCCGCCGCACCGGCGTCCCTTGAGCGGAGCGGCGCCCGTCCCGCCCAGATGAACGCGGATCCGGTCGTACAGCGCCAGCAGGTCGGCAGGTATCTCGGCGGCGATCCCGTCGCGGACTCCCCGGTGCTGGCTGATCTCGGCGTCCAGTTCGCCCGCCTGGGCGTCGCGGGACGCGATCAGTGCGCGCGCAGAGGTCTCGAGCTCGCTCAGTTCCTCGGCCAGCCGGTCGTGCTCGGCGGTGGCTGTCTCGAGCTGCTCCATCACCTCGAGCTCGATGTCCTCCAGGTCGGAGATGCGCCGGCCGAGATGGGTGATCTCGTCGAGCATCGCGTTGAGCTGCTTGGGATCGGTGATCACACCGTTATCCACCCGGTGCTGGTCGCGCACCCGGCGCTCCCGCACCGGCACCAGGTCGGACTCCGCCTTGTCGAGCTCGAGCTGCAGGTCGGCGACCCGCGTCCGGGCGGCCACCAGGGACTCGGCCAGCTTGGCGCGAGCGACCCGTGCCTCGGCGATCGCGGCGTGCTCGGGCAGGGACTTGCGCCGGTGCTCGAACTGGGAGATGGCGGTGTCGTGGGCCTGCAAGTCGAGCAAGCGAAGCTGGGCCGTAGCGGCAGCCTTCATCTGGAGCCTCCTGAAGTTGTGCAACCCGACTCTATGGTGCCCGCGACGGTGCAGTCACCACCGGATGCGGGGATAGCATCGCCTTCATGACCGACCAGCCCGTCGCCGAGCCCCGTCCCGCCCTGCCGAACCGGCAGATCCCGTTCTCGGACGCGTTCCGCGCCTTCATCCCCGAAGGCTGGGCCGATTACCCGGACGCTCCACCCGCGCTGCTCCCTACGGCATCTTCCGCCGCGGCGCACCGGCGCGCGCTGGCGGACGCCTACCCCGGCGAGCGATTGGTGATCCCCGCCGGCGGGCTGAAGATCCGGGCCAACGACACCGACTACCGCTTCCGGCCGCATTCGGCATTCGCCTGGCTCACCGGGCTGGGTGCCGATCGCGAACCGGACGCCGTCCTGGTGCTGGAACCGACCGACGCCGGCCACGAAGCCACCCTGTACTTCAAGCCGCGGGCGCCCCGGACCGACCCCGAGTTCTACGCAGACTCACGCTACGGGGAAATGTGGGTGGGCACCCGCGAGTCCTTGTCCGAGATGACCGCGATGACCGGGCTGTCGTGCGCGCCCATCTCGGAACTGGACGGAGCGCTGGCCAAGAACTTCGCCGCGACTGGGGTCCGGCTGCTGGCCAACGCGGACCGGGCCATCACCGACCGCGTCGACGCTCTGCGCACCGAGGCCGATATCTCGGCGAAGGAGACCGACGAGGCCTTCGAAGTGACGCTCTCGGAGGCGCGCCTCGTGAAGGACGCGTTCGAGCTCGACCAGCTCCGGCAGGCCTGCGCCGATACCGCGGTCGGTTTCGAGGCGGTGGTCGCCGATCTGCCTGAGGTCGTCCGTCGTGGCCGGGGCGAGCGTTGGGTTGAGGGCGTCTTCGGGCTGCACGCCAGGCACCTGGGCAACGGGATCGGGTACGACACCATCGCCGCGTCCGGCGACCACGCGAACACGCTGCACTGGATCCGCAACGACGGCGACATCCGTCCCGGGGACCTGCTGTTGCTGGACGCCGGGGTCGAGGTCGAGTCGCTGTATACGGCCGACATCACCCGCACTCTCCCGGTGTCGGGCACCTTCAACCCCACCCAGCGCAAGGTGTACGAAGCGGTGCTGGCCGCGCAAGGTGCCGGCATCGCAGCGGCCAAGCCGGGCGCGAAGTTCTCCGAGATCCATGCCGCCGCGGTGGCCGTGATCGCGCAGCATCTGGAGGAGTGGGGTCTGCTTCCGGTGAGCGCGGCCGAATCCCTGGACCCGACTGTCGGCGGCCACCACCGGCGCTGGATGGTGCATGGCACGTCACACCACCTAGGCCTGGACGTTCACGACTGCGCGCAGGCGCGCCAGGAGAGCTACCGGGACGGTGAGCTGAAGCCGGGAATGGTAGTGACGGTGGAGCCGGGCCTGTACTTCAAGGCCACCGACCTGCTGGTTCCCGAGGAGTACCGCGGTATCGGCGTGCGGATCGAGGACGACATCGCGATCACCGAGACCGGCTGCGAGATCCTCTCCAGTCGCCTGCCGCGCACCGCGGACGACGTCGAGGCCTGGATCGCCGGCATCTGGTCGCGCTGACCCGCCCGCCGTTCAGCACCGACAGCTCTGAAACGGGACAAACCTGACACGTATGGGAGTCTCCCTCGGGATGGCGGCGAGGTCGCGTCGCGGACGGTAGTTCTGTCCCACAGTCCGCCCCACCCTCCGAATGGGCCAAAGCTGCCGCCCATGGGTGCTGCGCTCGCAGTTCCGCGAGTTGGGACCAGCCAGTGGCAGGAATGTCCCGTTCCGCTCAGGGGCCCTACAGTTTCCGTTGCCGCAGCAAGAGCGTTTCAGAGCAGACAAGGAGCTGGCGTGTCCGATCCGAAGCAGACGAAGGTGGTCCTCGACGAGTCCCAGATGCCCACGCACTGGTACAACCTCGTCGCCGACCTGCCGACCCCGCCGCCGCCGCACCTGCACCCCGGCACGCAGCAGCCGCTGGTCCCAGAAGACCTCGCCGCGCTGTTCCCGATGGGCCTGATCGCCCAGGAGGCGTCCACCGAACGTTGGATCGAGATCCCGCAGGAGGTGCATGACATCTACCGGCTGTGGCGGCCATCCCCCTTCTACCGCGCACACCGCTTGGAGAAGGCCCTGGGTACCACCGCCCGGATCTACTACAAGTACGAAGGCGCGTCCCCGGTGGGCAGCCACAAGACCAACTCCGCGGTGCCGCAGGCCTACTTCAACAAGCTCGCCGGACGTACCCGGCTGACCACCGAGACCGGTGCCGGCCAGTGGGGCTCAGCCCTGGCCTTCGCGTGCCAGGTGTTCGGACTGAGCTGCGATATCTGGCAGGTGCGCTCGAGCTATGAGGGCAAGCCCTACCGACACGTGCTGATGGAGACCTTCGGCGCGTCGGTGGTGGCCAGCCCGTCCGAACTCACAGAGGCCGGACTCGCGCTGCGTGAGCAGTTCCCGGACACCACCGGCTCGTTGGGCATGGCGATCAGCGAGGCCGTGGAGGCCGCTGCGAAGGACGAGAACGCAAGCTATTCACTGGGTTCGGTGCTGAACCACGTTGCCCTGCACCAGACCGTGATCGGCCAGGAGGCACTACTGCAGCTGAAGCTGTTCGGCGAGGAGTCCGCCGACTACCTGTTCGCGTGCGCCGGCGGCGGCTCGAACCTGGCCGGGATCAGCTTCCCGTTCATCAGGGAGAACCTCGAGGGCCGTGCGCAGACCAAGATCGTGGCTTGCGAGCCGAAGGCGGCGCCTTCGCTGACCGAGGGCGAGTACAAGTACGACTTCGGCGACACCGCGCACCTGACGCCGCTGCTGAAGATGTACAGCCTTGGCCCGGACTTCGTGCCGGACCCCGTCCACGCCGGCGGCCTGCGCTACCACGGCATGTCCCCGCTGGTGAGCCACTGCTACCACGAGGGCCTGATCGACGCGATCGCAGTGCGGCAGCTGGACGCCTTCGAGGCCGGCGTCATGTTCGCCCGGGCTGAGGGCATCGTGCCCGCCTCGGAGTCGAACCACGCCATCGCCGGAGCGATCCTGCAGGCTCGGGCAGCCACCGAAGCCGGCGAGTCGCCGGTGATCGTGATCGGCGTCTCGGGGTCGGGCCAGCTCGACCTGCCCGCCTACGCCGAGTTCTTGGCCGGCAACATGGCCGACAGCTGAGCCACCTGCACCGGAGGCACCAATGAGGGGTGGGACGCGCGATGTCGCGTCCCACCCCTCATTGTTTGGCTCAGGCGCCAGCAACCGCTGTGACGTTGGCTATCAGCCGGCGCGGTTACTCCGCGGGACGGTCAGGCTTAGGCTCGGTCGCGTCGGGTGCGTCCGCTGCCGGGGGCTCGGCCGGGGTGGGTGCGCTCGACTGCGTAGCCGGTGCGCTAGCGTCCGTCGACGGCTGGTAACCGGACGGGGCGTAGCCCCCGGCAGGAGCCTGACCGTAGCCCGGCTGCGGGTAGCCGGTCTGGGGGTAGGGCTGTTGGGGGTAGGGCTGGCCGCCGTAGGGCTGCTGGCCATAGCCGGGCGCAGGCGCTTGGGGGTATCCGACGGGGCCATAGCCGGATTGCGTCGGCACACCCTGGCCCGGGGCCGCCACCGGATTGAACTGAGCGGCTCGGGCACCTGGCATGTTCGTCATGAGCTCGCGTGCCTGGGTGGCAACCTTGTGCTCGGCGAGCAACTCGTACTTGGTGGCCACGGTCTGCGATACCGAGGTGAAGTCGCGCTTGCCTTGGCTCATCCAGTACGTCAGTGCGGCCATCGCGATACCGACCACGATGCCGATCACCAATGCATAGACCACCAGCAGCAGGAAGTTCGCAGTGGGCATGAACAGCCACATCAGCAGCGTGATCATGATGCCGGTCGAGATACCGCTCTGCACTCCCTGGCCGATCACCGTCCCCCAGCTGCGTCGACCGAGAACACGTTCGATCGAGCGAAGGTCGGTACCGACGATGCAGAGGTTCTCGACCGGGAACCGGGCATCGGCCAGGTAGTCCACGACGTGCTGGGCCTCGTCGTAGGTGTTGAACACCCCCACCGATTGCGGGTACTCCAGCTTGAACAGGCTGCTCATCTTCACCGGCTGGCTCATCGGTTCTCCTCCATTCCCGCGGCCCGTCCCCGGGCCAGGATTGCGGCGGCCAGCTTAACCCCGGCCTCGTCGACCATCTCATCGTCCACGACGATCGCGCCCACCGCTCCCCCAGCCAACTCGGTGGCCTCGCGATAGGCGGCGCAGATGCGCTGCGCCCGCTCGAAATCTGCCGCCCTCGGGGAGAACACCTGATTACCGACGTCCACCTGTGCGGGGTGCAGTACCCACTTGCCGTCGTAGCCCAGAGCGGCGCTCAACTCGGCAGAACGGCGGAAGCCGTCCACGTCGCGGATCGCCACGAACGGTCCGTCAATCGCCTGCAGTCCGTGTGCCCGCGCGGCCACCAGGATCGACATCAGAACATGATGGAACGCGTCCGCCGGATAACCGGCCGGCTGTGCACCGACGTTCAGGCCGCCCATTCCCAAGCTGGCCATGAAGTCGCCCGGACCGAACACCAGGCTGGCCAGGCGCGGGCTGGCCGCAGCGATCTCGGTCACGTGCAGCAGGCCGATCGCGTCCTCGATCTGAACCTCCAGCGAGATCCGTCCGACCGGCAGCCCCGCGTTGTGTTCGACCTGGGTGAGCAGCAGGTCGAGTGCCTGGACCTGCGCTGCCGACTGGGTCTTGGGCAGCACCAACGCGTCCAGCCGATCGCCGGCGCGCGACACCACGTCGATCACATCGCCGTAGGTCCACGGCGTCTCCCAGCCGTTCACCCGGACGGTGACCAAGCCGGCCGAGAAACCGGCATCGCTCGTCAGCGCAGCGACGATCCGCTCTCGCGACTCCACCTTCACCGCGGGTGCGACAGCGTCCTCGAGGTCGAGGAACAAGCCGTCCACAGCCAGCGTCCGAGCCTTCTCGATGAACCGGTCCGATGAGCCGGGCACGGCGAGGATGGTGCGGCGAGGCACGGCACGATCGGTGGTCACGTGGCAAGCCTATTGCAGGGTGCCGACAGCCGGTCCGGACGCCGCCCGGCCGACCGGACAGATTGCTCCCACAAGCGCGGCGGGCCGGGCGGGAGGTCCACACTGGTGTCGTGGAGACCATCGACCTGCGCCGCGACCTTCGCCATCTGTATTCGCCCAAGCCCGGACACTTCGAACTCGTGGACGTGCCGGAGTTGAACTACTTCACCATCGTCGGCCAGATCGAGCCTGGCCTGGGCCCCAGCACGTCGCCGGGGTTCGCCCTCGCTATGGGCGCGCTCTACGGGTTGATCTACACCGTGAAGTACTCCGGGAAGAAACGTGCGGTGGAGCCGATCGATTTCCCGGTGATGCCCTTGGAGGGCCAGTGGTGGCTCACCGGCGGCACGTTCGATCTCGACCATCCCGACAACTGGGAGTACCGGATCCAGGTCGTGGTGCCTGACGTGATCGGACAGCACGACCTCGAGTCGGCCCTGACCGAGCTGCGCCGCAAGCGCGGTGACCTGCCAGAGTTCACCGGCCTGAGGCTGGAGAGGTTCGCTGAGGGCAAGTGCGCTCAGGTGATGCACGTCGGTCCGTACGCTACCGAGCCAGCCACCCTCGCCGGGCTGCCGGCCTTCCTTGCCGAGCACGGTCTGGTCGACCTCGTCGGGCCCGCCGGTGGACGCCACCACGAGATCTATCTGGGCGACCCTCGCCGCGCTGCCCCGGAGAAGCTTCGGACGATCCTGCGCCACCCAGTTGCCGCCATCTAGTGCCGAGTGGTCAGACCAGCCGTCCGCGAAGCCGAAGAGCGGGCCGTCGAAGCCCGGCTGGTCCTCGGGACGGGCGCGGACGTCGGCCATCGACCTGCTCGTCCGGCATGAGTTCCTCGAACATGCTGCCGCCCCACCCTGCACAATCCGCATGCCGCGATAGCGCTAGGCACCCTGCGCATCGGCCCGTGGTGAACTTGTCGTGCGCCGCGTCCCAGGGGATGGGAGTGACGGCCCCCCGACCCCCACCCCCGAGTTGTCAGAACTTCACGGCGCTCTGGCGCCGTGAAGTTCTGACAACTCGGGGGTGGGGGTGGGGTTGGGGGGTGGGGGAG
>DAORUI010000106.1:0-11146 GCA_035433085.1 Propionicimonas sp. | reverse complement strand
GGCGGACGCGAAGGCGAAGGCCGAAGCCGCAGCGAAGAAGAAGGCGGACGCGAAGAAGAAAGCCGAAGCCAAGGCGAAGGCTGACGCTGCCGCGAAGAAGAAGGCGGACGCGAAGAAGGAGAAGAAGCCGTGAGCCGGCCGCTCGATCGCTTCTTCGCGCCCGGCGCCACGAAGCGAAAGGTGAAGCGACTGCCGGTCGCCGCATCCGTCGGCCGGTTGCGGGTGCTACTGATTTCGATCGCGGTGATCTTCTCCCTGGCCGCGGGGCGAGCCGTCCAGGTGCAGGCGATCGACGCCACCAACGTCGCCGAGGAGGCCGCAAACCAGATCACGGTCGCCCACATCCTGCCGGCCTTCCGGGGGGAGATCACCGACCGGAACGGCGAAGTGCTGGCGATGACCGCCGACACCGTCAAGGTGATCGCGGACGCGAAGATGATCGCGACCAACGGCCGGATGAACGCCGAGATGACCGCCAAGGACCGTGAGGTGGCCGCGGGGGCACCGCAGCAACTGGCCGACCTGCTGGTGCGCTACCTCGGAGGCACGGCCGACGAGTACCTGCCCAAGCTGCAGGTGACGGGCAAAGGGGAGTCCTACCAGTTGCTGGCCAAGAAGGTCTCCGCCGCCACCTACCGTGAACTCGCTCTGGCCGTTTCGGCCGCCGGCCTGGTCGGCCTGCGGTCGGAGAGCAACCCGACCCGGGTGTACCCAAATGGCACCCTCGCGTCGAATGTGCTCGGCTTCCTCAAAGAGGACGGCACCGGGGCCAGCGGCCTCGAGCAGGCGCTGAACAAGAACCTGGCCGGCAAGGCGGGCAAGGAGGTCTACGAGACCTCGCCGAACGGCAAGATCCCGCTCGGCAACAACGTGCTCACCCCTGCGGTGAACGGGCTGGACTACCAGCTCACCCTGGATGCCGGCATGCAGTGGCAGGTCGACCAGATCCTGGCCGACCGCGTCCGCGCAACCAAGGCCGATGCCGGCATGGCGTTGGTGCTCAACGTGAAGACGGGCGAGATCCTCGCGCTGTCGAACTATCCGAGTTTCGACTCCAACGACCCCACCAGCGCCGACGCCGAGGACCTCTACAACCGGGCCATGACCAACGCCTACACCCCGGGTTCGGTACAGAAGACGCTCACCTTCGCAGCCCTGATCGATGCCGGCCTGGTGAAGGCCACCGACGTGGTCACCGTGCCGAGCCGGGTGAAGTCGGGCGACGACTACATCACGGACGCCTGGTCCCACGGCGAGATCAAGCTGCTCGCGCGCGGCATCGTGGCGAAGTCCTCGAACATCGGCACCATCCTGCTCTCCCGCAAGATGAGCAAGCAGGCGCTGCACGACTACCTGGTCAGTTTCGGGCTGGGCGCCAAGACCGGTGTAGGGCTGCCCGGTGAATCCTCCGGCACGCTTCCCGGCGCCGACATGCCCGACTACACCCGCGACGGTCTGGCCTTCGGCGGCAGTGCGGTCTCGGTGACCCTGCTCCAGGAGGCCGCGGCCGTCGCCGCCATCGCCAATGACGGGGTCTACAACGCGCCCCGACTGGTGAAGTCGCGCACGAACGCCGACGGCACGGTCGAGGAGACGGCGACCAGCGAGCCGCGGCGGGTCATCTCCGAGAGCGCTTCGGCCGAGGTGGTGTCGATGATGGAGTCGATGGTCATGCAGAGCACCAGCCACACGTTCACGGTCGAGGGTTACCGGACGGGCGCCAAGACCGGGACCTCGAAGAAGCTCGACCCCGAATGCAACTGCTTCAAGGGCCTGGTCACCTCGACCATCGGAGTGGGGCCGGTGGAGGACCCGCAGATCCTCACGTACGTGGTCGTCGACAATCCGCAGCGGGGCTCGTCCGGCTCGTCGGTGGCCGGCCCCGCGTACCAGGACATCATGTCGATCGCTCTGCCGCGCTACGGCGTCGCGCAGTCGAAGTCGGCCTCGCCCAAGTTGCCCATCGAGCCCTGAGCGCTCGTAAGGTAGCCACCCATGACCATGTCCGAGGCACTTCGGCCAGCGGGTGCCCCGACCTCGCTGGCTTCGCTGCTGACCGGTGCGCCCGACGTCGGCGTGACCGGCGTCAGCCTGAGCTCGCGGGCCGTCCGTCCGGGCGATCTGTACGTAGCACTGCCCGGTGCGAGCACCCACGGCGCCAGGTTCGCCGGGCAGGCAGTGGACGCGGGCGCGGTCGCGATCCTCACCGACGCCGACGGTGCTGAACTGGTCCGCGCGGCCCAGGTCGGCGTCCCGGTCGTCGTGCTGCCCCACCCGCGCGCCGAACTCGCGCGGATCTCGGTCGCGGTCTACGGGCATCCGGGCGAACGGCTCGATCTGTTCGGTATCACTGGAACCACCGGGAAGACCAGCACGACCTTCCTGCTCGCTGCCGCTCTGACAGCCGCCGGACGCCGGGTCGGTACGATCGGCACCATCGGCTTCGCCCTGGCCGGGCAATCCTTGACCACGGCCCGCACCACAGTCACGACGCCGGAGTCGCCCGACCTGCAGGCGCTGCTGGCGTATCTGGTCGAGCACGACGCGGACGCGGTGGCGATGGAGGTCTCGTCCCACGCCCTTGCGCTGGGCCGAGTGGACGGGCTGGTCTTCGACGTCGCAGCGTTCACCAACCTCGGCCGCGACCACCTCGACTTCCACCCCGACCAGGAGGCCTACTTCCAGGCGAAGGCGAGCCTGTTCCGCGACGGCCGCTGCCGGGCGGCGGCGGTCAACATCGATGACGGCTACGGACGCCGGCTGGCCGAAGAGGTGCGCGCGGCGGGACTTCGCCTGGTCACCACCGGCTACGAGGCGCCGGCCGACTACCACCCGCTGACGCGTGAGGTTCTGGCCGACGGACGCAGCCAGGTGCGCGTTGCCACACCGGCTGGCCCGCGTGAGTTCACCCTCGGCCTGTTCGGTGCGTTCAACGTCCGCAACGCGGTCACCGCCACCGCGATCCTCGATCTCGCCGGCATCGACCTCGACCAGGCGCTGCCCGGCTTCGCCGAGGCCCAGGTGCCCGGACGGATGCAGCGGGTCGATCTCGGTGCCGGCGCACCATCGGTGGTGGTGGACTTCGCGCACACCCCGGAGTCGGTGACCGCAGCCCTGGCCGCGCTGCCCGAGGGCCGGCGGATCGCCGTCCTGGGCTGCGGCGGCGACCGCGACCAGGCCAAACGGGCGCCGATGGGTGCAGCGGCCGCCGCTGCGGCAGCGGTCGTGGTGGTGACCGACGACAATCCCCGTAGTGAGAGCCCGGAGGCGATTCGCGAGGTGATCCTCGCCGGCGCGCGCGAGGCAGCGGCCGTCAGCGGGGCGCAGGTGTTCGACGGGGGGCAGCGCTGCGATGCGATCCGGCTGGCGCTCAGCTTGGCCGAGCCCGGCGACTGGGTGGCCCTGTTGGGTAAGGGCCATGAGACCGGCCAGCAACTGGCCGACCGGTCGATCGAGTTCGACGATCGGGTGGTGGCCGCCCAGGAGTGGGCCCGACTGAACGGGGATACCGATGCGTGAACTGTCAGCAGGACGCCTGGCCGAACTGCTCGACGCCAGGCTGCTGGGTGACCCGGCGACGCTGGTCGGCCCTGACGTGGTGATCGACTCCAGGACGGCCACGCCGGGCAGCCTGTTCATCGCGTTGCCGGGCGAGCACGCGGACGGCCACGACTTCGCAGCCGCGGCGCTCGATCGAGGCGCCGGCGCCGTCCTGGGTGCTCGTGAGGTTCCGGTCACCGTCCCCCAGTTGATCGTCGAAGACCCGTTGGCCGCTCTGGCTCGACTCGGCACCGCAGTGGTCGCGGACGCACTCTCGGCTGGGCTGGTCAGTATCGGCATCACCGGATCGTCGGGCAAGACCAGCACCAAGGACCTCCTCGCCCAACTGCTCGGCGTCGCCGGCGAAACGGTGGCTCCGGTCGGCTCTTTCAACAACGAGATCGGCGTGCCGCTGACCGCCACCCGGGTGGTTCCGGGCACCCGTTTCCTGGTGAGCGAACTCGGCGCCCGCGGACAGGGCCACATCAGTGCGCTGTGCCGGATCGTGCGACCCCAGGTGGGCGCCGTGGTGAACGTCGGTCATGCCCACCTCGGCGAGTTCGGTTCGGTGGAGGCGACCGCCGCTGCGAAGGGTGAACTGGTCGAGGCGCTGCCGGCGTCCGGCTGGGCGGTGCTGAACGCCGACGACGACCACGTGCGCACGATGGCCCAGCGAACGCAGGCCAGGGTGGCCACCTTCGCGGTGGATGCCGAGCCCGAGTTCGGTCAACTCCGGGTCTGGGCGACCGAGGTGCACGCCGACGAGCTCCAGCGACATCGCTTCAACCTGCACACCGCTGGCACGGTGGCCGGCCAGGCTGAGGTGCGGCTCCAGGTGACCGGACGGCATCAGGTGGGCAACGCCCTCGCTGCCGTCGCGGTCGCACTCACCCAGGGGCTGACGATCGCCGAAGTGGCGGACGCGCTGAGCCGCGCGACCGTCCGCTCGCACTGGCGCATGGAGCTGGCGACCCGGGCCGACGGTGTCCTGGTGGTGAACGACGCCTACAACGCCAACCCGGACTCCATGGCGGCCGCGCTGCAGACCCTGGCGTCGCTGCGCCGTCCGGACGGGCGCCTACTGGCAGTGCTCGGCGACATGCTCGAACTGGGGGCGGAGTCGGCGGCCGAGCACCGGGAGATCGGCGCGCTCGCCGCGCGGGTGGGGGTCGACCATCTGGTGGCGGTCGGCGGCTTCGCCGCCGACCTCGCGTCCGGAGCCGCCGAGGGCGGGGTGCCCAGTCAGGTGGCGCAGAGTCGCGAGGAGGCCGCCTCGATCGCCGCGGATTGGCTGCTTCCCGCGGATGTCGTACTGGTCAAGGCCTCCCGGGGTCTAGCGTTGGAACACGTGGCCGAGGTATTGCTTGCGCACACCGCCGGCGCTCCCGGGGAAGGGTGAGGCGACGATGAGAAGCATCCTGCTCGCTGGCGGCATCGGGCTGGTCGGTACCCTGCTGGGCACGCGGTACGCGATCAGATTCCTGGTGAAGGCCGGCTACGGCCAGTTCATCCGCGACGACGGCCCGACCAGCCACCACACCAAGCGCGGCACGCCCACGATGGGCGGCATCGTGATCATCTTCGCAGTGCTCCTGGCCTACGCGGTGGCGCACCTGGTCACCTTCACCCAGCCGAGCGCGACCAGCATGCTCGCGCTCGGCCTGTTCACCTGCCTGGGGATGGTGGGCTTCGCCGATGACTGGATCAAGATCAGCAAGGCCCGCTCGCTCGGCCTGCACGCGTCAGTGAAGTTCGGCCTGCAGACCGCCGTCGCGATCGCCTTCGGCATCCTGGCCTTCCAGTTCCCGGACGCTCGCGGGCTCACGCCCGCCAGCCAGTACATCTCCTTCCTACGGGACCTGCCTTGGCTGTGGCTGCCGGTCTGGGCAGCGGTCATCTGGATCGTCTTCCTGGTCGCCGCCTGGTCGAACGCCGCGAACCTCACCGACGGCCTGGACGGGCTCGCCACGGGTGCGGCGGCGATGGTGTTCGCCGCCTACGCCATCTTGAACATCTGGCAGTACAACCAGTCATGCGCGCTGGCCAGTTCGGCCCCGCAATGTTACGAGGTGCGAAACCCCTACGACCTGGCCGTGGTCTCGATGGCCCTGGCCGGCGCCTGCTTCGGGTTCCTCTGGTGGAACGCGTCCCCGGCGAAGATTTTCATGGGTGACACCGGCTCACTGGCGATCGGTGGTGCCCTGGCCAGTCTCTCGATCCTCACTCGCACCGAACTGTTGATGGCGGTGATCGCGGGGCTGTTCGTGGTCATCACCGCGTCCGTGGTGCTCCAGGTGGGCTGGTTCAAGATCTCCGGCGGAAAGCGCCTGTTCAAGATGGCCCCGCTGCAGCACCACTTCGAGTTGCTGGGCTGGAAGGAAGTCACGATCACGATCCGCTTCTGGATCATCTGCGGGCTGTTCGTCGCGGTCGGCCTCGGCCTCTTCTACGGTGAATGGGTGGTGGGCCTGTGAAGCCCTGGATCGCCACCGCCGACCGGCTCTCGCCCTGGCCGCAGGCCCGCGTGGTCGTCGCCGGGCTGGGCACGTCCGGTTTCGCGGCGGCGGACGGCCTGCTCGACCTGGGTGCCCAGGTGCTGGTCCTGGACGACTCAGCTGATCCGGGCAACCAGGAGAAGGCCAAGGTGCTTCACATGCTGGACGCCGAGGTGCGCCTCGGGCCCGGTTCGACCGCCACGCTGCCCGACGACGTCGACCTGGTGGTCACCTCGCCCGGCTGGCGTCCGTCCGCGCCGCTGCTGAACCAGGCGGCGTTGCGCGGCATCCCGATCTGGGGCGAGGTGGAACTGGCCTGGCGGATGAGCCTGCCCGATCGGCAGGTGCCCTGGCTCGCGGTCACCGGCACCAACGGCAAGACGACCACCGTCGGCATGCTCGAATCGATCCTGACCGCTGCCGGGCTGCGCACGTCAGCGGTGGGCAATGTCGGGCGACCCATCGTCGAAGCCGTGCTCGACGATGTGGCCTACGACGTGCTGGCCGTCGAGCTCTCCAGCTTCCAGTTGCACTGGACGAACAGCCTCTCGCTGCATTCGGCCGCGGTGCTGAACATCGCACCCGATCACCTCGAGTGGTACGCGGAGGCGTCCGGCTGGCCGAAGGGGGTCACCGATCCGATGGCCGCCTACGTCGCCGACAAGGCCCGCATCTACGAGCGTGCGCAGCACTCGTGCGTCTACAACGTCGCTGACGGGGCCACGATGCGCCTGGTCGAGGAGGCGGACGTCGTCGATGGCGCCCGGGCGATCGGCTTCACCCTCGGCATCCCGGGCCCGTCGATGCTCGGCGTGGTGGACGATGTGCTGGTCGACCGCGCGTTCATCAGCCAGCGTCGCGATTCGGCAGTGGAGATCGCCAAGCTCTCCGATGTCGTGCCCTACGCCCCGCACAACGTGGAGAACGCACTGGCCGCCGCCGCGCTCGCCAGGTCGTTCGGCGTGCCGCCCACCGCCGTGGCCGAGGGGTTGCAGCGGCTGCGGCTGGGCGACCACCGCATCCAGACCATCGCCGAGGTGGACGGCGTCCGCTATGTCGACGACTCGAAGGCCACGAACCCGCACGCCGCGGCGGCCTCGCTGGGCGCGTTCGAGCACGTGGTGTGGGTGGCGGGCGGCCAGGCCAAGGGCACCACCTTCGACGACCTGGTCACCGCAGTCGCGTCCCGGTTGCGCGCGGTGGCGGTTTTCGGGGTGGATCGCTACGTGATCGCGGACGCACTCGCCCGACACGCACCCGAGGTAGTAGTGAACGTGATCGAGTCCAGCGATCATGGAGCGATGCAACAGGCGGTGGAGTGGGCGGCGTCCCGGGCCGTGCCCGGCGACGTGGTGCTGCTCGCGCCCGGTTGTGCCAGCAAGGACATGTTCAGTGACTATGCCGCCCGGGGCGATGCGTTCGCCGCCGCGGTCGCAACGCTGGCCGGATAGGAGGCAGCCGACGATGGCGATCCTGACTTCCCCCTCAGTGGATCGCCGCGGGACCGAGTCCCCGGCCCGTCCCACGGGCCGGCGACGCAGTCTCGCGGTCGAGTGGCTCGCGCATCCGCAGGCCAGCTTCTACCTGGTCCTGGTGCCCGCGGTGCTGCTTCTGGCGCTGGGCATGATCATGGTGCTCTCCGCTTCCAGCGTCTACGCATACGTCCGCTGGGGCAACGCGTACTACTTCGTACTACGTCAAGCGGTCTTCCTGTTGATCGGCGGCGTGGCCGCCTTCATCCTTGCGAAACGTTCCCCGCAGCAACTCAGAGTGATCGGCTGGATTCTGATCATCGGCTCGTTGGTGCTCCAGATGCTCACTTTCACGCCGTTGGGGTATTCCAACAACGGCAACACGAACTGGGTGCAGTTCGGTACTTCCATCTTCCGAATCCAGCCTTCGGAGCTCGCCAAGCTCGCCATCGTGATGTGGGGGGCCGACATCTTCGCCCGCAAGCGCAAGCAGCTCACCGATCCCAGGCACCTGCTGATTCCCTTCCTGCCCGTGTCGCTCCTGCTGATCGGGCTGGTGGTGATCCAGTCCGATCTGGGTACCGGCCTGATCATGGGCGCGCTGGTGCTGGCCGTGCTCTGGTACGTGGGCGCGTCCTGGAAGGTGCTGGGCGCGCTGGTCGGCGGCGTGGCCGCAGCGGTCGGTCTGCTGGTGGTCACCTCGCCGTACCGGATGACCCGGATCCTGGGCTTCTTCAACCAGAGCGTCGACCAGCTCGGCGTGAACCACCAGCCGATCAAGGCAATCTTCGCTCTGGCCTCCGGCGGCTGGTGGGGTCTCGGCCTGGGCGCCAGCCGGCAGAAGTGGGGCGGCCTGGTCGAATCCCACACTGACTACATGCTGGCCGTGATCGGCGAGGAACTCGGCCTGATCGGGACGCTGAGCGTGCTCGTGCTGTTCTTCATCCTCGGCTACGCCGGGTTCCGCATCGCGATGCGGTCCGACATCCGCTTCTGCCGGTACGCGGCGGCAGGCATCACCAGCTGGTTCATGATTCAGGCCCTGCTGAACATTGCGGTCGTGCTGCGCATGGTGCCGGTGATCGGTGTGCCCCTACCGCTGCTCTCCTACGGTGGTTCCGCCCTGATGGCGAACCTGATGGCGCTCGGCGTGCTGCTGGCCTGCGCCCGGCAGGAGCCGGAGTACCGGGCGTTCGCCAGGCGTCGTCGCCGCCGCAAGGACCAGGCGCTGGTGACCACCGCAGCGGGACGCCCGTGAGCGCGGTCCGCGTGGTGCTCGCCGGCGGGGGAACCGCCGGCCACACGTCGCCGCTGATCGCCACCGCCCAGCAACTGGCCGAACAGACCGAGGTCGACATCGTCTGCGTGGGCACGCCGAAGGGCCTGGAATCGAGGGTGATCCCCGAGGCCGGCCTGCGCCTGGAGCTGATCCCGCCGGTGCCGCTGCCGCGACGGCTCACCCCCGAGCTTCTGGCTGTGCCCGGACGGCTGCGTCAGGCCGTCCGCGAGGCGCGGGCGATCCTGGACGCGCACTCGGCCCAGGTGGCTGTCGGTTTCGGCGGTTACGTCTCGCTGCCGGTGTACCTGGCCGCGCGGCAGGCGAATGTGCCGCTCGTGTTGCACGAGGGCAACTTCGTACCGGGCCTGGCCAACCGCATCGCTGCCCGCTTCACCCCGCATGTGGTCACCACGTTCGCTGAGACGAAACTGCCGCACGCCCAGCACTTCGGGTTGCCGGTGCGCGAAGCCATCGCAAGCCTCGATCGGGACGCGCGGCGTCCGGCTGCGCGGGAGGTGTTCGGTCTGCCGGCCGACGGTCCCGTCCTGCTGGTCAGCGGCGGCTCGCAGGGGGCACGGAGCCTGAACCAGGCGACCCTCGCCGCACGCGAAACGCTGCTGACCGCCGGGATCTCGATCCTGCACGTGCTCGGCGCGGCGAACCTCACCGAGGCCGACGTTCCCATGACCGACGCGGCCACTGGTGCGCAGTACCGTCCGGTGGGCTACGTGGACGAAATGGGCGACGCCTACGCTGCCGCCGACCTGATGCTGGGCCGGGCCGGTGCGGGCACGGTGATGGAGACGGCGATGACCGGGTTGGTCACGATCTTCGTCCCGCTGCCGCACGGCAACGGCGAACAGGCCCGAAACGCCGGCTTCCTGATCGCGGCGGACGCCGGCCGGCTGGTGGCCGACGCCGACCTGAGCGCCGGCCGGCTGGTCAGCGAGGTCACCGCACTGCTGACCGACCCGCAAAGCCTGGCCCGGATGTCGAACAGGTGCCGCAGCCTGGTACCAGCGGACGCGTCCGCGAAGCTGGCCCGGTTGGTGCTCGCCGTGGCCCGGCGTGGAGACTGAACCCATGGCTCTGATCGAACCCGTCGACCTACTGCCGGTCAGCGAACTCGGAGCGGTGCATTTCATCGCCATCGGGGGAGCGGGCATGAGTCCGATCGCGGCGATGTACGCCCAGTTGGGGGTGACCGTCAGCGGTAGCGACCAAGCCGACTCGCCGGTGCTGGCCCAACTTGGCGAACTCGGCGTCCGCACTTTCGTGGGCCACGATCCCGCCCAACTCGGGGACGCGTCGACGGTCATCGTCTCGTCCGCTGTGCGCGAGACCAACCCTGAACTGGCCGAGGCCCGCCGTCGCGGGCTGCGGGTCTGGCATCGCAGCGCCGGACTGGCCGCCCTGATGCTCGGTCGTACCGGAATCGCGGTCACCGGCACCCACGGCAAGACCACCACCTCGGCGATGACCGCGGTCCTGCTGGCCGGCGCTGGCGCCGACCCGAGCTATGTGGTCGGCTCCCCGCTGTCGGCCACCGGCCGCGCCGATCACCTCGGCACCGGGGACGCATTCGTGGTCGAGGCCGACGAGAGCGACGGTTCCTTCCGGCAGTACCCGGCCCAGGTGGTGGTGATCACCAACATCGAAGCCGACCACCTCGACAACTGGGGCACGCCGGAGCGCTACGCAGCGGGCTTCGTCGAGATGGCGACCGCGGAGACCGTGCAGACGGTTGTGACCAGCGCGGACGATCCCGGCGCCAGGGCGCTGCTACCCGCACTGCACGCGGCCGGCAAGCGCGTGATCACCTTCGGCGCGGCCGCGGACGCCGACGTGCGCATCAGCGCAGTCGAGTACCCGGTCGCCGGGGCACGCGCGATCCTCACCGCTGCCGACGACACCGGACCACTGGTGCTGGCGGTGCCGGGGGAGTACAACCTGCGCAACGCCGCCGCCGCCTATGCCGCCGGCCTGGCGATCGGGTGCTCGGGTCCGCTGCTGCGCGAGGCCGCGTCGCGGTTCACCGGGACGCTGCGACGCTTCCAGCCGGTCGGAGAGGCTGGCGGCGTCCGGGTGTTCGACGACTACGCCCACCACCCGACGGAGGTGGCGGCCACGCTCACGGCCGCGCGCGGACTGGCGGCCGGTGGACGCCTCGTGGCCTGCTTCCAGCCGCACCTGTTCACCCGTACCCGCGACTTCGCCGACGAGTTCGGCAGCGCGCTCATCCTCGCCGACGAGATTCTGGTCCTGGGTATCTACCCGTCCCGCGAGGACCCGCTGCCCGGAGTGACCGGAAGGCTGGTCGCCGACGCTGCCGAAGCCGGGGCGCCGGGTCGCGTCCGCTA
>DAORUI010000105.1:6072-11147 GCA_035433085.1 Propionicimonas sp. | reverse complement strand
CGCGTCCGCGGTCCTCGAGCCGTCGGCCTATGCGGACGCCATCCTCACCGAGACCAACCGGGTACGAGCCGAACGTGATCTGGCCGACCTCACACCTTCGGCCTGCGCGGCTGAACAGGCCATCGGACGCGCCGAGGCACTCGTCGGTGATCCCCTTGAGCACGCGTCACTCAAACCCGTGATCAGCGCCTGCGCGCCCCCGTCCGGTCTGGCCGCCGAGAACCTCAGCCGCGCTGCCGCAACGCCCGCGGAGGTCGTCAACGCCTGGCTCGGCTCCGCCGGGCACGCGAACAACCTGCTCAGCCCTCAACTCACCGAGCTCGGGGTGGGCTGCGTGCTTGACGACAGCAACGGCCGGCAGATGCTGTGCTCGCAAGTGTTCCTCGGCTGAACCGTCGCCGGCTCGCCACTTCGGCTCGCGGGCGGGTAGTCTTGCCCGTGGTTCCCCGCGCGGCGGTACCTCGCCCAACTCCCCCAGGGTCGGAAGACAGCAAGGGTAAGTGAGCTCTTCCGGGTGCGCGGGGGCCGCTTCATTTTCCTGGGCAGCTTGGTCTTCCGGGCCCGCTGCAATTCCGGCCGGCAGAGTTCTGTCACTGGCACCCCGTAAGGTTCAACCCGTGGACGAGCGCGACGATGACCTCTTCGAAGAGGAGCCGCTGGATCTCTTCGAGCAGGACGGTCCCGACCTGTTCGGCGGTCCAGACGAATCTGCGGTCGACGAACCCCTGGAATCCGGGTCCGCCGAACCCCCGGTCGAAGACCCGCCGCTCGACGCCGTCGATGCCCAGGCGGTCGAGGTTGGCCCGCACCGCCGTTCGGAGGAAGAGGTCACCGCTTCCCTGATGGAGGTCGTGGACGCGTTGCGCCAGCCCAGCGGGACGGTGTCGCGTCCGGAGACCCCGCTCGCGCTCTACCGGCGCTACCGTCCCGACACCTTCGGCGACGTCATCGGCCAGGAGCACGTCACCGAACCCCTGCAACGGGCGCTGGTGAACAACCGCGTGAACCACGCCTACCTGTTCTCCGGTCCGCGCGGTTGCGGCAAGACCACCAGCGCACGCATCCTCGCCCGGGCGCTCAACTGTGAGTCCGGTCCGACGCCGGTGCCCTGTGGCAAGTGCCGCTCCTGTCGCGACCTCGCCCGCGGGGGCTCGGGCAGCATCGACGTGATCGAGATCGACGCCGCGTCCCACGGCGGGGTGGACGAGGCGCGCGACCTGCGCGAACGGGCCTTCTTCGCACCGGTGCACAGCCGCTACAAGATCTACATCATCGACGAGGCCCACATGGTCACCAACGCAGGCTTCAACGCCCTGCTGAAGGTGGTCGAGGAGCCGCCGCCCCACGTGAAGTTCATTTTCGCCACCACCGAGCCCGAGAAGGTCATCGGCACCATCCGTTCGCGGACGCACCACTACCCCTTCCGGTTGGTGCCACCGAAGACCCTTTCGGCCTACCTGGCGACTCTTTGCGAAGCCGAAGGCATCGCAGTGGAGTCGGCGGTGCTGCCGCTGGTCGTGAGGGCCGGAGCGGGGTCGGTGCGTGACTCGCTGTCGGTACTCGACCAGTTGCTCGGCGGCGCCGGCGAGGCCGGCGTCAGCTACCGTCAGGCCACCGCACTGCTCGGCTACACCCCGGACGCGCTTCTGGACGAGATCGTGGACGCGTTCGCGGCCGGCGACTCCCGCGGTGTGTTCGCCGCCGTCGACAAGGTGATCGAGGTCGGGCAGGATCCACGCCGCTTCGCCGAAGACCTGCTGCGCCGGCTGCGCGACCTGATCATCGTCGCGGCCGTCCCCGAAGCCCTGAGCAGCGGCCTGGTGGACGTCTCCGGCGACCAGGCCGAGCGCCTGCTCGTGCAGGCGAACGCCATGGGCGCGGGCGAACTCACCCGCGCCGCCGAGGTCATCGCCGTCGGCCTCACCGAGATGCGCGGCACCACCGCCCCGCGCCTGCACCTCGAACTGATGTGCGCCCGCGTCCTGCTCCCTGGAGCCGACGCAGGCGGGCGCGGAGTCCACGCCCGCCTGGATCGCCTGGAGCGTCGCCTGAGCATGGGCGCCCCCGACCAACCGTCGGACACGGCGACACCTCGTGCCTCACGGCCAGATCCCCGACCGATCCCTGAGAAGGCCGCACAACGGCCCGCTCCCCAAACGGTCCCTGAGAAAGTTGCACAGCGAGCAACCCCACAAACGGTCCCTGAGGAGGTCGCTCTGCGACCGTCACGAAGGGCGGCCGACGCATCCGAGATCGCAGCCACCCCGATCGCCAAGCCGGCAACCGACACGTCCGAGGCGGCGGCCCTTCGTGACGTCTCGCTCGCAAGCTCACGAGCCTCCTCAGGGACCGATACTGGGGATACCCCCCAAACGGTCCCTGAGGAAGCCGGTCAGCGGCCCACCCCCCAAACGGCCCCTGAGGAGATCGCACAGCCAGCAACCCCCCAAACGGTCCCTGAGGAGGTCGCTCTGCGACCGTCACGAAGGGCGGCCGACACCACATCCCTGGTTGGGGACATCCCCGACGAGCCTGCAGAGACTCCTGCGCCTACCGTTGGCGACGAAGTCACCGAAACCGGCGGCATCGGCACCACGGACGTGCGCAGATTCTGGCCGCAGATCCTCGACAACGTGAAGAACCGGCGACGGTTCACCTGGATCCTGCTCAGCCAGAACGCGCAGGTGGTCGAGGTGCGCGAAGGCGTCCTCACCCTTGGGCTCAGCAACGGTGGGGTGCGCGAAGGCTTCGCCAGGGGCGGCAACGCGGACGTGCTGCGCGAGGCGATTCTCGAGGTGCTCGGCGCCGCGCTGCACATCAACCCGATCATCGACTCCACTGCGGACGGCCAGGTGGGGCAGCCAGCAGCAAACGTGCCGGCTCGCAGCCAGGCCCCGACGCCGGATGCGGCTCTGACCTCGCCGGCCAGTCCGCAGCGTTCGGCCGCAGCCGAAGCCGCGCGGGCGAATCTGCGTCCGACCCGCAAGGTCGAAGCGGCCACCGCCGAGCAGCCCGAACCGGAGCCCAGCCGCGACGACGAGGTGATCGACGAGACCAGCACTACCTCGTCCGAGGATCTCCTGATGAAGCACCTCGGCGCTGAACTACTGGCCGAGGAAGACAACTGACCCAACCTCCGGGTGCGACCAGCGTGGCCGCACCCTCTTTGACAAGGAGAAGCAATGTTCGACCCAAGTGGGTTCGACCTGGAGGGCCTGCTCTCCCAGGCCCAGGCAATGCAGGACCAGCTCGAGGCCGCCCAGGCAGAGCTGGCCAACCGCCTCGTCACCGGCTCGGCGGGCGGTGACCTCGTCGAGGCCACCCTCACCGGCACCGGCGAGCTGGTCGGACTGGTGATCAAGCCCGAAGCCTGCGACCCCGAGGACACCGAAACCCTCGCCGACCTGATCGTCGCAGCCGTCCGCGACGCCAACCACCAGGCCATGGCCCTGGCACAGGCGGCCATGCCGCCCATGCCCGAGCTCGGCCTGTAACCCATCAACTCCGGCTGGTCGAGTCAGACGCCGGCCAGGTCGAGTCCACGCCTCGCCAGGTCGAGTCAAGTCCGGCTGGTCGAGCCTGTCGAGACCACCGCAGAATAGGGAACCACTGTGTACGAAGGCCCGATCCAGGACCTGATCGACGAACTGGGCCGACTGCCCGGCGTCGGGCCGAAGGGTGCCCAGCGCATCGCGTTCCACATCCTGCAGACCGACAAGGCCGATGTCGAACGGCTGGCGCACACTCTGCGCGAGGTCACCGAAAAGGTTCGTTTCTGCGAGATCTGCTTCAACATCTCGCAGGAGGAGCGTTGCCGGGTTTGCCGTGATCCGCGTCGTGATCGAACGTCGATCTGCGTGGTCGAAGAGTCCAAGGACGTGATGGCGATCGAGCGGACGCACGAGTTCCGCGGTCTCTACCACGTGCTCGGGGGTGCGATCAGCCCGATCGACAACGTCGGTCCGGCCGACCTGCATATCCGCGAACTGCTCACCCGGCTACAGGACGACACGGTCACCGAGGTGATCCTGGCCACCGACCCGAACCTCGAGGGTGAAGCGACGGCCACCTTCATCGCGCGCCTCCTCAACGGCACCGGCGTGACGGTCTCCCGGCTCGCCAGCGGACTACCGGTGGGCGGAGACCTGGAGTACGCCGATGAGGTGACGCTCGGCCGGGCCTTCTCCGGACGCCGCCGGCTCAACCAGGAGAGCCCAGCGCAGTGAGTCCTCGACACTCGTTCGTTCGGCTGATCGCCAGTGACTTGGACGGCACCTTTCTCCGGGACGACAAGACCATCAGCGGACGGACCATCGGCGCGGTCCAGGCGGCCAAGGCAGCGGGCATCGCGGTGATCGCGGCCACCGGACGGCAGGCGCAGCAGCTTCCCGACGAGATCGCCGACAGCGGCGTCCGCCACGTGGTCGCCAGCAACGGCGCGATCGGCTTCGACCTGTTCGAAGACCGGGTGCTTTTCCAGGATCTGCTCGCCCCGGCTGCGGCGACCGCCATCGTGACGTACCTCAGGGCCCGGCTGCCGGACGTCCGCTTCTCGGCAGTGCGTGATTTCGGCGCCCGGCATGCGGCCGAACCGGGCTATCTCGACCTGCTCGCCGAGGTGGAACGCGTCCATCGTTGGTGGCGCATCGACACCGAACCGCTGGCCGACGTACTCAGCGAACCAACGCTCAAACTGACCGTCCGGCACCCCACGTTGAACGCCGACGAACTACTCGTCGTGCTCGCCGAGTCGGGGTTGGACGGGTTCCACGCCACCACCTCGGGAGCGCCGTTCCTGGAGATTGCCGGCGCGGGCGTCACCAAGGCCAGCGGCGTCGCGCAGCTATGCCGAATGCTCGATGTGGACGCCAGCGAGGTGCTTGCCGCCGGCGATGCCAAGAACGACATCGAACTTCTCACATGGGCCGGCGTGGGCGTGGCCATGGGAAACGCCGTGCCTGAAGCACAGGCGGTCGCCGACTGGGTAACGGCGAGCAACGCCGACGACGGACTCGCCCTGGCGATCGAGACCGTCCTAATCGCGCGGACAAGGACGGAGCCGGCCCTCCGAACGA
>DAORUI010000105.1:0-5972 GCA_035433085.1 Propionicimonas sp. | reverse complement strand
GACCCCTGAGCCTCACGGAACGACCCCTGAGCCTCACGGAACGACCCCTGAGCCTGACGAAGGGCCGCTGGACCGACCAACCGAACACTGAGCATGACGAAGCCACCAGCGTGACCGAGCGATCCCTGACCCCAGCGGACCGATCCCTGACCCCAATGGACCGAACCCTGACCCCAGCGGACCGATCCCTGACCCCCATGGACCGATCCCTGAGCTTGACGAAGGGTCTCCCCACGACCGGCGACCCGATCCTGACCGCCTGGGCCGCTGCCTGCGCGGAGCACGCGCTGTTGCAGTTCAGTGGTCTGGCAGACACGGCGGCCGGTGCCGCGTCCGCAGCCATCGCCGCCGCTCGCACGTGGTCCGACGGCACCGGGGCAGCGGACGCGAGCCGCGACGCGGCCTACGCCGCCCACCTCTCCGCCCGCGATCTGCAGGACGACGGCTATCACGCGGCAGCGATCTGCGTCCGCGGTGCCGGAAACGCGGCCGCGAGCGTGGATGACCAGAATCTCGCCATCAAGGCCGCCGACTACGCCGTCGAAGCCCTCACCCTGAACAGCGCTCCCTGCGAAGAGCAGTACAACGCCGGCTCTGAGCGCCGCTGGCAGTGGACGCAACTACCCGAGCGTCATCGCCGGTTGGTGTTCGCCACCGAGCCGGTGGTTGCGGCTGCGTCCTGCACCGTCGACCCGAGCGCAGACCGGAACTGACTGCCCTGAACGGAGGTTTAAAACTCGCCGGTTCGAGGGAAACGGGGGTGTTTTCATAGGCCCACCACAGGAACCCGAGCAACTATGGAACGCAGACCGGCGCCGACGGGGCGCCGTTGAACCATGAAGGAGGTTCAAATGCGTCCCTACCCCGGACACGGCATGGGCTCGATGATCGCGGGCATCTTCGGCTTCCTCGGCACGCTGACGCTGCTGGGCCTGCTCGCCCTTCTCATCCTGTTCCTGATCAAGCGCGCCAAGGGCCGTGGAGGCCCTGGCGGGCCGAAGGGCTTCGCCGGCCACCACCACCGTCCGCCGATGCCGCCCGCACTGCAGATCCTGGACGAGCGCTTGGCCAACGGCGAGATCGAGATCGACGACTACGTCGCTCGCCGTGCGGCGATGCTCGGCACCCAGCCCAACGAGAACGAGTGGACGCCACCGCCCACTCCCCAACCGCCGACGCCACCCGAGGGCGAAGACCCCCACATCTGAGCCGAGTTGTCAGAATCTCACGGCGCTATGGCGCCGTGAGATTCTGACAACTCGGGGTTGCGGGGGCGGTGCGGCTAGACTGGGCGAGTCCGCACGGCATTGATGGGGCCATCACCCCGGAGTTGCCGGAAGAACAGAGAACCGCGATGACGACTTGCGCAGCTCGTCCAAGCGGATCTCCTACTAGAACCGGCCGCGGCGAACCTTGAGTGGGGCCTACTCGGCCCAAGAAGGGTGGTACCGCGGGCCCGCCGCAAGGCGCTCTCGTCCCTTCGTCCGAGCACGCAGACGAAGGACCGACCCGATGACTCAAGACGCCACCCAACCGCTGTATCGCCCAGTGCCGGCGATGCTCGACCTGCCGGCGATGGAACGCGAGATCCTCGACCTCTGGGCGAAGCAGGACACGTTCAACGCCAGCCTGAAGCGCACCGAGAGCGGCCGTCCCTGGACCTTCTTCGAGGGCCCGCCGACCGCCAACGGCATGCCGGGCACGCACCACATCGAGGCCCGCGTCTTCAAGGACGTCTTTCCGCGCTTCAAGACCATGCAGGGTTACCACGTCGAGCGCAAGGCCGGCTGGGACTGCCATGGCCTCCCCGTCGAACTGGCGGTCGAGAAGGAACTCGGCTTCAACGGCAAGCCCGACATCGAGGCCTTCGGCGTGGAGGCGTTCAACGCGAAATGCCGCGAGTCGGTCTCGCGGCACGTGGACGCGTTCGCCGAACTCACCACCCGCATGGGCTACTGGGTGAACCTCGACGAGGCCTACTGGACGATGGACTCGGCTTACGTCGAATCCGTCTGGTGGGCGCTGAAGCAGATCCACTCGAAGGGACTGCTGGTCGAGGACTACCGCGTCGCCCCGTACTGCCCTCGCTGCGGCACCACGCTGAGCGACCACGAGCTCGCCCAGGGCTACGAGGACGTCACCGATCCGAGCGTCTACGTCCGCTTCCCGCTGCTGTCGGGGCCGCTGGCTCAGAAGGCGTCCCTGCTGGTCTGGACGACCACACCGTGGACGCTCGTCAGCAATACCGCGGTCGCGGTGCATCCCGATGTCACCTACGTGGTGGCTACCCGAGTTCCCGCCACGCCGACTGAGCCTGACGAAGCCCTGCTGATCGCCGAGCCGCTGGCTGAGAAGGTGCTCGGCGAGGGCTGGCAGCTCGGCCAGACCTTCACCGGACGCGAACTCGAGCTGTGGAAGTACGAGCGTCCCTTCGACCTGGTTGAGTTCCCGGACGTGGTCGGCGGTACCCACTACGTCGTGCTCGCCGACTATGTGACCACCGAGGACGGCACCGGACTCGTCCACCAGGCGCCCGCTTTCGGCGAGGACGACATGGCTGTCTGCCGCAGCTACGGCCTGCCGATGGTGAACCCGATCCGTCCCGACGGCACCTTCGACGAGCATCTCGACCTGGTCGGGGGCAAATTCTTCAAGTCGGCCGACAAGCTCCTGGTCGAAGACCTGACCAAGCGCGGCCTGATGTTCAGGGTGCTGGACTACGAACACTCCTACCCGCATTGCTGGCGCTGCCACACGACGCTGCTCTACTACGCGCAGCCGTCCTGGTACATCCGCACCACCCAGATCAAGGACGCCCTGCTGCGCGAGAACGCCGGCACCAACTGGTACCCCGAGCACATCAAATGGGGCCGCTACGGCGACTGGCTGAACAACAACATCGACTGGGCACTATCGCGGTCTCGCTATTGGGGCACGCCGCTGCCGATCTGGCGCTGCCCGGCCGGTCACCAGACGTGCATCGGTTCGCGCGCGGAGCTGTCCGAACTGACCGGACGCGACCTCGCCGGGCTCGACCCGCACCGTCCGTTCGTCGATGACATCACTTTCGCCTGCCCGAACTGTGCGCAGGTTGCGCACCGCGTGCCCGAGGTGATCGATGCCTGGTTCGACTCCGGCTCGATGCCGTTCGGCCAGTGGGGCTACCCCTATGCCGAAGGCTCGAAAGAGGCCTTCGCCAAGGCCTACCCGGCCGACTACATCTGTGAGGCGATCGACCAGACCCGGGGGTGGTTCTACTCGCTGATGGCCGTCGGCACGCTGGTCTTCGACCAGTCCTCGTACAAGAACGTGCTCTGCCTGGGCCACATCCTGGCCGAGGACGGCCGCAAGATGAGCAAGCATCTGGGCAACATCCTCGAACCGATCCCGCTGATGGACACCCACGGAGCGGACGCCGTCCGCTGGTTCATGGCCGCCGGCGGCTCCCCCTGGGCGTCTCGCCGAGTCGGCTACGGGACGATCCAGGAGACGGTCCGCAAGGTGTTGATGACCTACTCGAACACCGTCGCATTCCAGAGCCTGTATGCCCGGGCCAACGACTGGTCCCCGGCCTCAACGGTCCCTGAGGAGACCGGTGAGGAACGAGCCGGCCGCCACGTTGGGCTGTCCGCGCACACCGACCCGACCCTTCGTGACGCTTCGCTCGTAGGCTCGCGAAGCTCCTCAGGGACCGTTATCTCAGAGCACGTGCTCGACCGCTGGCTGGTCAGCGCGCGCAACACACTGGTCAAGCAGGTGACCGAGGCACTGGAGGACTTCGACACCCAGCGGGCCGGCAGCTTGCTGGCGACCTTCGTCGACGACCTGTCCAACTGGTACGTGCGGCGCTCGCGCCGGCGCTTCTGGGACGGCCAACCGGGCGCGCTGCAAACCCTGCACGACACGCTCAACGTGGTCACCCGACTGATGGCCCCGATGGTGCCGTTCATCACCGAGCGGGTGTGGCAGGACCTCTTCGTCGCCACGGACGCGTCCGCGCCGGCGTCGGTGCATCTCGCGACCTGGCCCGAAGTGGACGCAGCCGCGATCAACCCGAGGCTCGACGAGGCGATGGGTGTCACCCGTCGGATCGTCGAACTCGGCCGCTCGGCCCGCGCCGAGGCGAAGGTGAAGACCCGCCAGCCGCTGAGTCGCGCACTCATCCCGTCCGGTGCGTTCGGGCTCCTGGACGCCGAACTGCGCGCCGAGGTCATGGCCGAGCTGAACGTCGAACGGGTGGAGTCGTTCGCGTCCGCAGGCGATCTGGTCGACTACTCGGCCAAGGGCAACTTCCGCAACCTGGGCAAGCGTTTCGGCAAGCAGACCCCGCTGGTGGCGTCGGCGATCGCGTCCGCGGACGCGTCCGTGCTCTCGGCCGACCTGGCCACCCACGGACGCGCGGAGGTGCTGGTCGCCGACCTGGGTGCCGTAGAGGTGACCCCCGAAGAGGTGATCGTCTCGGAGCGTCCACGCGAGGGCTGGTCGGTGGTCAACGAGCAGGGTGAAACCGTTGCCCTCGATCTCGAACTCACCCCCGAACTGCTGCGCGCAGGGTTGGCGCGCGAGGTCATCCGTGGGGTGCAGGAGGCGCGAAAGGCCTCCGGCTTCGAGGTCTCGGATCGCATCCGGCTCACCTGGCACGCCACCGATCAGGCGACCGCGGACGCCGTGCGCACCCACGCCGCACTGATCGGGACGGAGGTGCTCGCCACCGAGGTCGTCGAGCTCACCGCGGGCGAACCGGCCCAAGCCGGTTGGTTCGCCGACGACGAGCTCGGGCTGGGCTTCGCTGTCGCCAGGATCGAGCAATCCTGATGGCCGAACCCGGGCGACCCACCGCCGTCGTGCTGCTGCACGCCGCGGGACTCACTCCGCAGATGTGGCAAGCACAGGTGGAGGCAATCGCCCTTGGACAGGCCCAGGAACCAGAGACTCAGGTGATGGCTCCTTGGCTGGCCGGGTTGCGTCCGGGTCGGCCGGCCGAGCTCTCGCTGACCGGGGCAGCCGCGCAGCTGGTTGGATCGCTCGACGCCTACGGCATCGAGAACGCGATCCTGGTGGGGCACCAACTGGGTGCGATGGTCGCGCTCCAGGTCGCCGCGACCGAACCAGAGCGGGTGGCCGGATTGGTGCTTTCCGGCGCCATGGCCGCACCGGGACGCGTGGCCCTGGCCCTGCAGAAGGGCGTGATCCGCATGCTGCCGAATCGGGCATTGGCCGACAGCGGCGCGACCAAGTCAGACCTGATCAAGGCACTGGACGTGATCGCATCCGCCGACTACGGACGCCTGGAGAAGGTGGCAACCCGGACGCTGGTGATCGCGGGCAGTGCCGACCCGCTGATCGCTTCGGCCAAGCAGCTCGCGGCACGCCTACCGAACGCCGAGTTCGCCGAGGTGGCCGGGGCCGGAGCGCACCCCAATCTCGAGGCACCCCAGAAGTACAACGAACTACTCATTGCGTTCCTCGGTTGACTCCCGGCCAGTCCGCGCCCTGATCTGGTCGGGCTGGCGTCCACTCGGCTGGCGAACTCGTTGTGCATCACCTTCAGCGTCGAACTCGTGGCTCTCGCAAACCGCACTCCGAAACCTGGCCGAATAGTCAGTCGCGCGTCACGATGTGCGCACCACAAGCGTGAATGCTTTTAGCGTTCAATCCGTACGGAATTCCGTTCCTCTTTCCCCAGAATCGTTGACAGGCACTCAGCAATTCCCGTACGTTCCTCCAATCCTGGCCGGGGGCTTACCGGCGAAGGTGGCACAGGCCACTCGGGATCGATCATCTGCCAGATGTCCGGGCACTGGCTGCCCGGCCGGACCGAAGTGTTTTCGCAGACCCACAACCCAAACAGCAAGGGGCCTACGTGACTGATCGCCATACCCCAGCGGGTATCCCAACTCCAGCAGGACTACCTGAAGCCAACCTGCCCGCGCAGCATTGGCCGCTTCCCGAGATCACCACCTTCGAGGACC
>DAORUI010000104.1:0-11233 GCA_035433085.1 Propionicimonas sp. | reverse complement strand
GTGTCCGAGAGAGGACTTGAACCTCCACGCCCGATAAAGGGCACTAGCACCTCAAGCTAGCGCGTCTACCTATTCCGCCACCCGGACAGGGTGCCGTCCGGGTGGTGCCGGACAGCCAGAGCACTATACCTAATCCGGACACCGGATTGCGAAACGCCGCGTGGATCGTCCCACCTGGGCTGAATCGCGACGAGGTCGAGTGGAACGCGCGGGGATTGCGGCGGATGAGCGATCTCGGTCGCGAGAAGTGACGAGCAGAGCCTGCGTCCCGTTCAGGCCTGCGTAGATCGCGTCCGGGTTTCAGGTTCTCGGCGATCCGCCGCGTGCCGGCTCCAGTCGGGCGCGATTCGGCCCGATGGCTGAAGCGCGACCAGCGAGAAGGCCGGATGGCAGGATGAGCCCATGACCGCCTTCCCAACAGCCATCGATGAAGTCGCCGGACTCTGCAGCGACCTGATCCGCTTCGACACGTCCAATTTCGGACCGGCAGGAGCCAAAGGCGAACGTGAGGCGGCCGAGTTCATCGCCGCCAAGCTGGACGAGGTGGGCATCAGCTCCGAACTGTACGAGTCCCAACCGCGGCGCACCACGCTCGTCGCTGACTGGGCCCCCCCAGGTTGCGACACATCGCTGGCCCCCCTGCTGATCCACGGCCACACCGACGTGGTGCCGGCGATCGCGTCCGACTGGAAGGTCGACCCCTTCGCCGGTGAGATCGCGGACGGGTGCGTCTGGGGCCGCGGCGCGGTGGACATGAAGGACTTCGATGCGATTCTGCTGTCCGTGGTTCGCGAGCGCACCCGCGCCGGCCGCGCCCCGCGACGTCCCGTCCGGCTCGTGTTCACCGCGGACGAGGAGGCCGGGGGACCGTTGGGCGCCACCTGGCTGGCCAACACCCACCCCGACCTGATCGCCGACTGCTCCGATGCCATCGGTGAGGTGGGCGGATTCTCGATCAACGTGAACGACCAGCGCCTCTACCTCATCCAGACCGCGGAGAAGGGCCTCGCCTGGCTCAACCTGATCGCGGAAGGCAAAGCCGGCCACGGCTCGATGCGCAATGACGACAACGCGATCACCCGGCTCGCCCAGGCGGTCACCCGAATCGGTGAGTACTCCTGGCCCACCCGGATACACCCAGCCCAGCGCCAATTCCTGGACGCGGTCGAGCAGGCTCTCGGTGTCGAGGTGGCCGCTGATGACGCTGAGACCACGCTCGCGCGCCTCGGCTCGATCGCCCGCATGGTCGGCGCCACGATGTCGAACACCGCGAACCCGACGATGCTCAACGCCGGCTACAAGCACAACGTCATCCCGGGGTCGGCCACCGCTGGCGTGGACGGACGTTTCCTCCCCGGCTACGAGCAGGAGTTCTACGACACGATCAGCGCCCTGCTGCCGGACAAGGTGCGTTACGAAGTCGCTATCTCTGAGGTGGCGGTGGAGACCACGTTCGACGGTGACCTCGTCGACGCCATGACCGCGAGCCTTCTCACCCAGGATCCGTCCGCGGTGGCCGTCCCGTTCATCATGAGCGGGGGCACCGACGCCAAGGCCTGGTCGAAGCTGGGCGTCCGCTGCTTCGGGTTCGCACCGCTGCGGCTGCCGCCGGAACTCGACTTCATCGCCCTGTTCCACGGCGTGGACGAACGCGTCCCGATCGAGTCGCTCGAGTTCGGCTGCCGGGTTCTCGACGACTTCCTCGACCGCGCCTGATGCCCGACCAGCAGCGCGAACCAGGGCCCTAGACCGGACGCTCGCCGCGTGCGGCCTTCTCGACTATCTGCGCGATCCGCCGCGCCCGGGTCGTGTCCTGCTTGGCCAGCGCGATCGAACCCAGCGCCATCTTGCGCACACTGGCTGGGAAGGCGTCCCAGGCGATTCGGGCCGCGGGTGCGGCATCGAGCGCGCCCGCCAGCTCGGCGGGCTCCTGCAGTGCCTCGACCGAATCCAGGATCGTCCAGTTGCCGTTCGCTTTGGCCCGATCGATCTCGGCTATGCCGGACGGTTGCAGTCGTCCTGCGCGTTCGAGTTCGGCCACGCGGGCCTTGTTGGACGCGGCCCATGGGCTGTTCGGCTTGCGCTTGGTGAACCAGAGCATCGAACGGAGCTCGTCCAGCGGCTTGGATTGGCCGTCCACCCAGCCCCAGCAGAGGGCTTCGCGGATCAGCTCTTCGTAGCCGAGCCTCGGGTTGCCGGACACCGCACGCCCGAGCACCACCCACACCCCATCGCCGCGATCGTGGTTGGCGGCCAGCCAGTCGTGCCAATCGCCGATGGTCTCGGGATGGAACCTGTCCCCGTCCGCCATGCCCATGCCAGAACTCCTTCTCAGCGCTCGATTCGTGGCGTCGGCTCCTTGGCTTCGCGCATGGCGTTCGGCCCACCGGAGACATCATCCAGAGCGGCCACGATCTCGATCGGCAGTTCGAGTTCCTCGGTGGCAAGGTAGGGCTGCAGTTGGGCGTCCGTCCGGGCGCCCAGCAGGGGAGCGGTCACCCCGGGCGCGTCGCGCACCCACAGCAGCGCCACCTGCGCAGGGGTCAGGTCGAGGCCGTTCGCAGCGGTCGCGACCGCGTCAGTCACCGACCGCGAGCGGGGCTCCAGGTACGGCTCGACGAACCACGAGAAGTGCTCGGACGCTCCCCGCGAACCCCTGGGCAGACCGGTGCGGTACTTGCCGGTGAGCACCCCGCGTCCGATCGGCGACCAGGGGAACAGCCCCATCCCGAACGCCCGGACGGCCGGGATGACCTCCACCTCTGCCCGGCGCGCCAGCAGTGAGTACTCAACCTGAGCGCAGGTGATCGGGGCGCGACCGGGGAACGCCGCCTGCCAGGTGGCAGCCTGGGCGGTCTGCCAGCCCACGAAGTTGCTGATCCCGGCGTACCGCACGTCGCCAGCGGTCACGGCGAGGTCGATCGCCGCGAGGGATTCCTCCAGCGGAGCCTGGCCCCACGCGTGCAACTGCCAGATGTCGATGTGGTCGGTGCCGAGCCGGCGAAGGGAGTCGCGCAGGTCGGAGAGCAGCGCGGCCCGCGACGTGTCTACGCACCGCTGGCCGTCCCGGATGCCGAAGCCGGCCTTCGTCGCGATCACGAGGTCGTCGCGATCCACGTCCCCGGCGCGCAGCATGCGGCCGACCATGCGCTCGGCGTCCCCGGCGGCATAGGCGGCGGCGGTGTCGACCAGCGAACCGCCGGCAGCCACGAACGCCCGTAGCAGCGGACGGGCGTCCTCAAGCCTGGTCTCACGGCCCCAGGTCAGGGTGCCGAGACCTAGCCGGGAGACGGCCAGCCCGGAGCCTCCGACCGCGCGCCTTCTCATACCGCCGAGACAGCTCCGGTGAGCAGGAGCGCCATGATCACCAGAGCCAGTGCCACCCGATAGATGATGAACGCGGTGAAGTCATTACTGGCCACGAACTTGAGCAGCCACGCTATCGAGAGGTAAGCGACCACGCCCGAGACCAGGGTGCCGAGTGCGGTCGCGCCCCAGCCGACCCCACCGGGTGCGCCGATGTTGGCTGCCTCGCTGACCGCCTGAAAGGCGCCGGAGGCGATCAGCGTGGGAATGCCGAGGAAGAAGCTCATCCGGGTGGCGCTCACCCGATCGAGGCCGCGGAACAGCCCGGCCGAGATCGTCGCGCCGGAGCGGGAGACGCCCGGGATCAGCGAGATGCTCTGCACCAGGCCCAGCACCAACCCGTCCCGCCAGGTGATGGACTTCTCGTCCCTGACGGCCTTGCCGTACCGATCGGCGAGGAACATCACGAGGCTCCACCCCAGCAACCCCACGACGACCGCCCAGAGGCTGCGCAGCGGGCCTTCGATGACGTCCTTGAGTGCCAGCGCGATGGTGGCGGTCGCGATGAAGCCGACGATGATCGCCCAGCCCATCCGGTAGTCGGGGTGCTCGCGATGCTCGGCGTTGCCCAGGCCGCGGAACCAGGCGGTGGCGAACCGGACGATGTCCGCCCAGAAGTAGATGATGGACGCGACCATCGCCCCCACCTGGATGATCGCGGTGAAAGCGGTGACGCTCGGGTCGGCGACGTTGAATCCGAGCAGCTTCTCAACGACCGTGAGGTGCCCGGTGCTGGACACCGGCAGGAACTCGGTCACGCCTTCGACGATGCCCAACAGGATCGCATGCCACCACTCGATCATTCCTGGCCTTCCTGCCGGTGCGAGAACGGACGCGGCCGTAAGCCTACCCACGCCGTTGGTGACGACGCGTCCGCGAAAGCCGGTGCCACTGGGTAGGCTGCCGCCCATGCGTGCCTGGAAGTCCGTAGCAGTGCCCCGAGTGCCCGGAGGTGGGAGCGGTCGGGTGACTGCCCACGACACCCTCACCGGGCGCATCCAGCCGGTCGGTCCCGAGACCGGTGTCGCCCGGCTCTATGCCTGCGGCATCACGCCCTACGACGCCACTCACCTCGGGCACGCCGCCACCTACGTTGCGATCGACCTGCTGCACCGTGCCTGGCTGGATGCCGGACTTGAGGTCAGCTACGCGCAGAACGTCACCGATGTGGACGATCCGCTGCTGGAACGTGCCGCGGCCACTGGGGTCGACTGGGTCGGCCTGGCCGAGGAGCAGATCGAACTGTTCCGAACCGACATGACCGCTTTGCGCGTGCTGCCGCCGGTCGAACTGACCGGGGTGGTGGAGAGCCTTGAGGAGGTCACAAACCTCATCGGCGTGCTGCGCGACGAGCAGGCCGTCTACCAGGTGCCCGACCCCGACTACCCGGATTGGTACTTCTCGGTGACCAAGACCACCGGGCTGATGACCGGCACCGGGTTCTCGATGCTGGAAGCCGAGCAGATCTTCGCCGAACGCGGCGGCGATCCCGACCGTCCCGGCAAGCGGCACCGCCTCGACTGCCTGGTTTGGCGTCAGGCGCGCGAAGGGGAGCCGGCCTGGGATTCGTGGCTCGGACGCGGCCGTCCGGGTTGGCACATCGAGTGCACCGCGATCGCCCTCGGCGCGCTCGGGCCGGAGTTCGACGTACAGGCCGGCGGACGCGACCTTGCCTTCCCGCACCACCCGATGTGCGCCGCGGAGGCGCGGGTGGCAACCGGGCAGCCGTTCGCCAAGGTGTTCCTGCACACCGGCATGGTCGGGCTTCACGGCGAGAAGATGAGCAAGTCGCTGGGCAACCTCGTGTTCGTGAGCCGGCTGCTCGCCGATGGCACCGACCCGATGGCGATCCGCCTGGTGCTGCTGGCGAACCACTACCACGCCGACTGGGAGTACGGCCCTGAGGCCCTTGCTGAGGCCGTCCAGCGCCTGGCGAAATGGCGGACGGCCGTCGCGAAACCGGGTGCCGACGCCGCCGCGACCATCGCCGCCGTCCGCTCAGCCCTGCGCAACGACCTGGACGCCCCGGCGGCGCTGGCCGCCATCGACGCCTGGGCCGACGCCACGGGCGAGGACGCGGCCGCGTCCGCCCTGGTTCGGGACGCCGTGGACGCCCTTCTGGGCGTGGCGCTGTAGTCCAACGGGTGGCCCCTGGCTGTTGCCCGGCCGTTCGCCATCGTCCACCGCTCGCAAACTGGACAGTTGTGTCCCGCGACGGGACCCAACGGTCCAGTTTGCGGCGCGACGGGCTGGGCCGGCGGACTGGAACGGACGGGGCGTTCGCCCGCGTCCACGGCTCGCCGGTAGGCTGCGCGCTTGTGAGCAAGTCCTTCGAAGACCTCTATGCGGAACTGCGCGAGCGCGCCGCAACCCGTCCGGCCGGATCGGGCACCGTCCGCGAACTCGACGCCGGGGTGCATGAGATCGGCAAGAAGATCGTCGAGGAGGCCGCTGAAGTCTGGATGGCGGCCGAGTACCAGAGCAAGGCGCAGGCCGCAGAGGAGGTCAGCCAGCTGATCTACCACCTGCAGGTACTGATGATCTCGCTGGGGCTCGAACTCGAAGACGTCTACGAATACCTGTGAGGAGTCCGGTGACCGGGTTGCTGAAGATCGCCGTCCCCAACAAGGGTTCGTTGGCCGAGGGCGCTGCCAACATGCTGCGCGAGGCGGGCTACCGCCAACGCGCGGACGCCAAGGAGTTGGTGCTCGTCGATGACGCCAACGGAGTCGAGTTCTACTACCTGCGGCCCAAGGACATCGCCGTGTACGTGGGGGAGGGCACTCTCGACCTCGGCATCACCGGACGCGACATGCTGCTCGACTCCGGAGCCGAAGCCGAAGAGGTCAAGGCCCTCGGCTTCGGCGGTACCCGCTTCCGGTTCGCAGCTCCCGGCGGAGCCACGATGTCGGTGGCCGATCTCTCCGGCAAGCGGATCGCCACCTCCTACTCCGGGCTGGTCGCCACCTACCTCGAAGGTCACGGCGTGCAGGCTCGTCTGATCCACCTGGACGGTGCCGTGGAAAGCTCGGTGCGCCTCGGCGTCGCCGATGTCGTGGCCGACGTGGTCGAGACCGGCACCACGCTCAAGCGCGCCGGCCTGGAGCTGTTCGGGGACGCGATCCTGGAGTCCGAGGCGATCCTGATCCAGCGCAAGGACGTGGCCGCTCCGGAAGGGCTCGACCTGCTCGTCCGCCGGCTCAGCGGTGTGATCACCGCCCGCGACTACCTGATGGTCGATTACAACGTGCCGCGCGAACTGCTCGAGGCCGCGACCCGGGTCACCCCCGGGCTGGACGCGCCGACGGTCGCCCCGCTGGCCAAGGAGGGCTGGGTCGCCGTGCGCGCGATGATCCCGGCCAAGGAGGCCCAACGCATCATGGACGCACTCTGGGACGCTGGCGCGGACGCGATCCTGGTCACCCGGATCCACGCCTGCCGGCTGTAGGTGAGCCCCTTGGTGTTCCGGCCGCGACGTGCCCTGCTGATGGCGGGGGTGCTGTCCGGGGTGCTGGTCGTCTCATCACTGGTCGGGTGGTTGGCCATGCCGGCCAACATCCGCGAACTGTTCACCTTGCCGCAGGTACTCACCCTCGCCTTCTTCGTGCTGTTCATGATCGCGCTGATGATGGGCATCGGGCTGAGCTATCTACGCGTCGATGATGCCGGGCTGCACTTCCGCAACGGCGTCCGTACCCACCACGTGCCCTGGCGGGACGTTCGCGGCTTCCGGTTCACCGTGCACGATCCGTGGGCCTATGTGATGCTCGACGACGACGCGCAGCGTCCGCTTCTCGGAATCCAGCGCACCGACCGCGCCTTGGCCGAGGCCGACTTCACAAAGCTCGTGGCGGCCTGGCGAGGGCGTCCGGGCTCGTGAGCGGTCTGGTGCAGCCGAGCGCTGCCTACGCCGGCGATCGCGGTGAGGCGGACGCCTCCGTGCGCGTGCTGTTGGCGGCGGCAACTCGGGGCCAGGACGACTACCTGCACGCGATCGCCGCACTCTGCACCACCAGATTCCTGCTGCCCATCGTCGTGGTGGCCGACGCTGACCGCGACCGGCTGGCCGGTGTCGACCGGATCGAACCCGAGCATCCCGAGCGCGAAACCCCGGCCGAACACCACGCCGAGATGGTCGCGGTCACCCTGACCGCGCCGGACGGCCGCACCGGCCTGCCGGTGTTCACCGGGCTGGACGCGCTCGCCGCCTGGCGACCGGATGCCCGTCCGGTGCCCTGCCGCCTCGACGAGGTCGCCGGGAACGCACTCGATCTTGGCGCCGACGCTGTCCTCGTCGACCTGGCCGGCCCGCACCCGTTGGTGATCGAGGGCGACCTGATCGCCCAACTGGCCCAGAGCCGGCGCCTTGTACGGCTGGACGACGGGGGTTGGGGTTGGCTGTTCGCCGCCGATTCGCCCGCGTCCGCCTGATGCAGGTAAGCTCCTCCCTGATCGACTGCGCCCACAAGCGGCAGTTCGTGCAAGTGGAGTCCTGAGCTCCCACCCGCTTCACCCCAGGTGACGGGTCGGTACCGGTGGTGCTGCTTCCCGCAGTGCCCAATCAGGGTCTTCGCGTGCGCGGAGGCCCTTTTCTGGTTCGGACGATCGGTCAAGAACCCGAATCCTTGGAGGACACATCAGCACTGAACCGCGGATCAACGAACGCATCCATGTGAACGAGGTGCGCCTGGTCGGCCCTGCCGGCGAACAGGTGGGCATCGTCCGCATCGATGACGCCCTGCGGCTTGCCCGGGAAGCCGATCTCGACCTGGTCGAGGTCGCCCCGATGGCGCGTCCGCCGGTGGCGAAGTTGATGGACTACGGCAAGTTCAAGTACGAGGCTGCGCAGAAGGCTCGTGAGTCGCGACGCAACCAGACCAACACGGTCATCAAGGAGATGAAGCTCCGGCCCAAGATCGACAGCCATGACTACGAGACCAAGAAGGGTCACGTCGTCCGCTTCCTCAAGGCCGGCGACAAGGTGAAGATCACCATCATGTTCCGTGGTCGCGAGCAGAGCCGTCCCGAACTTGGCTTCAACCTGCTGAAGAAGCTGGCCGACGACATCGTCGAAGACGGTTTCATCGAGTCCGCGCCCAAGCAGGACGGCCGCAACATGATCATGGTGCTCTCGCCGACCCGCAAGAAGACCGAGGCCAAGGTTGAGGTCGAGGCGGCCAAGGCGGCTCGCGCCGCCGATCGGGCCGCTCTGGCCGAGGCCGAGCGCCAGCAGGAGATCGAACTCCGTGCCCGGGCCGCGGCCCAGGCCGCAGCCGATGCCAAACCGAAGAAGAAGCGGGGGCCAGCAGACAACATGGACCCCGACATCGACCTGTAAGAAGAGAAGAGAAGGACTCACAATGCCGAAGATGAAGACCCATTCGGGCGCCAAGAAGCGCTTCCGCGTCACTGGCACCGGCAAGGTCATGCACCGCCAGGCCGGCAAGATGCACCTGAACGAGCACAAGCCGACCAGCCGCACCCGGCGCCTCGACGGCGACAAGATCGTGGCCCCCGGCGACGCCAAGAAGGCCCGTCGCCTGCTCGGCGGCTACAAGTCCAAGTGACGTCCGTCCCACTATCGAAATCACTGAGGAGTAACTGATATGGCACGCGTGAAGCGTTCCGTCAACGCGCACAAGAAGCGTCGTGAAGTTCTGGACCAGGCCGCCGGCTACCGCGGCCAGCGTTCCCGGCTGTACCGCAAGGCCAAGGAACAGCTGCTGCATTCCTACACCTACGCCTACCGCGACCGTCGCCGTCGCAAGGGCGACTTCCGCTCGTTGTGGATCCAGCGGATCAACGCCGCCTGCCGCGCCGAAGGCATGACCTACAACCGTTTCATCAACGGTCTGAAGATTGCCGGCGTCGAGGTGGATCGCAAGATCATGGCCGACTTGGCCGTCAACGACTCGGTCGCCTTCGCCGCGCTGGTCAAGGTGGCCAAGGAGAACCAGCCGGCCCAGGTTGCCTGACCCTCGCCCTTCCGAGTTGTCAGAACTTCACGGCGCCATAGCGCCGTGAAGTTCTGACAACTCGGTGAGAAGGAGCTGTTGATGACCGTTGCGTCGATCGAACTACCTGAGCCGTCGCAGGCTGTCCTGCGGGCTGCTCGGGCGCTGCAACGCCGCCAGGAGCGCAAGGAGACCGGGAAGTTCCTCGTGGAGGGCCGCCAGGCGGTCCGCGAGGCGCTTCGGCTTCCGGGCGTGGTGGACGCGGTCTATTTCCGCTGGGACGCGGCCATCGACAACGCCGACCTGCTCGATCTGGCCAAGGAAACGGGCGTCACCTACTACGGGGTGTCCGAGCAGAACCTGGCCACGATGACCGACACGGTCACGCCTCAGGGTGTGGTGGCGGTGGCCAATGCCATCGATGTGCCGCTGAAGGCCGTCGTCGGTAAGTTGCCGAAGAACCCCGACAAGCCGAAGAAGAAGCACCGCCGCAAGGACGTCTCGCTGGTGGTGATCTGCGCCCAGGTGCGCGATCCGGGCAACGCGGGCACCGTCATTCGGTGTGCGGACGCCTTCGGTGCGGACGCGGTGATCCTGAGCTCGGATTCGGTCGAGGTCTACAACCCCAAGACCGTGCGGGCCTCGGTGGGCAGCATCTTCCACCTGCCGATCGTGGTGGGGGTCGACCTCGCCGAGGCCATCGAGGCCTGTCGCCAGGCCGGCATGCAGATCTTCGCCACCGACGGGGCCGCGGGCACCGACCTGACCGACCTCGACGCCGACCTGGAGAAGCCCACCGCCTGGGTGATGGGCAACGAGTCGTGGGGCCTGCCGGTCGAGCACCTCGCGCTCGCCGACCACACCGTGGCCGTACCGATCTACGGCCAGGCTGAGAGCCTGAACCTGGCCACCGCCGCGGCGGTGTGCCTGTACGCCAGCGCCAGCGCGCAGCGCGCGTCCAACTGATTCCATCTAGGCCAACTGATTCCATCTAGGAGTTCCCTACCGATGTCCCCAGAGCTGCCGGCCGACCTCAGCCAGCCCGCAATCGAAGCGATGGTCGCCACAGCGCTGGCAGCGTTCGCTGCGGCCGGTACCACCGCGGAGTTGAAGACCGCGCGCCTCGCGCATACCGGTGAGAAGGCTCCGCTCGCCCTGGCCAACCGCGCCATCGGCTCGATCCCCGGACCGGACCGCAAGGAGGCCGGGCAACGGCTCGGCGCGGCCCGCGCGCAGGTGGCCGCGGCGCTCGCGTCCCGTGATGCCGAGATCGGTGCCGCCGAACTGGAGCGGACGCTGGTCGCCGAGCGCGTCGACGTCACCTTGCCCACCGAACTCGGCCCCGAGGGAGCTCGGCACCCGATCACTGCACTCATCGATCTGATGGGCGACGTGTTCACGGCCATGGGCTGGGAGATCGCCGAAGGCCCGGAGGCGGAGGGGGAGTGGCTCAACTTCGACGCCCTGAACATCGGGCCGGATCACCCCGCGCGCGGGACGACCGACACCCTGTTCGTCGATCCGGTCGACCAGCACGTCGTCATGCGGACGCACACTTCGCCGGTGCAGATCCGATCGATGCTCGATCGTGAACTGCCGATTTACGTGGTCTGCCCGGGCAAGGTCTACCGCGCCGACGAGTTCGACGCCACCCACGTGCCGGTGTTCCACCAGATCGAGGGATTGTGCATTGACAAGGGCATTTCCCTGGCGCACCTGAAGGGCACGCTCGACCATCTGGCCAGGTCGATGTTCGGTGACGACATCGCCACGCGGATGCGTCCGCACTACTTCCCGTTCACCGAGCCGTCGGCCGAGGTCGACCTGCAGTGCTTCGTCTGCCACGGCGACTCGGTGGGCAACCCGGACGCGCCGTGCCGCACCTGCAAGTCACAGGGCTGGATCGAGTGGGG
>DAORUI010000103.1:0-11427 GCA_035433085.1 Propionicimonas sp. | reverse complement strand
GACCAGGAGCAGGAGGATCCGTTCCCAGAGGTCCAGTGCCGGAGCGGGTGACATCGTGTAGTAGCCGGCTGCGTTCTGCTCGGTGACGTGCACTACGGCGTCCTGCCCGCTGAGTAGTCGGGTGCCGTTCGCATCCAATGGGAAGAGCCCGGTGTTCACGACATGCATCAACACCCCGCCGTCGGTATCGGCCGGGGTGAAGCCGAGCATGTCGAGGTTGATCCAGGGACGAAGCCATACTGCTGCCAGCGCGAAGACCAGCGTCCAGCCGCTGATCCGGATCACCCACCGCCACACGTGCTCTCGGCGTCCGATGATTGACAGCAGCCAGACAACCACCCCGCCGAGCAACAACCACGGCAGCGCGCGCAGCACCCACCCGAAGCCGGGTGCGATCAAGACGGCTTTGCCGATCACATTGCCGACCTTGGTCGGATATGGGTCGGCGGCGCCGTTGAGGTCGCCCTTCGTGGTGATCCCGTCCGGGCCGATCGCCACGATCCGGTGGGTGTAGACCCTCGAGATCCGCTCGAAGGAGATGATGTCGCCGGTCTGGTAGGAATCAGCCGAGTGGCTGACCACCAGGGTTCCGACCGGCGCGGTCTGCCCCATGCTCGGGGTGAGGATCGCGAACAGCCGGAACCCCGACGACAGGAACAGGATCACCGCGATAGCGGCGACCCCGGTCCCGATCGCTGTCCAGAAGACAGCTCGTCTTGTCATTGCCTCAGGCGATCACCGCTCAGGCGGTGAAGGTCCACGAAAGCGGCTGGCTGATCTTGAGGCCCTGGTAGGTGTTGCCCAGATCAGTCGTGCTGGCGCCGGTCTTGACCGCGATGGTGAAGCTGACGGTAGCGCCCGGCTCGATCGTGGCCTGGGCCTGGAGGAGCTTGGCGAGCACGTCGATGGCGCCGCCGGTGCCCAGAGCGAGCGCGGTGCCGCTGTAGACCGGCTTGGCGCCCGCGGTGCCGGTGCCGGTGATGGTGACTGTGGTCTTGGTGCACAGGTCAGTGGCGCTGCCGGTGACTCCGCCGGACTGGGTGCAGGGTGACGGCGTCAGGGAGAACGCCGCGGCCGGTGCGGTGCCAACGTTCTTGATCGTGATCGTGGTGGTCACGGTCTCACCGGAGACCATCGCCAGATCGCCGCCGTACTTGTTGATGGTGGCGCAGGTGGCGGAGTTGGTGATCACGCTGCCGCCATCGGTGCTGAGACAGGTGACCGTGCCAGCGGCGTTCTTCTCCTCCATGATCAGGGTTCCGGTGCCGGCGTTGTTGGTGCTGTTCGCGATTGCAGCGGTGAGTTGCGCGAACGTGGGGGTCATGCTGAAAGCGAGCAGTAGGGCGCTGACGCCACCGGCGATTACTGCCGGGATGGCTACGCGGGCACGGCGGTGCGGGGTCTGGGGGGCCTCGGCCATGGTCGTTCTCTCTACTTGTATCTGGGAGGGACGGCTTCCGAAGAAGTCTGCGCAAATGTTAGCGGTGCTTTGCTTTTTCCGCGACCCTACCCAGCAGGGTATTTCCGGGTCTTCTGTCAAAGTTGAGAGTTGCCGCTCATTCCGAGCTTTCCAAGCCGCGATTTGGTGGCTTCGGTGATGCTTCGTCGACGCGGACGCCGCCGGCTGGAGTCGGAGCGGAGGGTCCGGCTCACACCGATATGATCGCCCCCATGTCCAAGGTGCTCACTGAACTCCCGGTCGGCGAACGCGTCGGCCTCGCCTTCTCCGGCGGCCTCGACACTTCCGTGGCGGTGGCCTGGATGCGCGAGAAGGGCGCGGTGCCGTGTACCTACACCGGCAACCTCGGCCAGTACGACGAGCCCGACATCGACTCCGTCCCGGGCCGCGCACTTGAGTACGGCGCCGAGATCTCCCGTATGGTCGACTGCACCGCTGCCATGGTCGAGGAGGGTCTGGTCGCACTCGTTTGCGGCGCCTTCCACATTCGCACCGGCGGCAAGACCTACTTCAACACCACCCCGATCGGACGGGCGGTCACCGGCACCATGCTGGTGCGCGCGATGCGTGACGACGACGTCTGGATCTGGGGCGACGGCTCCACCTACAAGGGCAATGACATCGAGCGGTTCTACCGCTATGGCCTGATGGCCAATCCGCAGCTGCGTATCTACAAGCCGTGGCTGGACGCGGATTTCGTCCACGAACTGGGCGGACGCGCCGAGATGTCGCAATGGCTCGCCGAACGAGACCTGCCCTACCGCGACTCGAAGGAAAAGGCCTACTCCACCGACGCGAATATCTGGGGAGCAACCCATGAGGCCAAGGAATTGGAGAACCTGAATACAGGCATCGAGATCGTCGAGCCGATCATGGGCGTCCGGTTCTGGGACGCAGCGGTGGAGATCGCGACCGAGGATGTGACGATCGCGTTCGAGCAGGGCCGTCCGGTTTCGATCAACGGCCGCACCTTCGCCACTGCCGTCGACCTCGTCCGTGAAGCGAACACCGTCGGCGGACGCCACGGGCTCGGGATGAGCGACCAGATCGAGAACCGGATCATCGAGGCCAAGAGCCGCGGCATCTACGAGGCGCCCGGCATGGCCTTGCTTCACATCTGCTACGAACGCCTGGTGACCGCAATCCACAACGAGGACACCTTTGCCAGCTACCAGCTCGAGGGACGCAAGCTCGGCCGGCTGATGTATGAAGGCCGCTGGCTCGATCCCCAGGCGCTGATGATCCGGGAGTCGCTGCAACGCTGGGTGGGCTCAGCGGTCACCGGCTCGGTCACCCTGCGCCTGCGTCGCGGCGACGACTACTCGATCCTCGACACGGCCGGACCGTCGCTGTCCTACCGCCCGGAGCGGCTCTCGATGGAACGGGTCGGGGACGCCGCTTTCGGTCCGCTCGACCGCATCGGGCAGCTGACCATGCGCAACCTCGACATCGCCGACTCCCGCACCCGCCTGGAGCAGTACGCCCAGCTCGGCTTGGTGGGCGGCGAGGTCTCGGCACTGGTGGGTGAGTTGGAGGCCGGCTCGGCAACCGCCATTTCCGCCGGAAACGCGACCGACAGCGACATCGAGGAAGCCCAGAACCGTTCGGGCATGGAGGCGGGCACCGACTGAGTGCCTGCCGGACGCGTTCGCCGCGAGGACTCGATGATGCATGGTTGCCGCCAGCCTCGCGCACAGCTGATGCACAGCTTCATGCGAGACCGTCACTGTGCCTCGACACTCCGACGATCGGACGACCATGACCTCACAGTCGCGCTTCGCGACGGTATCCCGCCGCGCTCTCCTGCAGGGCATGTCCGCCGCCGCGCTTCTCGGCCTGGTGGCCTGCAGTACCGACGACGCGGCGGTGCTTCGACCGACTGCCAGGCCCACCGAGGGTGAGGCGGACGCATCCGTACCGGCCTCAGCGGCCCCAACCGCCACGGGTAGCACGGGAGCTGCGACCGCCGAGAATGGCGAGTACCTGATCAGCTTCAGCTACACCGCAGACACGTCCGCGACCGCGTCCGGTGAGTCCGGCGGACGCGGCCATGGCGGCGGAATGGTGCGCAATCCCTACATCGCGGTGTGGGTGGAGGATGCGTCCGGATCGCTGGTCCGGACGATCTCGCTCTGGCATCTGCAGAACGGTCAGGATCGCTGGCTCTCCGAACTCCACCGCTGGTACGGCGCATCCGGCGGGGCGGACACCATCTCGAGCGCGACCCGTGCGGCCGGCGCCTACACGCTTTCCTGGGACGGGTTGGACGCCGACGGTAAGGCCCTCGTCGCAGGCACCTACACCCTCTGTGTGGAGGCCACCCGGGAGCACGGACCGTACTCGTTGGCGACCGGTGAACTCCAGGTGTCCGGCAAGGCCCTGCACCAGGAGTTGGCGGCCAATGGTGAACTGAGTGCCGTCTCGGTCGCCTACACCCCGGCATGACCGTGACCCCGGTGGTGGGAGCGGCGCCCAACCGGGTTCCGCGGAAACGACGCAACTCGGGCCAGCGCTGGACCCGGCTCCTGCACTCGTGGCTGAGCATGATCAGCCTGCTCCTGGTGCTGTTCTTCGCACTCACCGGGGTCACCCTGAACCATCAGGATTGGACCTTCGGCCAGCAGCCTCTGGTCGTGTCGGCGTCGGGCGAGCTCCCGGCCGGGTCGATCCTGGACGGACAACCCGACTTCCTCACGATCAGCGAGTATCTCCGCTCCAGTCAGGGCGCCAGCGGCGAGATCACTGACTACGGTGCCGAAGCGGGCACCGGACGGATCAGCTACGCCGGGCCGGGGGTCACGAGCAGCGCCAGCTTTGAGCTGGCGACCGGTGAGTTCACCATCGAGACCACCCGGTACGGACTGATCGCGGTGGCCAACGACCTGCACAAGGGGCGGCACGTCAGCGGTCTATGGACGGCGACGATCGACGCAGCGGCGATCCTGCTCGCGCTGGTCGCACTGACCGGCCTGATTCTGCAGTTGCTCATTCAGAAGCGTCGCGGCACTGCGCTGGTGCTGCTCGCGATCGGGACCGTCGCAGGTGCGGCGCTGCTCTACTTCGGCTGACTCCGGGCGGCCGGTTCAGGTGATCTGGTTGGGCACCGCTCCGCCGTAGCGGCGATCCCGTTGGGCGTAGAGCTCAACCGCTCGCCACAGGTCGCGCCGGTCGAAGTCGGGCCACAGGCGATCAAGGAAGACCAGTTCGGCGTAGGCCGACTGCCACAGCAGGAAATTGGACGTCCGCTGTTCTCCGGAGGACCGCACGAACAAGTCGACGTCGGGGATGTCGGGCTCGTCCAGGAAGCGACGGAACCGCTCCTCGGTGAGCCTGGACGGGTCCAGTTCCCCCCGCTTGGCCGCCTCGGCGATCGCGCGCGCCGCGTCGACAATCTCGGCCCGTCCGCCGTAGTTGACGCAGAACTGCAGCGTGATCACGTCGTTGCCTGCGCTCATGCGCTCGGCTTCCTGCAGCTCGTTGATCACGCTGCGCCACAGCTTCGGCGTGCGTCCGGCCCAGCGGACGCGGACGCCCATCTCGACGAACTGGTCACGCCGCCGGTGGATGACGTCGCGGTTGAATCCCATCAGCCACCGGACCTCGTCGGGGGAGCGCCGCCAGTTCTCGGTGGAGAACGCGTACGCGGAGAGGTTCTTGATGCCCAGCTCGATGGCGCCCTCGATCACGTCGAACAGGGCGGCCTCGCCGCGGGAGTGGCCCTCCGTGCGGGGCAGATTGCGCGCCTTCGCCCAGCGGCCGTTGCCGTCCATGACGATCGCCACGTGGCGCGGCAAGAGCTTCGCATCGATCTGCGGCGGACGCGCACCGGATGGGTGCGGAGTGGGCGGCAGGAACTGTCGGGGCACGGAACCCACCCTAGTCAGGTGCCGACGATACGGCGTCCGCGACGAGCGAACACGAGTTGAGCCGAGTTGACTCAATCCGCTTGAAAACTGCAGAGTGCCGGCGCAGACTGGGATTAGCACTCAAGCATCGAGAGTGCCAAGTTTCCGTCAAAGGAGTGAGCTCGAATGGCACGTAACTACGACCCGTTCCGCGACTTGGATCGCTGGTTCTCCGACGCCCCGCGGACGCCAGCCAGCACCGCCATGCCGATGGACCTGTACCGCGACGCAGACGTCTTCGTCGCCCGCATCGACCTTCCCGGCGTCGACCCGTCCTCGATCGACATCGACGTTGACGACCGCACGTTGACCGTACGCGCCGAGCGCCGCGCCGAGTCCGGCGGGGACGCGAAGTGGCTGGTTCGGGAGCGTCCGGCCGGCACCTTCGCCCGGCAGTTGACCCTGGGCTACGGGGTCGCGCTGGACAAGATCTCGGCCGAGTACAGCGACGGAGTGCTGAGCCTGCGCATCCCGGTGGCCGAGGAGGCCAAGCCGCGCAAGATCAGCGTGTTGCACAGCGGTGCGCCTACCCAGATCGAGAGCACCGTCGAAGGCTGACCAAGACCTCGACAGGCTCGGGCAACTCGACAGGCTCGGGCAACTAGACAGGCTCGGGGAAGGCCGGCCGAGCCTGTCTAGGTCAGATGAAGGGGAGCGAGACCTTGTTGAGTCGGTTCAACTGGGCGCGGGTGAGCTTGAGTTCGCCGGCTGCCAGCACGGCAGGCAGTTGCTCCACCGAACTCACCGAGGCGATCGGTGCGGTCACCGACGGCTGTTGACGCAGCCAGGCGAGGGCGACGGAGGCGGGCTCGACCTCGAGATCGTTCGCGATGTCGACCACTGCGTCCACCACCGCGAACCCGGCCTCATTGGCCCAGTGCTTGACGCGGGCCGCACGGGCGCCGTGGATCGGCTCGTCGGCGCGGTACTTGCCTGTGAGGAAGCCGGCGGCCAGCCCGTAGTAGGGCACCAGGGCGACCCCGTTCGCGATGGCGAGCGCGGCCAGTCCGCCGGTCTCGACCTCGGCCCGATGCACCAGGTGGTATTGCGGCTGCACGGCTACCGGTGTCGCCAGACCATGTTCCTTGGCCACGTCGAGCACCTCAGCCACTCTCTCGGTCGTGAAGTTCGACAGCCCGTAGTGACGGATCGAACCGTCTCGGATCATCGAGTCGAACGCGCCCACCCATTCCACGATGGGCACGTGCGCGTCGTCCTCGTGCGCGTAGTACAGGTCGATGGTTTCGACGCCCAGGCGGCGGCGCGATCCGTCCAGACAAACCCTCAGGTTCGCCGGACGCAGCCCGCGCCGGCTGGGGTGCTTGCCAACCTTTGTCGCCAGCACCACCTGGCTGCGGAGCCCTCGTTTGCGTAGCCAGGCACCGATCAGGCTTTCCGATTCACCGCCGGAATGCCCGGGTACCCAGTTCGAGTACACGTCGGCGGTGTCGATGAAATTGCCTTCGGCGGCGACGTAGGCGTCCAGGATCTGCTCGGACGCGGCACTGTCCGCGGTCCAGCCGAAGACGTTGCCGCCCAGGCAAATCGGTGAGATCCGAAGATCGGCGATGCGCTTCATCTGCAAAGACTATGCGGTCGAACTCAGCCGACGCGGCAATCCGAACAAGCCCCGCGACTCACTCGCCCATTTCGAAGTCAACACTGACGTGGACGTTGATCTCGGTGGAACTGCTGTAGTCGAGGCCGAGGTCCAGGCCGGGTGAGCTCTTCAGCGACCGTGCGTCCATCGGTGCGCCATAGGCCATCATCGCCTCGCGCGGCGACACCATGCTCCAGGAATCGCTGGCGTTGGCGATGCCGGTGATCCGCAGCCCGACGGCCGTGGCCACCGCGTCCGCCTTGCGCCGGGCCTTCACCATCGCCTGCGCGGTCAACGGGATGCTCGCCTCGAACGTCTCGTACACCCATTCGAGACTCTCCAAGGTCAGGTTGGGCGAATCCGAGAGGATGCCCAGCACGCTCGGTAACTGCTCGGGCTCGACCGCTACGGTCAACGCGATCTCGGCACGCTGGTTGCGTCCGAGCAGGCTCGTGGACGAACTCAGCTGGACAGCGGTGACGTCCACCTTGTCCTCACCCACTCCGGCGCCGGCGAGAGCCGTCACCAGTTCGCGCACTTCGGCGGCACGCTTCACTGCGGCGTTTCCCAGAACGGCCGCCGTCCCCTTCACGACCAGATGCAGCTTGGCCGAGGTGGCGGCCACGGTGCCGGTGTCATCGACTGTGATCCTCAGGATTCCCATGGCGGCCAGCGTAGGCCGCCACGGGGTCATCGGCAGGGGTTCAGCTGTGCTCGACCGCGGCCTTCTCGATCGGCAGCCCGGCGACGAACCTCGACACGTAGGCGTCGAAGCCCGCGACATCGGCCGGATCGGGGTCGATCGATTCCAGCGCCGCGTTGGCGAACACCGCCGTGGTCAGGTATTCGTCGAGCTGCTGTCCGTCCGCTCGATCGCGGGCGAAAGCCGCGAGCAGAGCGATACCCCAAGCCCCGCCCTCACCGGCGATATCACCCACCGACACCGGCGCGTTGATCGCCGCAGCGAGGTAGCGCTGGGCCACGCCCCTGGTCTTGAACAGCCCGCCGTGGGCGAACATCGAATCCAGCTGCACCCGCTCGGTCTTCAGGAGCACCTCCATGCCGACGCGCAGGGTTGCGAGAGCGGCGAAGAGGTGCGTGCGCATGAAGTTCGCCAGCGAGAACTGGCTGTCGGGAGTACGGGTGAAGAGCGGACGGCCTTCGGCCAGCCCGGTGATGTGCTCCCCGGAGAGGTAGTTGTACGCGAGCAGCCCGCCGCAGTCCGCCGCGCCCTCCAGCGAGGCGGTGAACAGCGCCTCGAAGACAGCGTTCGCATCGGCGTCCGACCCCAGCCGCTTCGCGAACTCGGCGAACAGTCCGGCCCACGCATTCAGCTCGCTGGCACCGTTGTTGCAGTGCACCATCGCCACCAGATCGCCGGCGGGAGTGGTCACCAGGTCGAGTTCGTCGTGCACCCGGTCGAGTTCGTGTTCCAGGACGATCATCGCGAAAATGCTTGTGCCAGCGCTCACATTGCCGGTGCGGCGAGCCACCGAGTTCGTCGCGACCATACCGGTGCCCGCGTCGCCCTCGGGCGGGCAGACGAGCACTCCTGCGGTCAGCGCGCCGGTCGGGTCGAGCAGTCTCGCACCGGCTTCGGTGAGCGTGCCCGCGTCGACTCCGGCCGGCAGTACCTGCGGCAGGATGTCGCGCAACTTCCAGCTCACACCCGTGTCGACGATGAGTTCATCGAACTGTCCCAGCATGGTGGCGTTGTAGTCGCCCGTGTTGATGTCGATCGGGAACATGCCGCTGGCGTCACCCACGCCAAGCACACGCCGGCCGGTGAGCTGGGAGTGCACGTAGCCGGCCAGCGTGGTCAGGTGCGTGATCCGGCTGACGTGCTCCTCACCGTTCAAGATGGCCTGGTAGAGGTGGGCGATGCTCCAGCGCTGCGGGATGTTGTGCCCGAAGGTTGCGCTCAGCTTCGCTGCCGCTTCGCCGGTGATGGTATTCCGCCAGGTGCGGAACGGCACCAGCAGGTCGCCGGACGCGTCGAAGGCGAGGTAGCCGTGCATCATCGCCGACACGCCGACGGCGCCGACCGTCGTGAGTTCGATCCCGTAGCGGGCCTTCACGTCCGCGGCCAGGGACGCGTAGCTGGCCTGCAGGCCGGCACGGACGGTGTCCAGGGAGTATGTCCAGATGCGGTCGACGAACTGGTTCTCCCAGTCGTGTGCGCCGGTCGCCAGCGGCATGTTGTCCGGCCCGACCAGCACGGCCTTGATTCGGGTCGACCCGAACTCGATGCCGAGCGCGGTGCGGCCGGTTGTGATTGCCTCAAGCGCGGAGTTGCTCACCGTTGATCCTCCTTGACTGGCGGCGTGCCGCGGTTCGAAGGGCACGCGCAGGGTCCTAGGGACCATCATGGCAGGGGAGTGTGTGCGCTAACAACGGCTCGCCGGGGCCGCCCTGACCGGGGCGGGTCGCCCGGGCAGGGACAATGGTCGGGTGCCGACCTATCGTGACGAGGCGGTCGTCCTTCGGACCCACAAACTGGGCGAGGCCGACCGGATCATCACTCTGCTTTCCCGCCGGCACGGCAAGGTGCGCGCGGTGGCCAGAGGAGTGCGACGCACGTCGTCGAAGTTCGGCGCACGGCTGGAGCCGTTCAGCCACGTCGACCTGCAGTTCGCCACCGGGCGCACGCTGGACGTGATCACGCAGGCGGTCACGCTGCATGCCTACTCCGAGCCGCTGGCGCACGACTACGAGCGCTACACCACCGGCCAGGTGATGATCGAGACCGCCGACCGGCTGGTCGCCGAGGTCGGCGAGCCGGCGCTGCAGCAGTACCAATTGTTGGTGGGCGCGCTGCACGCACTCACCGCCGAAACGACGGACGGGGCGCGCTCACCGGCGATGGTGATGGACGCCTACCTCTTGCGCGCCGCGGCACTTGCCGGGTACGCGCCGTCACTCTCGGATTGCGCCCGCTGCGGGCTCGCCGGACCTCACGAGGCCTTCTCTCCGCAACTGGGCGGCATGGTGTGCCGCCGCTGCCGTCCGCCCGGTTCGGCGCATCCCGAGCCGGCGACCGTCCGCTATCTCTCGGCGCTGCTGACGGGCGACTGGGCGGCCACGCGGGCAGTCACCCCGGCCAACGTCCGCCAGGCGAATGGCCTTGTCGCAGCCTTCATCAGCTGGCATCTCGAGCGAGGCCTGCGCTCGCTCAGCCACGTTGATCGCACCCGTCCGTCGGCCTGAAGCGTCTCGCGATTCGATACCAAACCGTTATCGCAAGTTGCCCAACTTGGCTGAGTGATACCGATAACATCCAGTTGTTATCGCAGTGTCGCAGTGACTGAGAAGGAGCACGCAGACGTGACTCAGAACCGGCCAGGGCAAGCGCTCCAGGCGTCCGCCCGTCCGATCGGATCGGCGGCCGAACTGTGAGCACGGTTCCTCAGAACCTTCGCCGCGTCGTCGACGCGCTGAAGGTTGAAGTCGCTGCTCTGCATGCAGAACTCCCGCGTAACGGGCTCGTGGTCTGGACCGCCGGCAACGTCTCGGCGCGTGTTCCCGGAGCCGATCTGCTCGTGATCAAGCCATCCGGGGTGTCCTACGACGAGCTCAGCGCCGAGGCCATGGTGGTCTGCGACTTCGAAGCCAACCTGGTGGAGGGCTCGCGCAGCCCGTCATCCGACACTGCCGCCCACGCCTACGTCTACCGCAACATGGAAGAGGTCGGCGGGGTCGTCCACACCCACTCCGACTACGCGACCGCCTGGGCCGCCCGCCGCGAGCCGATCCCGTGCGTACTGACGATGATCGCCGACGAGTTCGGCGGCGACATCCCCGTCGGACCTTTCGCGCTGATCGGTGACGACTCGATCGGACGCGGCATCGTCGAGACCCTGCGCAGCAGCCGGTCGCGCGCTGTGCTGATGGCCAACCACGGCCCGTTCACCATCGGCCGCGACGCCCGCGACGCGGTGAAGGCCGCGGTGATGGTCGAGGACGTGGCGCGCACAGTCCACCTCGCCCGGCAACTGGGTGAGCCGGTGCCGATCGCGCAGGCCGACATCGACCGACTCTTCGATCGTTACCAGAACGTCTATGGACAAGGAAGCACCAAATGAGCAAGCAGATCTGGTTCCTCACCGGCAGCCAGGGCCTGTACGGCGACGACGTGTTGGATCAGGTTCGTGACCAGTCCCGGCAGATCTCGGACGCGCTCGCCGCGGCCCCGCAGATCCCGGTTGAGGTCGTCGCCAAGCCGACACTCACCGACGCCACCGCTATCCGGCGGATCATGCTCGAGGCGAATGCGGACGACGACTGCGTGGGCGTGATCGCGTGGATGCACACCTTCTCGCCGGCCAAGATGTGGATCGGCGGTATGGACGCGCTGCGCAAGCCGTTCCTGCACCTGCACACCCAGGTGAACCGGGACCTGCCCTGGGCCACCATCGACATGGACTTCATGAACCTGAACCAGGCCGCCCACGGCGACCGCGAGT
>DAORUI010000102.1:0-11498 GCA_035433085.1 Propionicimonas sp. | reverse complement strand
GGGGCCCTTCGTGACGGTCGCAGAGCGACCTCCTCAGGGAACGTTGGGAGGGGTCTGCTCGTTCCTCACGGACGCTCCTCAGGGACCGGTAGGAGGGTGGCGGGGGCCCTTCGTGACGGTCGCAGAGCGACCTCCTCAGGGAACGTTGGGAGGGGTCTGTTCGTTCCTCACGGACGCGCCTCAGGAACCGACTGGAGGGGTGCGATCGTTCCTCACGAACGCTCCTCAGAGACCGTTGGTGGGCCTCGATCCACCGCTGAGCGCGGTGTCGACAAGCTCGACCAGCCGAGAGCCGGCTCCGCTGCGGGGCTTGCTGCATGCGCGCTCTCAGCGGTCCAGCGGGGGCTACCCAAGAACCAGGCGGTAGATGGCGTCGGCGGAGCCGTTCGAGGTGGTGAAGTAGAGCGCTCCGTCGGGGCCCTGCTCGACCGTGCGGATGCGTCCGTACGTGCTGGCGATCTCGCCGAGCGAGGTGAGCTTGCTCTTGGCGCCCACGCTGAAGAGCACGATGCCTTCGCCCTTCAGCAGCGCCACTGCCAGGACGCCGTCCAGCGTGCGCCACTGCGTGCCGCGCAAGAACGTCGCCCCGCTGGTGGCAACGGTCGGCGAACCAGAGCGCCACAAGGCCGGACGGGCCTTCGGGAACCGCTTTCGGTCGGTCATTGAACGCGACTCGTTGTAGCCGGGCGTCGGGCTCCAGCCGTAGTTCCCGCGCTTCACCACCCGGTTGATCTCGTCGTCACGGGCCGGCCCGTGCTCTACCGACCACAACTCGCTTCCGCCTGGACGTAGCGCCAGCCCCTGCACGTTGCGATGCCCGTAACTCCAGACGTAGCGGGCGTTTCCGCCCCTGCCGTAGTAGGGGTTGGTACGCGGGATATGGCCGTCGCTACGCACCCGCAGCACCTTGCCGCCCAAGGAATGCAGGTTCTGCGGATTGGTGCCCTGGGCCGCGTCCCCAGTACCGATGTAGAGCATCTGGGCCGAGCGGAACACGAGCCGGCAGCCGTTGTGCCTTCCCGAACCGATCGGGATGCCTTTCACCAGCGTCCGGACCTTCTCGGCCGTGGTGTCGCTGGTCAACCGCCACTTCCAGACCTGCACGTCCGAGGCCGCGCCGGACGCCTTCGCCACCGACATGCAGGTGTAGAAGAAGCCGTTTCTGACCGCGTCGGGATCGGCCACCAGACCCATGAGCCCGCCTTCGGAGTTGGCGTAGATGGGCGGCAGCGGAAGCGTCACGCGCTGCGGTGCGCCGTCGGGACGCTTGGACCACAGCCGGCCTTCGCGCTCGTCGAACAGCATCAGGCCACCGATCCAGGTGACGGCCCACGGAATCTGCAGGTTGCCCGCCACCTGGGTGACGGTATAACTGGGCACGGCCGCCGCGGCCGGACGCACCACGGTGAACGACATCATCAGGACCAGCTCAAACGCTACGACCAGACCACGGGTGGTTCTCATAGGGGACCTGCGCATCCTGAGGAGGTGTTCCCACCACGGTAGGTCTGCGCCGGCGACGCGGCCATGCCAGCTATTACCCCGTCCGGTACTCCAAATGCGCGAGCCGCACCGGGATTCGTCCCCGACTCCCCCGCGTGGGACGATGACAGCGCCATGCGACTCGCCGACCTGATGCCCGAGACCGGCGCCGCCGACCCGGACGCCCTGTACTCCGCCTTCGTCGAGTGGGCAGCCACCGACGGGCTCACGCTGTACCCGCACCAGGACGACGCGATCGTCGACATCCTCACCGGCGCGAACACGATCATCACCACGCCCACCGGCTCGGGCAAGACCCTGATCGCCACAGCCGCCCACTTCGCGGCACTCGCCGCCGGTGGCCGTAGCTACTACACGGCTCCGATCAAGGCCCTGGTCAGCGAGAAGTTCTTCGCCCTCTGCGACATCTTCGGAGCCGAGCGCGTCGGCATGGTCACCGGCGACGCCGCAGTCAACCCGGATGCTCCGATCGTCTGCTGCACCGCCGAGATCCTGGCCAACATCGCCCTACGCGAGGGTCGCAGCGCCGACATCGCGCAGGTGGTCATCGACGAGTTCCATTTCATCGCGGACCGCGACCGTGGCTGGGCCTGGCAGGTCGGATTGGTCGAGCTTCCCCAGGCGCAGTTCGTGATCATGTCGGCCACGCTCGGCGATGTCACCCAACTCGCCAAGGACCTCTCCGCGCGCACCGGACGCGGTACGAGTGTGATCGGCGACGCCGTCCGTCCGGTGCCGCTGACCTACTCCTGGTCGCTGCGGCCCTTGCAGGAGACCGTCGAACTGTTGCTCCGGGACGCCCAGGCGCCGGTCTACATCGTCCATGCCACGCAGGCGGCGGCAGTGGAGCGAGCTCAGGCCCTGCTCAGTTCGGGCATCATCGACCGCTCCCACCGCCGCGAACTGGTCGAGGCGATGCACGGATTCCGGTTCGGCTCGGGCTTCGGAAAGACGCTGGCCAAGCTGCTCAACTCGGGCATCGCCGTCCATCACGCCGGCATGCTGCCCCGCTACCGGCGCCTGGTCGAGACGCTGGCCCAACGCGGACTGCTGAGCGTGATCTGCGGCACCGACACCCTCGGGGTCGGCATCAACGTGCCGATCCGCACGGTGCTGTTCGCCAGCCTGTCCAAGTTCGACGGCCGGCGCCAGCGACTGCTGCGTGCCCGCGAGTTCCACCAGATCGCCGGACGCGCGGGGCGTCCGGGCTTCGACACCGTTGGATACGTGGTCGCGCAAGCGCCGGACCACGTCATCGAGAACACGGTGGCACTGGCCAAGGCCGGCGACGATCCGAAGAAGCAGCGCCGGGTGCAGCGGAAGAAGGCTCCCGAGGGGTTCGTGAACTTCACCGAGGACACCTTCACCAAGCTGATCGCGGCCCCGCCCGAGCCGCTGGTGGCCCGGCTGCGGATCAGCCACGCGCTGCTGCTCAACCTGCTGCAGCGCGATCAGGACACCGGCGAAGCACTCCAGGCCCTGATCGCGGCCACCACGTCCGACGCTGGCACTCGGCGCGCCCTGGTACGCCGCGCGGTAGCGATCGGGAGGTCGCTGCTCAACGCGGGTGTGGTCGTCCGCCTGCCCGCGCCCACCGCGGGCGGACGCCGACACCAGCTCGCCGTCGATCTGCAACACGATTTCGCGCTCAACCAGCCGCTGTCGGCGTTCGCCCTGGCCGCACTGGGGCTGCTCGATGCCGAGGCCCCCAGCTACGCGCTGGACGCGGTGAGCGTGATCGAGTCCACGCTGGAGGATCCCCGGGCTGTAGTAGTGCAGCAGCAGTTCAAGGCACGCGGCGAAGCGGTGGCCGAGCTGAAAGCCGACGGGGTCGAGTACGCCGAACGCCTGGAGGTGCTCGACGGGGTGACCTGGCCCAAGCCGCTCGCGGAGCTGCTCGAACACGCGTACGAGGTCTTCCTCGACAACCACCCTTGGCTGGCCGAGACCCCGGTGTCGCCGAAGTCAGTGGTGCGAGACATGTTTGAACGAGCCATGACGTTCTCCGAATATGTCGCGTTCTACCGGGTGCAGCGCAGCGAGGGACTGCTGCTGCGCTACCTGTCGGACGCGTTCCGTGCCCTGCGGCAGACAGTGCCCGAATCGGCCCGCACCGAGGAGCTCGAAGATCTGATCGAGTGGTTGGGCGAAGTGACCAGGCTCACGGACTCCTCGCTTCTGGACGAGTGGGAGCAACTCACCACCCTGTCCGGCGCGCGTCCGTTGGATGCTGCTCCCCCGCCGCAGCGCCAGGTCACCGGCAACCCGCGGGCGTTCCGCGTACTGGTTCGCAACGCGATGTTCCGTCGTGTTGAGCTCGCGTCCCGCGACGATGTGGACGGCCTCCTCGAACTCGACGCGATCGACCCCGACCGCGCGCGCGGCTTCCGCGATTGGGACGAGGCGCTCGGCGACTACTTCGCGGAACACGACGAGATCCGCACGGACGCGGACGCCCGCGGTCCGGCCATGTTGATCATCGAAGAGGCCGGACGCACCTGGCAGGTTCGCCAGATCATCGCCGATCCCGAGGGGAACCACGACTGGTCGATCACGGCAAGCATCGACCTTGACGCCTGCGACGAGGCCGGCGAGCTGATCGTGCACGCCACCGGTTTCGGCCGGCTCGGCTGAGCCCAGGAGTCAGTCCTCGTCCTCTGGGTCGACGTACTTCGGTGCCGGTTCTTTTCCGATCAGGGTTTCGGCCCAGTCGCGCACCTCGAGTTGCAGCGCGCGATCGGTGCGGCGGTAGCCGGTGGACGGTGGCCGCTTGGGCAGCTTCAACTCGGTGTGCTGCACGTGCTGGTAGGGGATGGCACTGAGCAGGTCGGCGATCATGTTCAGCCGCGCCCGCTTCTTGTCCTCGGACTCCACGACGTTCCAGCGGGCCTCGGGAATGTCGGTGTGCACGAACATCTCGTCCTTGGCCCGCGAGTAGTCCTCCCACCGCGTCAGCGACTCCAGGTCGGTGGGCGAAAGCTTCCACTGCCGCATCGGATCGGTGAGCCGCGACTTGAACCGCTTCTCCTGCTCGCGATCCGAGACGGAGAACCAGTACTTGCGAACGATGATGCCGTCCTCGATCAGCATCCGCTCGAAGATCGGGCATTGGCGCAGGAAGCGGCGATGTTCCTCCGGCGTGCAGTAGCCCATCACCCGCTCGACGCCCGCGCGGTTGTACCAGGAGCGGTCGAACAACTTGATCTGCCCGGCCGCGGGCAGGTGCTGCACGTAGCGCTGGAAATACCACTCGGTGCGCTGGCGTTCGGTCGGGGCGGGCAGCGCGACGACCTGGGCGATGCGGGGGTTCAGGTACTCGGTCACCCGTTTGATGGCGCCGCCCTTGCCGGCCGCGTCGCGTCCCTCGAAGATCAGCACCAAGCGTTGGCCGGTGGAGCGCACCCACTCCTGCATGTTCACGAGTTCGGCCTGCAGCCGCAACAGTTCGGCCTCGTAGACGTCCTTGGGCAGTTTGGTGGGCTTCGTCGAAGTCATGTGCCTATCGTGCCGTCTCCGGCGCGCCCCGGGGCGGGATTCGCGGTCACAGCAGGGCCCTGATGTCGGCCTCGATGGCAGCCGGGGACACCGTGGGTGCGTAGCGGCGGACCACCAACCCCTCGCGATTGATCAGGAACTTGGTGAAGTTCCACTTGATCGCATCGCTCAGCACCCCGCTCTGCTCGCTGCGCAGCCAGGCGAAGAACGGGTGCGCTTCGCGTCCGTTCACGTCCACCTTCGCGAACATCGGGAAACTGACCCCGTAGTTCAGCCGGCAGAACTCCGCCGTTTCGGCATCGCTATCTAGTTCCTGGTTGGCGAACTGGTCGCACGGGAAGCCGAGCACCACCAGTCCCTCGTCCCTCAGGCCGGAATAGAGCTTCTCCAGACCATCGAACTGCGGGGTGAAGCCGCACTTGGACGCGGTGTTCACGACCAGCACCACCTTGCCCAGGTACTCGGCCAGGCGCTGGTCGTGCCCGGTGATCGTCTTCGCCTCGAAGTCCTGCAGAGTCATCAATGCCTCCTGATCGCGTTAGTGTTCCCAGCCACCAGCCCAACCTTGATATTCCCTGCCAGCTGGATTGTCCAAGGTTCGGCGCCGGTCAGCGCGGCCCGTCGGCTCCTGCTTCGAGTGGCCTGGCCGCGGGCACCACCAGCATGGCCAGGACGGAGACGGTCCCCACCGCCAGGAGCGCGCGCAGGATCCCGAAGTGGTCTCCGAGGAAGCCCAGCAGCGGCGGTCCGGCCAGGAACGCGGTGTAGCCGATGGTCGCCACCACGCTGATCCGCACCGCGGCCCGCTCGGGGTCGTCCGCGGCCGCCGACATGCCCACCGGGAAGCCTAGGCTTGCGCCGACACCCCAGATCGCCGCGCCGACGAAGGCCACCAGAGTGTTGCCGAAGACCACCAGCAGGCAGCCGATGATCGAGGCTGCGAACAGCGCCCGCAGTACCGGGACGCGGCCGTAGCGGTCCAGCAGTCCGGTGCCCAGGAGCCGTCCGCCGGTCATGAAACTCAGGAACACCGCCAGCCCGACGACACCCCAAGCGTTGTCGACACCGTGCCCGTCCACGAAGGCGACCGCCATCCAGTCGTTCGCAGTACCCTCGGCGAAGGCTGCGGCCAGCACCATCACACCGATCAGCAGGGTGCGCGGTTCCGTCCATGCCGACCTCGCCCGCTCTGTTCTGGCTGGCCGTCCGGGCTCGTCCTCGTCCTCGCCGAACGCGGGCAGGAACCGCAGCGTTCCCCACCAGAGCGTCACCGCGGTAGCCACGCCCACCACGCTGAGGTGCAGCAGTACCGGCACCTGCAGGGCGGTCAGGGCAGCGCCGACCAGGGCGCCCAGAACGGTCCCACCGCTGAACCCCGCATGGAACCAGGGCATGATCGCCTTACCCAGCGAACGCTCGACGATCGTGCCCTCCACGTTCTGGGCGACGTCCCAGACGCCACTGCCCAGCCCTAGCAGGAACAGCCCCGGCACTGCCCAGAACATGCCCGCTCGCAGTTCGACGGCCAACGCCGCGAGGACGAGCCCCGGCACCATCGAAGCCATGCCGAGCCGGACGGCGGTCTGCGCACCCAGCCGATGGGTGATGCGTCCGGCCACGGGTAGGCCGCACAACGCGCCCGCGGAGATCGACAGCAAGAGCAGACCCAGCTGGCCGGGAGTGAGCGCGAGCATCTGCTTCACGTCAGGTACCCGCGACATCCAGGAGGCGAACCCGAACCCGTTCGCGGCGAACACCACAAGGGTCGCCGTGCGAGCCCTGGCGGTGCGCCCGTCGTCGATGGTCGCAGCGCTCACACAGGCCTCCAGGTGCCGGTAGGGGAGATCGGACGGTTACGCGCCCCCGACAGGACTCGAACCTGTGACCGTCGGATTAGAAGGCCGCTGCTCTATCCACTGAGCTACGGGGGCAACTACCTTCGATCGTATCCCGAGCGAGAGACATCAGTGCAGTTGGCCGCGCTCGCGCAGGTCGGCCACGATCCGGGCGTAGAACGCCTCGTCGATGCGGTACTTGCCCCGATAGATCAGGTAGCTGATCACGATCAGGACCGGCGGGATAACCAGCATGCCCAACTTGATCGTGAGCAGACCGGACGCGGTTGTATCGGCCGGGTTCGCTGGGTCGACGCCGGCGACGACGATCGCGATCGCGACGATCTGGGTGGACAGCGCCGCACCCACCTTGTTGATGAACGGTTGCAGAGCGAAGGTGACCGCACCGTTTCGCCGGCCGAGCTTCCATTGGCCGTACTCGATGGTGTCGGTGAGGAAGACCAGCATCAGCAAGGCGATGAACGAGTCGCCGATGAACAACAGCAGCCCGGCGATCGCGATCCAGACGATGTGCATCGGGGCAAGGAAGAACACGAGGTAGCCGGCCAGGATCAGGCCGGTCGCGACGGTGTAGAGCGATCGGCGCGAGAACCGTTTGGAAAGCGCGGGGAACGCCGCATAGCCGAGAAGTTGGCTGGCCACCAGCACGGCCCCGAACGGCGAATACATGGCCTCGTCCTGGTACACGTACTTGAAGTAGTAGGTGCCGAAGGTGGTTGTGGTGAGGTACCCGGTCATGAACAGCACCATCGCGATCGCCGTCCAGAGCAGTTGATCGTTGCCGAAGACCACCCGGGCAAGTTCCTTCAGACTGGTGCGTTCCTGCTCGGCCACGATCGGCGGCTCCTTCACCCCGATCAAAGTCACGGCCTGGCCGGCGATCATGATCACCACGACCGCGATCGCGAAGTACGTCCACGCCCGCGTCTCACCGACCGTCCCGCCGAGCGCGGTCGTCACCGGGATCACCGCCACCACGACCACGAACAGTCCGACGGTGGCGAAGATCTTGGCCAAGGAGCCGAACCGTTCACGCTGCTTCTGATCGAGAGTCAGCGCGGGCAGCAGCGACCAGTACGGGATGTCGTTGGCCGTCCAGGACAGACTCCACAGCAGGTAGATCGCCGCGAACCCGGCCACGAACGCCGTCCCGGTCAGGTTCAGGTCGGCGAACAGCAGCACCGTGAACACCGCGGACGCGACCACGCCGCCCGCTATCCAGGGCTTGTAGTGGCCCCAGCGGGAGCGGGTGTTGTCGACGATCGCGCCCATCACGATGTCGGCGACCGCGTCGAACAGCCTGGCGATCAGGATCAGTGAGGTCGCCCATAGAAAGTCCTCCCGCGACGGTGAGAGCACATCGCTGAGGAAGAACACCAGGTACAGGCTGACCAGGGTGTAGACCATGTCGCGGCCCACCGTGCCGACGCCGAAGCTCCATTTGTTGCGGCGGTCGAGGGCGGACTGGGCTGTGCTCTGGTCCTGGCTCATGTCGGGTGGTCCTCGCTCGGGGCGTTGGTCGGGTACTCCTGACCGGTGACCCAGTGCGCGTAGGCGTCCGCCGTCACACCGGAGTTGGCGATGACGTCGGCGTAGAAGCGCGCGGACTCCCGGACGCTGCGCTCCTGGGTCTCGTAGTCGAGTTCGACCAGGCCGAAGCGTGGCACCTCGCCCTCGGCCCACTCCCAGTTGTCGGTGAAACACCAGTGGTAGTAGCGCTCGATGGGTAGCTCGGATGCGGCGACCACGGCCAGGTGGTCGTGCAGGAACCGCGCGCGGAAGGCGTCCGCTGCGTCGGCGGTGCCGTTCTCGGTGATGTAGATCGGCCCGGGGTAGGCAGCGTGCACCCAGCCGGAAACCTCGGCGAGGCCCTTTGGATGGATCTCCCAACCGAGGTCGTTCACGTCGACGTTCTCGGCGACCCCGTCGGCCAGGCCGCGCACCGTGCTGCGGGTGTAGTAGTTGATCCCCTGGAAGTCGTAGTAGCGGCCCGGTCGCACCCAGGACGGACGCCGCAGCGGCAGCGGGAACCGTCCGGTGCTCATGGCACGCAGCGGGGCACGCTGGAACAGGTGGTCGGATGCCTTGGCGCCGAGCTGGTGGATCGGGTTCCTGCGATCGGCCGGCGCGAACACCCGCAGGTGGATCGCAGTGCCCACCCGGGCCCCGGGCTGCAGTTCGTGGATCAGCTGGAAGGCCGCGATGTGGGCGGCTGCCAGCGTTTGCAGCACCGCGATGGTTCGCCGGTAGGACCGATCGCCCGGCGGCCACAGCCCGAACAGGTAGCCGTAGGTGGCGTAGACGTTCGGCTCATTGATCGGGATCCACTCATCGACCTCGTCGCCCAGCGCGGTGACCATCCGGCGGACGAAGCGCAGGAAGCTGTCCGTGGCGTCCGTGCCGAGCCAGCCGCCGGCGTCCACGAGCCAGCCGGGAAGATTGAAGTGGTGCAGGGTCACCAGAGGGCGGACGCCGGCCTCGCGCAGCCCGGCTAGTTCGGCGCGGTAGTGCTCGATCGCCGCGTCATCGAATTGCCCCGGGGACGGCTCGACGCGCGCCCATTCGATACCCAACCGGTAGTGCCGCACACCCAGCTCGGCCAGTAGAGCGTTGTCGATACCCACCCGGTTCCAATGGTCGGCCGCCCGTGCCGGGGACGACCCGTCCGGCGCTCCCCCGGACGCGGCCCAGCGATGCCAGTTGGTGTCGAGCTCGCCACCCTCGATCTGGGTGGCCGCGCTGGCCACCCCGAGGGCGCACCCGGCCAGGGAGAACCCAGGCATCCCCTCCCCCTTCTCTGGATCTGCGGCGGTTACTCGTCGATGGTGTCGCGGGCCCGTTGCACGATCAGCGGGTCGGGCTCGCCGACCACCGCGTGGTCCTTGTCCTCGTACTCGAACTGGCTTAGGAAGTAGCGCATCGCGTTCAGGCGGGCGCGCTTCTTGTCGTTGCTCCGCACGGTGATCCAGGGGGCATGGTCGGTGTCCGTCCCGGCGAGCATCGCCTCCTTGGCTGCGCCGTAGTCGTCCCAACGGCCCAACGACTCCAGGTCCATCGGCGAGAGCTTCCAGCGCCGCACCGGATCGATCTGGCGGATCGCGAAACGCGTCCGCTGTTCCCGCTGGGTGACCGAGAACCAGAACTTGGTGAGGTGAATACCTGCGTCCACGATCATCCGCTCGAACTCCGGCGCCTGCTTCATGAAGACCTCGTAGTCGACGTCCGAGCAGAACCCCATCACGCGCTCGACACCGGCCCGGTTGTACCAGGAGCGGTCGAACATGACGATCTCGCCCTCGGTCGGGAAGTGCGCGACGTAGCGCTGGAAGTACCACTGTCCGAGTTCGCGAGTGGTCGGTTTGGTCAGTGCGACCACGCGTGCTCCGCGGGGGTTGAGGTGCTCGGTGAAGCGCTTGATCGTGCCGCCCTTGCCTGCGGCGTCGCGTCCCTCGAATACGATGATGTTGCGCAGCCCGGTGTCCTCGCCCCAGTACTGAAGCTTCAGCAACTCGATCTGCAGGAGGTACTTCTGTTCCTCGTAGGTCTCGCGGTCGAGCAGGTCCTCATAGGGGTAGGACTCCCGCCAGGTCTCCACGGCGCGTCCGCCCGGATCGATCAGCTGGGGGTCGGCGGTCTCGCCGTTGCTGACCGTGTAGCCCTGTGCGACGAGGCGGTCGATGAACTCGCGCAGGTTCTCCTCGGCCCCCGGGTGCTGCTCTTCCAGTTCGGGCCTGTCGCTCATCGTTGCGCCTCCTGCTCGGTGCCGTTCACGGCGTTTCCCAATCTAGCGACGTATGCGCCAGTGAATCGCCAATCAGGCAGGCAATAGAGTGTGCCGCGTGAGTGAACACTTGGTTTGGATCGACTGCGAGATGACCGGCCTCGATCTGAAGTCGGACGCCCTGATCGAAGTCGCCGCACTGGTCACCGATTCTGAGCTCAACGTGCTGGGTGAGGGCATCACTGTCGTGATCAGGCCCACCGAGGAAGCCCTGACCCAGATGGGCGATTTCGTGCGCAACATGCACGCCAACTCGGGTCTGCTGCCACTGCTCGACGCAGGCCTGGACATGGCCGAAGCAGAGGAGCGGGTGATGGCCTACATCCGCGAGCACGTGCCGGAGCCCCGCCGGGCGCCGCTGGCCGGAAACACCATCGGTACGGATCGCGCCTTCCTCGCCCGCGACATGCCGACGCTCGAGGGTCACGTCCACTACCGCAATGTGGACGTGTCCAGCATCAAGGAACTGGCTCGGCGCTGGTACCCGCGGGCCTACTACAACACCCCGGCCAAGAACGGGAACCACCGGGCGCTGGCCGACATCTGCGAGTCGATCGAGGAGCTGCGCTACTACCGCGAGGTGCTGTTCGTTGCGGCCCCCGGTCCGTCGACGGACGCACTCCGCGAGGTCGCGGCACGGCACCAAGGGGCGCTCACGACCGACTTGGCGACCGCAACCGGGAGCTGATTTCTACTCCGCGGCGCTTGTGGCTAAACTGAACGGGCTCCGTGGGCGCAGGCCGACGGCATGGTGGGTATAGCTCAGTTGGTAGAGCTCCTGGTTGTGGTCCAGGTGGTCGCGGGTTCGAGTCCCGTTACTCACCCCAGTTGAAACCCGTTCTGACTAGGTCAAATAGTCAGAA
>DAORUI010000101.1:0-11534 GCA_035433085.1 Propionicimonas sp. | reverse complement strand
CGGCGGCCCTTCGTGACGGCTTGCTCGTTCCTCGCAAGCCTCCTCAGGGACCGTTTTGGTCGGGCGGGCTCGTTCCTCGCAAGCCTGCTCAGGGACCGTTTTGGTCGGGTGGGCTCGTTCCTCGCAAGCCTCCTCAGGGACCGTTTTGGTCGGGCTTGCTCGTTCCTCGCAAGCCTCCTCAGGGACCGTTTTGGTCGGGTGGGCTCGTTCCTCGCAAGCCTGCTCAGGGACCGTTTTGGTCGGGCGGCTCGTTCCTCCGCAGTCTTGATCCGATCGGCTGGTCGAGCTTGTCGAGACACCGCTCATTGCGTGGCGAAGCTCAGCGGACGCCTGCGCAGGGGTCGGCGAGGTTGATGCCGGGTAGGTAGCGGGACCACTCGTCGGGCACCAGGGGGTCGCCACGAACGGCGCAGAGGCTGCGGCTGGCGGCTTCCCGGGAGAGCGTCCAGACCTGGAGGGCGCCGTTGCCGCCGGAGACGGCCAGCCGGTCACCAGGCAGGAAGCGGACATCCCACGGGCGAGCCAACGCACCGGTCAGGGCGAAGCGCAGGGCGGACGCGGGTTCGGCGGTCAAGTCCCAGCCGCGGATCACCTGATCGCCCCCCGTGGCCACCAGCGTGCGCTCGTCCGGGCTGAACAGCACCGCATTGGTAGCGGCGTGCGGATCGCCGAAGCTGCGCCGCAGCACCGGCTGCTCGGGACGGGTCACGTCCCACACGCTCACCGCTCCCAGGTCGGTGCCGATGGCCAGCAACTGGCTCGACGGTGCGAACGCGACCGACGTCGGCGTGCTCGGCAGATCGCGGATCGCACCGACCTCCGCCGGTTGGGCGGGGTCGCTCACGTCCCACAGCCGGACGGAGCGGTCGGGCAACGCGATCGCCAGCAGTCGGGAGTCGGCGCTGAACCACAGCATCTGCGGGTCGTCGACCGGCAGCTGGGCCGCCAGCCGAGGCTCACCGTCCGCACCGAGCGACAGCAGCGAGGACTCCTTGCCCTGGTAGCCCATCGCCACCGCCAGCTTGGAATTTGGCGATGCCTGCACGAACGCGATGTAGCCGATGCCCAGGTCGAGGAAGTCGGCCTTACCTGCCCCGCCCGCAGCCAACGGCCAGTGGATCAGCCGACCGTCGGTCGTGCCACCCAACAGGAAGTCGCCGGACGGGCCCACCGCCACCGCCCCGGTCTGCACGCCGCTGGAAAGCCCGGTGGCCGGTACCGGCATACGGGTACGACCGCCGTCCGCCTGCAGCCGCCAGAGCTGGATGCCGTCATACGGTGTACCACCGGCGAGCCAGAGCGAGGCGGTCGCGTCGGTGCTGAGGTTGTAGAGCTCCGAACCGCCGAAGCGCCAGCGGGGGTCGTCCGCCGGCCAGACTCGCAGGGTGCCGTCCTTGCTCGTCGTCACCAGCCGGTCGCCGACGAAAGCTGCGCCGGACAGGGCGGACGGTCCGGGCAGCACGCGAAGCCGATCGCCGCCACGGTCCAAGACAGTGGTGCTCTGGTCAAGACTGGCCGCGACCACCTGGGCGCCGTCGACCGAGTAGTCCACACCGACGATCCAATCGGCGAAGCCGGTCACCGCGGGCAACGCCTCGGCTTCGTCGCCCCTCAGCCGCCAGCGCAGCATCGCCTTCGCGCTGAGACCGAGTGCCAGTTCGTCGCCGTCCGGGGCGAACGCGATGCTGTTGGCGATCTGCCGGTGGTAGCCGGGGAAAACCAGCTCGGCCAGCGGCGCCGGCGAACCCACCCCCAGTCGCCAGCGGGCCAGCCGTCCGGATTGACCGCCCGCATAGAGCCTCCGCCGGGCGTCCAACGCCACCATGGTCACCGCCGGACGCAGCCGTCGGCCGTCCGGCCCGGCGGTCTCGGGCAGCATGACCTGCTCGCTCGGCTTCCAGGTGTCGGTGTTGGCAGCGAGCCCCCAGAGCTCCACCCCGCCGGACTCGGTGCCGAACACCAGCTGTTCGTCCGGCCCGAACGCGACGGCGGAGGCACCCCCGCCGCCGAGATCGACCGCCAGGCGCCTGGGGTCGTCATCGATGTCCCACAGCTGCCGCTGGTCGGCGGTGATCACCGCGAGCAACGTGCGTCCGTTCACCCCGGCCAACGCAAGCCCGATGATCGGAGTGCCCGTGGCCGTCCAGCTGGTGCCCGGGCTGCGCTCGAGTTCATCCGAGCGCCAGCGGGTGAGCCGACCCGAACCATCTCCGCGGACGACCACCTGCCGGTCGGTGCTCACCGCGAGCAGCGCGTCCGCCCCGCCCAGCCAGCGGGTAGGGACGGCGACCGAAGTCGCGTCCAGCAGTGCGGTGGTGGCCTCGGTGGTGTCGGCCAGATCAGCCGCGACGACCGCGATCTGCGACTGCAGGTTGCGATCCTGCTCTCGGAACCCCGACGCCGCCAGCGCCAGCTGCCGGGATTGTGCCTCGTTGCGGGCCGTTTCGGCGGCCACCTGGTAACCCCGGCCGCGCACATACAACGTCGAGCTGACCAGGGCCAGCACCACCCCGATCGCCGCCGCGGCGATCGCGATTCGTCCCCGGCGGCGCAACCGTCGGCCCGCCGCGCGCTCCGCCTCAAGGCTGCTGTGATGGTGCGCCTCACTGGCTGCGACGAACTCCCGTTCGGAGTCACTGAGCAGGCCCTTGCGACTCTCGTCCGCCAGCCAGTCGGTGAACAGCGCGAGCCGGGTCACCGGGATCAGCGCCGCGGCGTCGTGGCCATGCTCCTGCCAGACCTCGGCGGCACGCCGCAGCTTGCCCAGCACGGCCACGTCATCACGGTGGTCCTCAAGCCAGCCGACCAGCCGCTGCCAATGACTGAGCAAGGCCAGGTGGCTGATCCGCACGGCGTCTTCGACGATGGTCAGCATTCGCACGGCCACGAACGCGTCCAGCACCGGACGGGTGCCCGCGTCGATGCTCGTCAGCGGCACGGTCTCGCGGGCCACCACATCGCCGGTCGTGCGCACCAGGCGGAGGAACAGCCGCTCGGTGGCGTCCTGCTGGGCGGGGTCGAGCGACAGATAGACCTGCTCGGCCAGCTGCTCGATCGTCGTCGCGACCCCGCCGACGCGGTGGTAGTCATCCAGGGTGAGTCGCTGCCCGCCGCCGAAGGCCCAGATCACCAGCAGCGCGTTCGAGAGCAGTGGCAGCGTCCCCGGCGCCACGCGACTGTCGGGCGCGCCCGGGGCGAGCTCGTCCAGCAGCACGCGGACGAGGTTCTCCTCGACCTCCACGCCGAGGGAGACGGCGGGCTGAACGATCACGTCGCGCAGCTCGCCGCGCGTCATCGGCGCCAGCAGGAGCGGACGCGACATCGCCGCTTCCAGGATCGGCTCCACGGCGGCGGCCGCGAACGCGTCCGAGCGCAGGCCGATCACCACCACGGCACTCCGGGCGAGCCTCGCCAGTTCGACCAGCGACCGCTGGCGAGCGATGGGCGGCAGCACCAGTGCGTCCTCGAAGTGGTCGATCACGACCAGACGCGGCGTCGGCAGGTCGTCCAGTTGGACGGGCTGCGTGGCGATCAATTGCTCGACAGTGACCGCGCGGCCCGCCCAGCCGACCAGCTCGCCATCGGAAAGCTCCTGGCCGAGCAGTCCGGCCGCCAGGACCGATGACTTGCCGCTTCCGGACGGACCCACCAGCGCCAGCAGACCCTGGCCCTGAGCTGCTGCCAGTTCCCTTACCGCCGAGGCGATGCGTCGGCTTTGGCTGGCCCGGCCGAAGAACAGTTCGCGGTCGGTGACGGCGAAGGGCCGCAGACCGAGGTAGGGCGAGTGGCCGGTGTGGAGGGTCGGTTCGATGCCGCTCCAGGAGTCTTCCCACAGATCGACGGGCACGGCGTCCGCCAGCCCGAGGTGGTTCACCACCCGTTGGAAGTTGCCGCGGAGCGCCGGTGTCGGGAAGTGCCGGCCGGTCAGCCAGCCCTGCGCGGTCGTCGGAGGCACGTCCGCGATCCGGGCGAGCGCGCGGATCGAGAGGTGCTGCGCACGCCTAGTCTCATTGACCAGGGCAGCGAACTCCTGCCGGCTGCCTGGGGTGGCCATGGCTGGATTGTCTCAGCGGCACTGGTGTACACGGGCCGCGTCCCGAACACTTAGCGCAGGGCCAGTTCCTGTGGAGCGTCATCGAGCCACAGCGCAGTGTGGACGCAGTCGTTCAGATCGAGTTCAGCAATCAGTCGCAGGAACTTGGGACGCAGCGCCGGCGTGGGAAAGTGCCGTCCGTTCAGCCAGCCCTGCATGGTTGCCGGCGGGACGCCTGCGATGCGAGCGGCCGAACGGATCGAGATGTGGCGAACCCGTCGGGCGTCATTGATGAGCATCGTCAACTCGGAGCGGGTGGGTCGCTGTGCCACTTCGGCTCCTGTCGGGGTAGGTTGCCGCGCCTGCGGTGGTGGGGTTCACGGACATTGTGGGCAGCCGACACGGTCGTTCGCCCTCCCGTGGCCGAAACTGACCGGTATCCGTCCGCTCGCAGCTAGTGAAGCGCCACCCAGCCGTCCAGACGCAGCGCGTCCGCCGAGTTCGTACACTTTCGTACACCTGCCGGACGGCTCAGACCCCCGCTGCACTCACTCCGTCCCCGGTTGAACGAGCGGGGACGGTTCCGTTTCGTTCAGGTTATCCACAGCCCGCTGAGGCCCGTTGGCGAGATGAACTCGCAATCCCGACGGTTCACTGGGGCGTCAGTTGCGCGCCCAGGTGCGGTAGCCGCCGTCCAGGTTGCGGGCCCGGCGTCCGGCTTGGGCGAGGATGCGTGCCGCGATGTAGCCGCGCAGGCCCACCTGGCAGTGCACGATCACGTCGTCGGCGACCTCATCGAGGCGCGAGCGCAGTTCGTCCACCGGAATGTTCAGTGATCCGGTCACCGAACCGCGGGCGTGTTCGGCAGGCGTGCGGACGTCGATGAGTTGCACCCCCGAAGCCACCTCGGCGTCCACCTCGTGCCACTGGATGCTCTCGGCGAGCCCGTCGCGCAGGTTCTCGGCAATGAAGCCGAGCATGTTCACCGGGTCCTTCGCCGAGCCGAACTGGGGCGCGTAGCTGAGTTCCAGTTCGGCGAGGTCGGACGCCTTGAGCCCGGCACGCATAGCGGTGGCGATCACGTCGATACGCTTGTCCACCCCGGCGCCGCCGACCCCCTGGGCACCCAGGATCGCGTCCGTCTCCGCGTCGACGACGAGCTTCAGCGCCATGGTTTCGGCGCCTGGGTAGTAGCCGGCATGGTTGGCCGGATGGGTGTGGATGACCCGCACGTTGCGTCCGGCTGCGCGGGCACGACGCTCCGTCCAACCGGTCGCGGCGGCCGTCAGTCCGAACATCCCCACGATCGCGGTGCCTTGGACGCCACCCGCGGTGGTCTCGCGGCCGGCGATCACGCCGGCGACCAGGCGTCCGTGCCGATTGGCGGGGCCGGCCAGCGGCACCAGCGCGTGCTCGCCGGTGAGGGCGTCCGTCTTCACAACCGCATCACCCACGGCGAAGATCGACGGGTCGGAGGTGCGCTGCGACGCGTCCACGAGAATGCCGCCGCGCTCACCCAACGCGAGGCCGGCGGCCTCGGCGAGACCCGTCTCGGGGCGGACGCCGATCGCGGCCACCACCAGCGAGGCGGGCAGGGTCTGACCGGTGGAGAGCGTGACGGTCTCGGACGCGATGGCGGTGACGGCTGCGCCCGTGATCACCGTGACGCCGTGCGCGACGAGGTGCTTCTCGACCAGCGCGGCCATCTCGACGTCGAGCGGCGCCAAGCACTGCTCGGCCAGTTCGACCACGGTCACTTTCAGACCGCGCTCGGTGAGGTTCTCGGCCAGTTCGACGCCGATGAAGCCGCCGCCCATGATCACCGCGGTCGGTTCAGGCTGCGCGAGCGCTGCTGCGACGGCCCCGGCCATCTTGTCGGTGTCGGCGATGTTGCGCAGAGCCAGGGCGCGCTCCACGCCAGGAATCGGCGGGACGAAAGGCGCGGCGCCCGGAGCCAGCACGAGGTGGTCGTAGGTCTCGGTGTACTGCCGGCCGGTGGTCAACTCGGTCACGCTGACCGTCTTTGCCGCCCGGTCAATAGCGGTCACCTCGGAGTCGACCCGAACGTCGAGGTTGAAGCGCGTCTTCAGCGAGGACGGGGTCTGCAGAAGGAGCGCGTCCCGATCGGTGATCACCCCGCCCACGTAATAGGGCAACCCGCAGTTCGCGAACGAGACGTGCCCGGATCGTTCCAGCACCACAATCTCGGCCTGCTCGTCGAGCCGTCGCAACCTGGTCGCCGCCGACATGCCGCCTGCAACTCCGCCAATGATCACTGTCTTCACGGCTACAGCATACCCCTAGGGGTATGACCAACGGCAACCCGCGTCAACTCGGGAAGGATGGATCGAGGCCTTACTTGCGGGGCATGCCCACCCGGGCGTACATGTCGTCGACGATCTGGGCGAAACGCTTCTCCACCTCGCGACGCTTCACCTTCAGGGTCGGGGTGAGCAGTCCGTTCTCCTGGGTGAACTCCTCGACCAACAGGCGCAGGTCGCGGATCTGTTCGTGTTTGGCGAGCTTCTCGGTCATCTCCGAGACCCGGCGCTTGATCTCGTCCAGGATCGCCGGGTTGTTGAAAAGCTCGTCGCGATGCGACCAGGTGAGCTGCAACTGCTTGGCGATCTCCTCCAGATGCGGTAGGGACGGCGACACCAGCAGGGTCAGGTAGGGCCGATTGTCACCGAGCAGCAGGGTGTACTCGAACAGTGGATCACTGGCCAGCAGTCCCTCGATCGGCGCCGGCGCCACGTTCTTGCCCGTGCTCGTGACTATCAGGTCCTTGATGCGATCGGTGATCCGCAGGTACCCGTCCGCGTCCACCTCGCCGATGTCACCGGTGCGCAACCAGCCGTTCACAAGGACGGACGCGGTGTCGGCTGGGCGGTTCCAATACCCGAGCATGACATTGGGCCCCCGATAGAGGATCTCGCCGTCCCCGCCGAGAGCGACTTCTCCGCCCTCCATCACCTGGCCCACGGTCCCGAACCGGAAGGCGTACGGTGCCGGGAAAGTGACCAGCGGGGATGTCTCGGTGAGCCCGTAACCCTGCAGCACGAGCAGCCCACAGGCGAACAGGAACTCCTCGACCTCTTTGCGCAACGGAGCGCCGCCGCACGCCAGAACGGTCTTCGGCCCGCCCATAGCCTCGCGGACGCTGCTCAGGACCAGCTTGTCAGCGATCTTGAACTTGACGATCAGCCCCTTCGACCGTGGCCGGTCCTCGTGAACGGCGGTGTGGAACTGTGTGCCGACCTTCAACGCCCACGCCATCAGCCGCTGCTTCACCGCGCTGCCGGCAACCTTCTCCTGGGCGGCGAGGAACACCTTCTCGTACAACCTCGGCACGCTGACCAGCATGGTCGGCTCGGCCTTGACCATCATCTTGGCGACCGTTCGCGGATCGGGCACATAGGTGTTCAGGCAGCCGTTGCAGAGCACTTCGTAGGTCCACGCCCGCTCGAGTGCGTGACTCAAGGGCAGGAAGCACAAGGACGAGTCGTTCTCGGTGATGGGCAGGTAGCGGGTGAGCACATCCACCTGGTGGGTGAAGCCGCGGTTGGTCAACATCACCCCCTTGGGCTCGCCGGTGGTGCCCGAGGTGTAGATGATCGTCGCGAGGTCCTCTGCGGACGCACCACCGAGCCGTTCGTCCACACGGGCCAGACTCTTCGGCGCCGCCGCCAGTTCGGCGGCCAGTGTGGTGACTTCGGGGACGCCCGCGACGTCAGTGAAACTGACGATGTGCTTCAGTGCGGGCAGGTCGTCGCGGACTGCGAGCACCTTTTCGGCCTCCTCCGCGCCCCCGACGAAGACCCATTTGCACCCGGCATCACCGAGGATGTGCCGCGCCTGGTCCTGGGTGCTGGTGTCGTACAGCGGCACCGACACCAACCCTGCGCTGAGGCAGGCGAGGTCGACCAGGCTCCACTCCGGCAGGTTCGGCGAGAAGATGCCCACGCGGTCGCCCGGTGACAGCCGCTGCGCGATGAGGCGAGCAGCCAGCCGGCGCACGTCCGCTGCCAGTTCCGCGTAGCTGCGCGTCCGCCAGACCTCGCCGTCCAGCACTCGGGTGGCCGGACGCTCCGCGTGCGCTGCGGCAGCCTCCAGGAATCTGACCGCCAGATGGCCTGCGTCCATAGGTGACTCCTCAACGTCGACGTGCCAGTGCCTAACCTACTCCAGCGTAGGTTGGGTGTCAGTGGACCCGATCCAATGCTGGCAGACACTCCTAGACTGCTGCCCATGTTGAGAATGGGCGCGCATGTCGACCAAACCGATCCGATCGCCGAGGCACTGGCCCGCGAGGCCACGGCCAGCCAGTTCTTCCTTGGCGATCCGCAGGCATGGAAGGGCCCAAAGGTCGCCTACGCCGGAGGTGCGGCCCAGCTGAAAGCGGACGCGGAGGCCGCCGGCATCGCGCTCTACGTGCACGCCCCGTATGTGCTGAACGTGGCCACGACCAACAACCGCATCCGCATTCCGAGCCGACAGCACCTGCAGAAGCAACTCACGGCGGCCGCGGAGATCGGCGCGGCCGGGGTGATCGTGCATGGCGGGCACGTGCTCGCGTCCGACGACCCCGCGATCGGGTTCGACAACTGGCGCAAGGCGATCGACGGGCTGACCATCGAGGTGCCGCTGCTGATCGAGAACACCGCCGGTGGCGCCAACGCGATGGCCCGGCGACTGGATCGCATCGCCCAACTCTGGGACGCGATCTCGCTCTCGCCCAACGCCGACCGGGTGGGCTTCTGCCTTGACACCTGCCATGCCCACGCCGGCGGCATCGAGTTGGACGGCCTGGTCGACCGCGTCCTGGCGATCACCGGACGCATCGACCTGGTGCACGCCAACGACTCCCGCGACGCATTCGACTCCGGCGCCGACCGGCACACCAATTTCGGTTCGGGAAACCTAGACCTGACCGCCGCGGCCGAGTTGTTCGTCCAGGCCAAGGCCCCGCTGATCATCGAAACCCCCGGTCCCCTGGAAGCCCACCGCCGCGACCTGGCCTGGCTCGCCGAGGTGACCGCCTGACCCCGTCCCGGGACGCTTGAATATTCGCCTGCTGCGACGTTCTAGCGTGGACTCCTTTCGGAGTCGGCGTCGACGGTCCGCCGGCCAGCGATAACCTGACCTGCGTGAGTAACAGCATCTACGTGGCCTCGCCGGAGGGGCTGACGGGCAAGTCCATGGTGGCCGTGGGCATGATCGAGGCCCTCACCCGCACGGTCACCTCGGTGGGCGTCTTTCGTCCGGTGGTCCGGGCGGGCGCCGACGACGAGATCCTGAAGACGCTGGTGAGCCAGCCAGGCATTTCCCAGACGTACGCCGAAGCGGTGGGGGTCACCTACGACGACGTCCACAATGACGCGGACGCCGCCCTGAGCGCGCTGGTGGAGAAGTACGGCGAGATCAAGGAGCGCTACGAGTCGGTGGTCATCCTGGGCTCGGACTACACCGACGTCACCTCACCCATCGAGCTCACCTTCAACGCCCGGGTAGCGGCCAACCTGAACTCACCGGTGATCCTGGTCGTCTCGGGCAAGGGACGCACGGCCGAAGGCGTCCGCTCGGTCAGCGAGGGCGGCGTGGCCGAGTTCCGCGCCCACCACGCGAAGGTGATCGCGGTGATCGCGAACCGGGTCGAGCCCGACGAACTGGCCGCCGTGAGGGCCGAGTTGGCGAAGCTGCCCGACCTGATCACGGCTGCGCTGCCCGCCGATCGAGTGCTGGCAGCTCCTACCGTCCGAGCCCAGTTCGAGGCGGTTCAGGCCAACCTCGTGCTGGGCAACCCGGAACTGCTCGGACGCGAGAGCTCGACCGTGCTGGTTGCGGCGATGACGCTGCCGAACGTGCTCGCCCGACTCGAGGCCGACTCGACGGTGATCATGCCCGGGGACCGCTGCGACATGCTGCCCGGACTGCTGCTCGCGCACGCGTCCGGTTCGTTCCCCCAGCTGGCGAGCATCATCCTCCTGGGGGGCTACGAGATCCCCGAGACGATCAGCAAGCTGGTCAGCAGCATCCACAACGAGCTGCCGATCGGCATGACCCACCTCGGCACGTTCACCTCGGCCGACCGGATGTTCCGCCTCGAGGGCGCGATGACGTCCAGCCCCCGCAAGGTGGAGAGCGCACGCCGGATCTTCAGCGAGTTCGTGGACGTGCAGGCGCTGCTGAAGGCGCTCGAGGTGCACCGTTCCGAGGTGATGACCCCCCTGATGTTCGAGCACCAGTTGCAGGAGATCGCCCGGTCCGACCGGCGCACGATCGTGATGCCCGAATCCACGGACGACCGCATTCTCGAGTCCGCCGACATCCTGCTGCGCCGTGGCGTGGCGAACCTGATCCTGCTGGGCGATGCGCAGTCGATCAAGCAGCGCGCGACCCATCTGGGGCTGGCCCTGCAAGGGGTCGAGGTGGTCGACCCGACCGACCCGAAGCTGGTCGAGCAGTTCGCCGCCGAGTACGCGAAATTGCGCGCCCACAAGGGCGTGACCATCGAGCAGGCCCGCGAGCGCTTCACCGACCTGTCCTACTTCGGGACGATGATGGTGCATCTGGGCATGGCGGACGGGATGGTGTCGGGCGCGATCAACACGACTGCGAACACGATCCGCCCATCGCTGGAGTTCATCAAGACCAAGCCGGGAGTGACCGTGGTCTCGGGCTCGTTCCTGATGTGCATGCCCGACCGGGTGGTCGTCTACGCCGACTGCGCGGTGAACCCCGATCCGACCGCCGAGCAACTCGCCGACATCGCGATCAGTTCGGCGGAGACCGCGGTCGCCTTCGGCATCGAGCCGCGCGTGGCGATGCTGTCGTACTCGACCGGAACCTCGGGAACGGGCGCGGACGTGGACAAGGTGCGGACGGCCACCGAGATCGTCCGCGAACGGCGTCCGGAGCTGGCCTTGGAAGGTCCGATCCAGTTCGATGCGGCCGTGGACCCGATCGTCGCCCGGACGAAGCTTCCCAACTCACCGGTGGCAGGCAAGGCGACGGTGTTCATCTTCCCCGACCTGAACACGGGCAACAACACCTACAAGGCCGTGCAGCGTTCGTCCGGCGCGGTGGCCATCGGACCGGTGCTGCAGGGCCTGAACAAGGCGGTCAACGACCTGTCCCGCGGCGCGCTGGTCGAGGACATCGTGAACACGGTGGCCATCACCGCGATCCAGGCCCAGGGCGACAAGTGACCCAGCCGACGCCCCGAACGGCCCCTGAAGAGCTATGCGGAAACGAACCACCCAACCACGGTCCCTGAGCCTCTATCCACCCAGGGAGCGCGGTCTCGACAGGCTCGACCAGCCGATCGGTGGATCAGGGCTGAGGAGCTACGCGGAAGACCACCCAACAACGGTCCCTGAGAAGCCTCGCGGAACGAGCCACCCAACCACGGTCCCTGAGGAGCCTCGCGGAACGAGCCACCCAACCACGGTCCCTGAGGAGCTTCGCGAGGAACGAGCGAAGCGTCACGAAGGGCCCCCGA
>DAORUI010000100.1:10007-11568 GCA_035433085.1 Propionicimonas sp. | reverse complement strand
GTGGGAAGACCAGACTCAAAGACGGCGTCCTGCTCTGCACCTACCACCATCACCAAATCGAACCCGACCCGAACAAGCCACCAGATGCCCAATGGCTGATCCGACTCGACCCCCGTGGTCGCTCGGAGTTCTCCCCACCGTTGCAGCCCGGCCAAACTGTCCGGGTGTGGAAGCAACACGCCCGATTCCGCCGCTGAACCGGTGGCGGCGGCCCTTCGTGACGTCGCCCGCTCGTTCCTCACGGCCGACTCCTCAGGGACCGGTTTGAGGGGTGCCTCGTCCTTGCGGACGGCTCCTCAAGGACCGGCACGAACGGGTCGCCGTTGCATCGCCGCCACCCATGAACGTTCCCTGAGGAGCGCTCGTGAGGAACGAGCGAGCGCGTCACGAAGGGCGTCCGTCACCGTTTCTCAGGTGCAGGCGGCGGCCCAACGTGGCGCCGTCCGTTCGTTCCTCGCGGACGGCTCCTCAGGGACCGGCTAGAGGAGCTCTCGTCCCTCACGGACGGCTCCGCGGGGACGGGCGTTGGCGGGTGCGTTCGTGCCTCACCGGGCCGGCTTGCTTGTCACAGGTTTGACCAGCGGTAGGTGCCGTCGGCTTCGAACTGTTGCTTCCAGATCGGGAGTTGGGCTTTCACCTGCTCTACCACCTGTTCGCAGACTGCGAAGGCGAGGCGGCGGTGGGGCGCGGAGACCGCCACGACGAACGCGTTGTCACCGACGTTCAGGCGGCCGGTCCGGTGGACGGCCGCCACGGCGGATTCACCGTCCGGGTCGGCTGAGGCGAGCACTTCGGTCACGATCTCTGCCATGCGCTCGCCGGCCATCGGGTGGGCGGTGTAGTCCAGAGACGCCACGGGGCCAGCAGCCTGTGGGTCGTGGTCCCGGACGATTCCGATGAACAGAGCCACTGCGCCCGCGTCCGGACGGGTGACCAGGGCCAGTAGTTCACCGGGGTTGATGGGCTCGGGCCCAACGACGGCCCGCCTGATCTGGGTCATCAGTGGTCTCCTCCTGCCAGTTGGTCCAGCACATGTGCCACCAGAGGCAGCACCACCTCGATGCCCTCGACAACCGCTTTCGGGCTGCCCGGCAGGTTCACCACGAAGGCGCCCCGATGGTTGCTGCTGGCGTCCACCACCCCGGCGGTCCCACGGCTCAGCGCGGCATGGGCGGACGCCTGCGCGCCTCGCGTCCGGAGCAGTTCGGCGACCCCGGGCAGCTCGCGATCGATCGCCAGCCGGGTGCCTTCGGGCGTCCGGTCGTGCGGGCCCACCCCGGTGCCGCCGGTAGTGACGATCAGCCGCGCTCCGGCGGAGACGCCTGTGGTGATGGCCTCGGCCACGCTGTCCACCCCGTCAGGGACCACGATCGTGCGCACCGCATAGCCGGCCGACCGGAGCAGGTCGGCGAGCAGTGGGCCGCTGAGGTCTTCGCGGGCGCCCGCTGCGCTGCGGTCAGACACAGTGATCACCTGGCAGGTCTCCATGCTCACTCCTCACCGTTGGGCCGATCACGTGGTCTCGACAGGCTCGACCAGCCGGGTTTGGCTCGACCAGCCG
>DAORUI010000100.1:0-9907 GCA_035433085.1 Propionicimonas sp. | reverse complement strand
GGCTCGACCAGCCGGGTTTGGCTCGACCAGCCGACTCGACCTTAGCGGCCGTACAGGCGCACCTGGGTGGCCTTCACGGCTGCCCATACGGCAAGGCCGGGACGCAGCGCCAGTTCGGCCACCGCCGCCGCGGTGAGGTCGGCTGTCACCGAGTGTCCGGCCAGCGAAAGCTGGACGCTGACCACCTGGCCGCGCGGTTCGACGCCAGTCACCTCGGCTGCCAGAACGTTGCGCGGGCTCCCGCCGGGCTCGTCAAGATGCAACCCCAGCGCCTCCGGCCGGATGCTCGCCAACCCCGGTTCGCCGATTGTCAACGGCTGATCCGGATCGGAGAGGCCCCGCAGCGCCACCCCCGCAGCGATCTCCAGCAAGTCAGCACCCACCGCCACACCAGGCACGAGGTTCGTCCCGGCCAGTCTCGCGAGGAACCCGCTGGTCGGACGGGCCAGCAGGTCGGCCACTGGCCCGCTCTCGGCCACGCGCCCATCGGTCAGCACCGCGACCTGATCGGCGATGGTCCAGATGTCCAGAATCTCGTGGGTGACCAGCAACGCCGTCCGTCCACGGAGCCGGGCGGCAAGGGTGTGCCGCACCTCTGCGGCGACGGATACGTCCAGGCCGGCCAACGGCTCGTCCAGCAACACCACCTCGGGATCGGTCGCCAAGGCGCGGGCGATGGCCACCCGCTGGGCCTGCCCGCCGGACAGTTCCTGTGGACGACGGGACGCGAACTCGGCGCAGCCCACCGCCTCCAGTTCGGTGAGCGCTCGCAACCGGGCAGCGGATCGACTCAGTCCGGCGGCGCGAGGACCGAAGGCCACGTTCTCCAACACGTCCAGATGCGGGAAGAGGGTCGAGCGCTGCGTGAGCAGGGCCACCCGCCGGCGGTGGGTGGGCAGGCACGAGCCTGGAACTGCGACTTGGCGGCCGCCGATCCGAACCGAGCCCGAGGTCGGTTCGGCCAGCCCGGCCACCAGATGCAGCAGGCTGGTCTTGCCGGCTCCGTTGGGTCCGACGATCGCTACGACTGCGCCATCGGGCACGTCGAGGTCCAGCTCGACGCCGCGAGTGGAGATCCCGGCCCGCACCGCGAGCCCGCTCACGGCAGCCACCGCCCGCCGGCGAACCGCCGGCTCCGTCCCGGGCCTCCGGCACTGCCGTGGTTGGCTGAAGGGGCATCCTCCAGCGCGGCGCCTCGGGAGAGCCGAGCGGTCACCGCCACGAGTGCCCCGGCCAGCGCGATCAGCACCACCGAAAGCGCGATCGCGGTGTCGGTGTCGAGTTCGCGCTGCAGGTAGATTTCCAGCGGCAGCGTCCGAGTGGTGCCCTGTAGCGACCCGGCGAAGGTGAGCGTGGCGCCGAACTCACCCAGCGCACGGGCGAACGACAACGCCGCCCCGGACGCGATCGCTGGCGCCACCAGCGGCAGGGTCACCCGCCCCAGCACGGTGGACGGCGACGCGCCCAGAGTCGCAGCCACCACCGCGTGGTCGTCATGGGCCGAACGCAACGCACCCTCCACCGACACCACCAGGTAGGGCATCGCGACGAAGGTCTGCGCGATTACCACGGCGGTGGTCGTGAACGCGAGGTCGATGCCGATCGACGACAGAGCGCCACCCAGCAGGGAGCGACGGCTCAACGCCACCAGCAATGCCAGGCCGGCGACCACCGGTGGCAGCACCATCGGGACGGTGGCCAGCACCCGTCCCCAGGCCGCCCAGCGTCCGCGGGCACGAGAAAGCGCCAGCGCCAGTGGTAGCCCCAGGACCAGGCACAACAGGGTGGTGAGCGTGCAGGTGCGCAGGCTCAGCCATAGGGCGTCCACGGCAGCCGGAGTGGTCAGCAGTCTGGGCAGGCCGGACCATGGCACCCGCACCAGCATCGCCAGCAACGGAACGGCGAGGAAGATCGCGGCAGCAGTCGCCGGCAGCGCCAACCAGCGCGGCAGGGGCGGACGGATCACTTCCCGAAGCCGGCGGCGCCCAGCACCTCCTGGCCGCGGCTACCGGTGACCAACGCGATGAACTCAGCGGCCAGTGCGGCCTGCTTCGCATCCTTGGTAGCCGCGATCAGGTAGTCGTTGCGAGCCTTGTCGGCGCCCTCGATCGGGATGGTCTCGACCTTCTCGCCTGACGCCTTCGCGTCCGTCACGTAGACGATCCCCGCGTCCGCCTGTCCCGATTCCACCTTGGTGCGCACGTCGGTCACCTTGGTCTCTTCCGAGACCGGCTTCAGGGTCACTCCCAGCAGTTCGGCGAGTTTCGCCGTCGCCGAGCCGCATGGCACGCCGTCGGCGCAAACGACGAGCTTCTTGCCGGTCAGCGAGTCGTCCAGCCCGGTGATCCCGCCCGGGTTGCCCTTCGGCACGATCAGGGTGAGCACATTGCTCGTGAACTGGACGGGCGTGCCCGCGGTGGTGTTGGCGGCTACCGCCTTCTCCATGTTCGACCGGTCCGCCGAGGCGAAGACATCGGCAGGGGCGCCCTGCTTCAGCTGATCGACCAAGGCTGACGAGCCGTCGAAGGAGAACTTCACCGTAGTACCGGCGTGGCTTGACTCGAACTCCTTGCCCAGCTGGGTGAAGGTGCCGTTGAGCGAGGCTGCGGCGAAGACGACGAGCTCGGTGTTCTGGGTTGCCGGCGCACTGGCCGCGCACGAAGTGAGCAGCAGTGCGGCGGCGAGAATCGCAGCGCCTCGACGGATAGTCATCGCCTCGCCTCGATGCTGACGTTGGTGGCCTTGACCACTGCGGTGGCAACCGAGCCGGGCTCCAGGGCGAGTTCGCGGACGGCCTCGGTCGAGATCAGCGATACCACGCGGAACGGCCCGCACTGGAGTTCGACCTGCGACATCACCTGATCAGAGGTGACCTTGGTCACCAGGCCGGTGAAGTGGTTGCGCGAGCTGCGCAGGCCCGCACCATCATCGAGTTGCGGGTGCGCCTCCGCGCCCGCTCGGGCCAGCTCGGCAAGCTGTGCTCCCGCAACCACCTGTCGATTGGACGTGTCCAAGCTCATCGTGAGCTTGCCCTGATCGATCCATCTACGCACGGTGTCGTCGCTCACTCCGGCGAGCACGGCGGCCTCACTGATCCGTAATTGCGTCATGAAGTGCACATTATCGGCGCAGTTCGGGAAACAGGACGGTTTCTACGTAGTTCCTGGCGCTCGCGTGAGACGCCTGAGCTATTGCCCGCGACCCGATCTCGTGAGAGATTGTGCCTCCGCTGCGCCCGACTGCGGTTGCGTCCGATTGGGTGCGGCTCGAGCCGATGCGAACGTGCGGCGCCCGGAAGCGGACGGAGACCAGATGACCACCACTGAAACGCGCGCAGTGCGGCACACCGCCGACAGCCACGACCTGATCCGCGTCCACGGCGCACGCGAGAACAACCTCAAGAACGTCGACCTCGAACTACCCAAGCGTCGGCTCACCGTGTTCACCGGCGTCTCCGGTTCAGGCAAGAGCTCGCTGGTCTTCGACACCATCGCCGCCGAGTCGCAGCGGATGATCAATGAGACCTACAGCGCCTTCGTGCAGGGCTTCATGCCCAGCCTCGCCCGTCCGGACGTGGATCTGCTCGACGGGCTGACGACGGCGATCATCGTCGACCAGAAACGCATGGGCGGCGACCCCAGGTCCACCGTGGGCACAGCGACCGACGCCAACGCGATGCTGCGCATCCTGTTCAGCCGACTCGCGCAGCCCCACATCGGGCCGCCGAGCGCCTTCGCGTTCAACCTGGCGACAGTGCGCGGCTCCGGCGCGGTCACGGTCGAACGCGGTGCGGCCACCAAGGCCGAACGCGCCAGCTACACCCGCACCGGCGGGATGTGCGTCCGCTGCGAGGGCTGCGGGACCATCTCCGACTTCGACCTGACCGCGCTGTTCGACGAGAGCCGCTCGCTCAGCGAGGGCGCGCTGCTCGTTCCCGGCTACAGCATGGACGGCTGGTACGGACGGATCTTCGCCGGTTCGGGGTACTTCGACGTGGCCAAACCGATCGGCCGCTACACGAAGAAGGAACTGCACGACCTGCTCTACCGCGAGCCCACCAAGATCAAGGTCGAGGGCATCAACCTCACCTACGAGGGCCTTGTTCCGAAGATCAAGAAGTCGATGCTCGCCAAGGACCCGGAGTCGATGCAGCCGCACATCCGGGCCTTCGTGGAGCGGGCGATCACCTTCGGCACCTGTCCCGACTGCGACGGCACCCGGCTCAGCGAGGGTGCGCGGCAGGCCAAGTTGGCCGGTATCAGCATCGCGGACGCCTGCCGCATGCAGATCAGCGACCTCGCCGAATGGGTGCGCGGCCTGTCCGAGCCGAGCGTGGCGCCGTTGCTGGGTTCGTTGCAGCAACTGCTCGACTTCTTCACCGAGATCGGGCTCGGCTACCTGTCGCTGGAACGTCCGGCGGGCACCCTGTCCGGCGGCGAGGCGCAGCGGGTGAAGATGATCCGGCACCTCGGCTCGTCCCTGACCGACGTGACCTACGTCTTCGACGAGCCGACCGCGGGGCTGCACCCGCACGACGTCCAGCGCATGAACAACCTGCTGCTCCGGCTGCGTGACAAGGGCAACACAGTGCTGGTCGTCGAGCACGAGCCCGAGACGATCGTCATCGCCGACCACGTCGTCGACCTCGGGCCCGGGGCGGGTGCTGCGGGCGGCACCATCTGTTTCGAGGGCACCGTGGCCGAACTTCGCGAGAGCGACACGCTCACCGGACGCCACCTGGCCGACCAGGCTCCGCTCAAGCCGAAGGTGCGGACGCCTACCGGCGCGATCGAGATCCGGGGGGCCAGCACGCACAACCTGAAGCAGGTGGACGTGGACATCCCGCTCGGGGTGCTGGTCGTGATGACCGGGGTCGCCGGGTCGGGCAAGAGTTCACTGGTGCACGGTTCCATCCCGCCCGGTGCTGGGGTGGTGTCGATCGACCAGACCCCGATCAAGGGTTCGCGGCGGAGCAACCCGGCCACCTACACCGGCCTGCTGGACCCGATCCGCAAGGCGTTCGCGAAGGCGACCGGCACCAAACCGGCGCTGTTCAGCGCGAACTCCGAAGGCGCTTGCCCAACCTGCAATGGGGCCGGCGTGGTGTTCACCGACCTGGGTTTCATGGCTTCGATCGCGTCCACCTGCGAGGACTGCGATGGCAAGGGCTTCGACGCGTCCGTGCTCGCCTACCGGCTGGCCGGCCGCGACATCAGTGAGGTGCTGGCGATGTCGGTCACCGAGGCGATCGGGTTCTTCGGCACCGGCGAGGCGCGGACGCCGGCCGCGCTGGCGGTGCTGGAACGCCTGCAGGACGTGGGGCTGAGCTACCTGACTATCGGCCAGCCGCTCACCACCCTTTCCGGAGGCGAGATGCAGCGGCTCAAGCTGGCCACCCGGATGGGGGAGAAGGGCGGCATCTACGTGCTGGACGAGCCCACGAACGGTTTGCATCTGGCCGACGTCGAGCAGTTGCTGGTGTTGCTCGACCGCATCGTGGACTCCGGCAAATCGGTGATCGTCGTGGAGCACAACCAGGCGGTGATGGCTCATGCCGACTGGCTGATCGACCTCGGCCCGGGTGCGGGTCACGACGGCGGCTGCATCGTGTTCGAAGGCACCCCCAGAGACCTCGTGGCGGCACGCTCGACGCTCACCGGGAAGCACCTGGCCGCTTACGTCAGCGAGTGAGAGCAGTCAGTACAACGCCGCGATGAAGCCGACGGCGTCCGGGCGGGGTCAGTTGAGGAGTGCCGCGACCACGAAAGCGGTGGTGAAGCCGATCTCGACCAGCCCGACGACCAGCGGACGGATCGTTCGGGTGCGGCCGAGCACGGGCAGCAGCCACGCCCGCACCGCGGTGGCGGCGAAGAAGGCGACCCAGATCCAACCGATCGCGCCCGACCAGGCCATCCCCACTGCGCCCAGGGTGCAGCCCAGATGCCAGCCGATCGACGCCGCGAGCCAGCCGGTGTGCCCACGTTCGCGGATCATCGTCTTCACTGAGAACACCGTGCCGAACTCGTAGCCGAAGAGCACCGCCACCATGCCGAGCGCCTGCCCGGCGAGCGGGGTTCCCCAGGCGGCGAACAGCGCCGCCGGAGTGTCGAAGCTCACCACTAGGGTCACCAGGCTGGCCGCGGCCACGGTCAGGGCGCCGCTGATCAGCGTCCGCTCGCGGCGCAACGAGGCCAGCCAGAGCGCAACCCCGACCAGCGGTGCGAACAGCACCAACCACCACAGCACGCCGCGGTCCGAGGAGAGCAGAGTCAGCACCCCGAGCGCTCCGGCGATCAGGCCGTAGACCACCACCGGACGCGAGTGCCGCGATCTTCTGCCGGCAGGGGCCTTCAACCACAACGTGGCCGCGTTGAAGGCCAGGTAGCCAATGACCCAGCAGCCGATCAGAGGTAGTAGGTGCGAGGCGTCGCCCGCGTCCGCTGGGCGGACGATCAGGCCCACCACCACCGGCAGCGCGAGCATGAACCACGCCCCGTGCTGCTTGGGCTTCCAGCCAGGCGATCGTCTGGGGGCTGCGGCAGGCACGCTTGGCATGTTAGCCGGACGGGCACCAGCTCCCTGTTCGGAACCGACAGCCGAGTTGCCCGAGCACATGGGACCTGCGTCCCCGTCAGAGCGGATGACGGGAATCGAACCCGCATGGCCAGCTTGGAAGGCTGGGGCTCTGCCATTGAGCTACATCCGCGCAGCGGAATTGCTCCGCGCGCAGCAAAGCCTAACCGAATCCGGCCGCTGGCCAGAATCGGAACGCGCCATGACGTTGGCTGGGCTCGACGAACCTCAAGTGCCCGCCCTTCGTCAAGCTCAGGGATCGGGGGTTGCCGCTCAGGGATCGGGGGTTGCCGCTCAGGGATCGTGGGGGCCGCTCGGGGCGTGCGTCCGCTCGGGGATCGTGGGTTGTGGCTTGGCGATCGTGGGGACCGCTCAGGGTGTGCGTCCGCTCGGGGTCATGGCCGCTCTTCGGCTGGCGCGTCCGCCTCCGGTTGTCCATTAAGCTTCTCCAGTCTGTCTACTTTCCGATCAGGAGCATGCCTTGCCCACCACTGTCGAGCAGCTCACCCCGTCGCGGGTCAAGCTCACCGTCGAGATTCCCTTCGCCGACCTCAAGCCGCACCTCGACAAGGCGTACCGCGAGGTCGCCCAGCAGGTCACGATCCCCGGCTTCCGCAAGGGCAAGGTGCCCAACATGGTGATCGACCAGAGGTTTGGTCGCGGCATGGTGCTGCAGGAGGCGATCAACGCCGCACTGCCCACCGCTCTCGAAGCCGCAATCGTCGAGTCGGGCGTCGTCCCGCTCGGGGAGCCGTCGGTCGAGGTCACCAAGCTCGAGGACGGTGACGTGATCGAGTTCACCGCCGAGGTCGACATCCGTCCGGAGTTCGATGTGCCCGACTTCGCCGGACTCGAAGCCACCGTGGACGCCAAACGCGACGTCACCGAGGAGGTGGCCGAGCGCATCCAGCTGCTCCGCACCCGCTTCGCGACCACCGCCGAGGTCGACCGGGCCGCCGCCGAGGGTGACCAGGTCACCCTCTCGCTGGTCGGCAGCCGCGACGGTGAACCGCTCCCGGACGCCACCGCCGAAGACGTCACCTACATCATCGGTAGCGGCGGCATGATCGACGGCCTAGACGAGGCGGTCACCGGGCTCAAGGCCGGCGAGTCGGCCGAGTTCGCGTCCACCCTTGTCGGCGGCGCGCTGGAAGGCGAGCCGGCCGACATCACCGTCACCGTCAGCAAGGTGAGCGAGCAGACCCTGCCCGAGGTGGACGACGAGTTCGCGTCGATGATCTCGGAGTTCGACAGCGTCCAGGAGATGCAGGCCGACCTCACCCGTGGTGTCGAGGAGTACCTCTCCGCGGAGCAGGTCTCCGCCGGACGGGACAAGGTTCTCGAGGCGCTCGTTGAGGCCACCGAGTTCGAGGTTCCCGAGGGTGTCATCGCCGCCGAGGTGGCGTCGCGCAAGGAGCAGATCAACGATCAACTCTCCCGCGCCGGGCTCACCCTCGACCGCTACCTGGAGCAGGCTGAGGAGGAGGCGAACACCGCTGAGGAGTTCTGGGCCGAGGTCGAGAAGTCAACCCTGCGCGGGTTGAAGGCGCAGCTCATCCTCGACAAGGTCGCCGACGATGCCGAGGTCGGCGTCGAGCAGGCCGACCTCTCCGAACTGCTGGTCCGCAAGGCTGCCCAGAACGGTTCGACGCCGGAGCAGGAAGCCCAGCACATGATGGAGCACAACCACATCGGTGCGTGGATGCAGGAGATCCGTCGAAGCAAGGCGCTCGGCCTCGTAGTCGCCAAGGCCAAGGTCGTCGACACCGAGGGCAACACGGTGGACGTCACCGTGCCCGAGCCGGAGGCTGCCACGGAGGCGCCCGAAGCCGAGTAAGACTCACCGCGGTCGCCGTCACCTTGAAGGGTGGCGGCGACCGCTGCGTTCACGCCCGTAGCTGGGCCGTCATCACCGGAATCGAGGGTCGCGGGGCAGGCTTGATGCGATTCGGACCCGTCCGCTCGCCCAGACCCCCGATTGGTTGTCCACAGCCCGTTGTGGGTCGACATCGCGTCATCCACAGCTGCCCACACTCGATGATCGGATCTACCTGGCCCTGCCGAAGGTATGGGCGTGAGAATCGACGAACTTCTCGAGCGGGGGGATGGCCTGATCCGCCTCCGCGACCGACCCGATTGCGCCAGCACTGTGCAGCGTGCGGCCCGTGCCGGCCTGGTGGTGCCGATCCTGCCGGGCATCTACGCCGACCCGGGACGGGCAGCCTCGCCGGCGGTTCGAATCCGGGCGGCCTGCGCATGGGCCCCGCTCGGCGTGATCCACGGCCAGACAGCCGTGGAGCTCTACCTGCGCCGCCCGATCTCGCTGCCGATCTGCTTGCGGGCGCCGCATTCCGCGGCTCCGGCGACGTGGTTGCGGGTGAGCCGTGGAGTTGTCCCCGACTATCTCGACCAGGAGGGACTGCGCGTCGCGTCCGCGGTCCACGCCTGCGTGGAGATGGCCGGCCACGACGGCGGCGAAGCCATCTTCGAGGCACTGCGTAGGCGGATAATCCGTGCGGAAGCACTTGAGCCGGCGCTCGACATGTTCGCCCGAGCAGCCAACAACGCGGTCCGCCGCCAGGTGGTGACCGCGGCGGCAGACAATCCGTGGTCCTTCGCCGAAGCGGTGCTTCATGGCCTGCTGCGCAAGGCGGGAATCAGCGGCTGGTTGGCGAACGAGCCGATGAAGGTGCGCGGCCAGATGGTGGCTCCGGACGTGTGGTTTCCCGAGCATCGACTCGTCCTGGAGGTTGATGGCGAGGCGGTGCATTCGACCCACGAGCAGTTCGAGGCAGACCGGGAGCGCCAGAACCTGCTCGTACTCGGGAACCTCCGTGTACTGCGGTTCACCTGGACTGCCATCACCACCCAACCGGGCCATGTGGTGGCAACAGTCCGCGTCGCACTAGGTAACCGGTAGTCGATCGTGACGCGATTCGGACCCGCGGAGTCCTGCAACGCCGGATCGTCGCCGATCCTGGTGCTAGTGGCTCCGTTTCGCTGCACGCGGTGCGCCGACAGCGAACAGGCGTCCCAACCTGGCGGAAATGCGGGGGTCACCGGGTAGGTTCGCCTGCGTGAACGAACATCGAGCCAACCTCACAGGCCCCTCCATGGCCGGCGGCGCCGGCCAGGTAGGCATGGCCGACTCGGTCTACCAGTCGCTGCTGGCCAACCGCATCATCTTCCTCGGTTCCGAGGTGCGTGACGACAACGCCAACGCCATCTGTGCGCAGATGCTGCTGCTGAACGCCGAGGACCCGATCAAGGACATCTACCTCTACATCAACTCCCCGGGCGGCTCGGTCGACTCCGGCATGGCGATCTTCGACAC
>DAORUI010000099.1:0-11588 GCA_035433085.1 Propionicimonas sp. | reverse complement strand
TCCGTGTAATTTCGGGTCACGCCGGCGCCGGAGCCGAATCCATCATCTCTGTGTAGCGCACGGTGGCCAGCACGTCCTAGAACATGGACGCGGTCACCGTGTGATCCTTCGAGGAATCTCCTACAACCCACTCGAAAGGCATCAACACGATGACCGCTCCTACTATTGTCGACCCTGCCGGCCTGCTCAGCGAAGCTCTCACCGACGCGTCCCCGGATCTGATGCGCAGTCTGTTGCAGACCATGATCAACGCGCTCTTGTCCGCGGACGCGGACGCCGTGGTCGGCGCTGAATGGGGCAAGCCCTCATCCGACCGGATCACGCAGCGCACCCTCGTGAGTTTCATACACACCGGTCGAGGTCATCCGACGAGCACGGGAGGATCCGGCTGAGCCGGGCCGGGTGCGGGATCGGGGTCGGGCCCGCGGCGCTTCTTGCGGGGCGGCGCGAACAGGAACCACCCGACGGCACCCGACCCGGCGACGAACCACACCGCCCACCAGGGGAACCCGAGAGCCATGCCGTCGCCGGCGATCGCCTGCCGTCCTTCGGCCTCCGGCCCGGGGATGCGCACGGCGTGCACCAGGAAGCGATGGCTGTTGACCCCGATGGGGGCGCATGTGAAGAGCGTCACCCAGTCCTCGCCCTCGACGATCTCGAACGAGGCGTCTTCGGGCAGCACCGTCTCGACGCTCTCGACGCGATAGTAGTGATCCTCGCCGAGCACCGAGATCCAGAACTCGTCGCCCACCCTCGCCTTGAGCAGGTCGGTGAAGAGACGGGACTGCGGGAGACCTGAATGCGAGGTGAGCACGGAATGCGTCGAGGGCCCGCCGACCGGCATCGAGGTGCCGAACATGTGCCCGACACCCCTGGAGATGGTCTCGTCGGCGGTGCCGTGGAAGATGGGCAGGCCGATGTCGAGCCGAGGGTAGCTGAGGGTGCCGATCGCGTTCGTGCCGCTGACACGCAGCAGTTGCTCGTAGGCCCGGTAGACGATCGATCTCGCCGCCTCGTCGGGATTCTGCGAGATATAGGGATCGGTGAGAGAGCCCGGCTCGAGCGTGTCGTTGTAGGCGTAGGCGGCGTCGAGGATCGCCTGGCGCTCGGCATCCGGGGTCTGCGCGACGCGGTCGACGTAGCCCGATATCTCGGAGTTGTGACCGATGCGCGCGACCCAGCTGGCCGCCTGCGGGTAGACGAGCAGGCCGATCGCCAGCATGGCGAGCACCTGCAGGACGACGTTCCAGGCGAGGCGCTTCTTCTGCTTCGGCGTGCGTCTGCTGCGGCCCGGACCTCCGGAGCCGGCGGGTCGGGCGGAGGGGGCATCGCCGATCCCGGTCACGCTCCCGTTCGCTCTCCGGCGCGCTCTTCCTCTTCGCGATCGCGGCGTCTCAGCAGCACCATCGCACCGCCGCCGACCAGCAGGATGCCGAGCATGACGATGCCCGTGATCTGCGCACCGGTGATCGGCAGGCCTCCACCACCACCGCCGCCGCCGCGCACGAGGAACACCTCGGCGACGGTGGGATGGAGGATCGAGGTCGAGAGCACCTGCACCGGGAAACCCGCGGTCGAGCCCGTCCAGCCGGCGGGCAGCTGCGTCATGGCGGCCCAGTAGTGGCGGATCCGGGGGCTGTCGGGAGCGAGCTGCGCCCCGTTCTCGAAGTTCGAGAGGCGCAGGCACGGGATGAGCACCTCGCCGTTCGAGCCGCTGACCCATGAGGTCTCGCCGGCGCACTCGATGGGGTTGGCCCTCGCGGCGGCGTCGGCTTCGGTGCGGAACAGCTGGATCGTGGCGCCGGGGATACGGTTTCCGGAGTTGCCCTGCTCTTCGACGATGACGAGCAGCGCGCCGAACTTGACGGTGGCGGTGCTCGTCAGCGCCCCGCCCGGCTGGGGTGCGGCGAGGTATGCCACGTTGACGACGCCGGCGCCGTCGATGGCCGCGGCGCTCGGCAGCAGACGCATCTCGTTGGTGAACTCGCCCGGCTGGTCGCTCAGCACGATCGTCCGATAGCCGAGGGTGACGCGGGCATCGGGGTCGGCGGCGCGGGCGTCGACGAGCTTCTGGCGGCCGGTCGCGGTGAACGCGACCTCGAAGGCCTCGCGACCGTCGATCGTGGCGGAGCGCACGATGTAGTCGGTGCCGGGGTCGACGGCGACGCCGGTGACCTGCACGGTGACGTCGGCGAGCGTGCCGACCAGGGCGAGGCCGGGGTCGAGCAGGTTCTGGACGATGTAGCCGCTGATGGTCGGGGTGCCCGGGATCGAGGAGACGGGGGTCCAGGTGACGGGGTCGTGGCAGGCCCAGACGTCCTCGTCGCTGACCTGCAGGACCGTGCCGGCCCCGACGTTGTCGTTCTTCGGGTAGACGTGCACGGTGCTGAGCCAGGAGTCGCGCGTATCGGGGTCGGTGAGCGGCAGCATCACCAGGAAGTCCGCAGCGCCGACGAAGCCGTCGGGGGTGACGGTCTCCTCGACGAAGTAGAGCCCTGCCACGAGCGTGCCGAGCGCAGGATCGCCGAGCGTGGCGCTGCCCAGCGCGTCGGTGGTGTCCGTCGCATCGGGGCCGAGCCCGGCGACGGCGGCCCTGGCCGCCGCGACGGTGAGCGCCTGCGCGGCCTGCTGGCCGGAGTTGGTGGTGACGTCGATGCCCGGCACGCGAGTCGCGGTGAAGGTGGCGCCTTCGACGGGAGCGGTGGAGGGCAGAGCGCCCGGGTCGAGGGGCAGGCCGTTGCCGGGCTGACCGAGCTGGTCGGGCTGCTCGTACTTGTGGATCTCGATGGAGAACGGACCGGCCGGGATGGGCACGGCGTGCGCTGCGGTCGAGCCGAGGACGCTGCCGAGTCCGGTGAGGGCGGTGAGGGCGACCGCGAGCGCCGCGACGAGACCGAGCACCCGTGGTGCGACGCGCCGGGCGAGCGGGCGGGGATGCGAACGGGTCATGATCCTTCCCCCGTGTTCTTGCGACGGGGCGGGGCGAAGAGCAGGTAGGCGACGCCTGCGGATCCGGCGACGAAGCCGACTGCCCACCACGGGAAGCCCGCGGATCGGCCGTCGCCATCGACCGCCTGGCGGGTTCCGTCGCCCGGGCCCGCCACGCGGACGCCGCGCACGAGCAGCCGGTGCGAGTTGATGCCGACCGGGGTGCAGGTGATGAGCGTGACGTAGTCCTCGCCGTCAACGATGCGCAGCCCCTCGGTCTGCTCGGGCAGCACGGTCTCGATCCGGTCGACCCGGTAGTGGTGGGTCTCGCCGAGGACCTGCACCGAGAAGGTGTCGCCGATCCTCGCGCCGGGCAGTGGCGTGAAGAGCGAGGCGCCCAGCAGCCCCGAGTGCGAGGTGAGCACGGAGTGGGCGCTCGGACCGCCGACGGGCAGCGACGAGCCGTAGAGATGCCCGACGCCCTTCTTGAGCACCGAGTCTGCGGTGCCGTGGTAGACGGGCAGCCCGATGCCGAGCCGAGGGTAGCTGAGGCTGCCGATCACCCCGTTGTCGCTGACGCGCAGCACCTGCTCGTACGCCTCGTAGGCGGCGTCGCGCTCTCCGGCATCGGCCTGGCCGGTATAGGGATCGCGCAGCATGCCCTGCGGCATGAACGCGTTGTATTCGCGGGCGACGGCGAGCTCGGCCTCGCGCTCGGGCCCGTCGAGCCGGTCGACGGCTTCGGTGTAGCCGCTGACCTCGGAGTTGTGGCCCAGGGTCGAGAACCAGTCTGCCGCGCTCGAGTAGAGCAGGGCGCCGATGCCGATCATCGCGAGCACCTGCAGGGTGATCGGCATGGTGAGACTGCGCCTGGGCCGTGACGGGGTCGACCGGGGCCGGCCGGGGCCGGGCGCGACGGGCGCAGGATCGGAGGAGCCCGCCTGCTCGCGGACGAGTGTCTGCGTCATACCGGGCCCCTCCTTTCCTTCGATTCTTCGATCTGTGGGATTCTGCGATCGGTGCGCTTCTGCGACCGGTGCGCTGAACCGTGCGCCGGTGGGATCCCGCGGCCCGCCCGGATCGACGGGCCGCAGGATCCCCTCTCGGCTACTCCGCGGCTTCGGCGCTGCGACGACGACGTGCCACGACGAGCACGACGGCGAGGATGCCGACACCGAGGACGGTGAGGATCGCGGTGCCCATGCCACCCGTGAGGGGCAGCTGGAACCCGGCGTTGTGCGGCACGTTCACGACGTTGCCGATGGGGCTCTGAGCGGTGGGCCTTCCCGAGCCGTCCAGAGTCACGCGCTGCACGCTGCCGTCGCTGAGCAGCACCACCGGGATCGGCTCAGCGAGCAGCTCATAGCCCTCGGGAGCCACGGTCTCCGCGAGCCAGTACACGCGGTAGTCGGCCAGCAGGGCGACGGTCGCACCGTTCTGGAAGTCCGAGACTCGCACATTGTTCAGAGCGACGTTATTCGCAACAGCCGCGGAGGGATCGCTCGTGACCAACGCCGAGGTACCGGCCTTCGCATTCGCCTCAGAGGCGTACAGCGCGAAGACAGCATCCTCGAGAGGCACTGCGGTGGTGGCGTTGCTCACCTTCGAGAAAACGACGTTCTGCCACTTCGACTCCACCGAAGCGGTGTAGAGGGTGGTGGTGTCGCCGTTGACCGTGGTTACGAGGCTCGTCTCGGTCCGGTGACCGGAGCCACCGCCATTGCTGACAACGCCGCCGTTGGTGTCGGCGACCGTGCCGCTCACAGGCGCCTGGACCTGCGAGGTGATCGTGACGACGACCTTCGCGTTCGGCGTTGCCGCTGCGGCCTGCAGCTTGGCGAAGCCGTCATTGGCGCCGATGAACGTCACGGTGACCACCTGAGGTGTCCCGGTGATGCCGAGAGTGTAATCGGTGCCCGACACCGGCTGGGTACCGATGTTGTTGCCGGCACTGTCGGTGATGTTGACCGTCACGGCGGCGGGCAGCACGGTCGCGAGCTGCTCGTCGAGCTTGTCGGTGATCGTGAATGCGGTCGGCTTCGCCCAGGCGGGAATCGCCGGGTTGCTGGAGGTGTTCACGCGCGGCACCGAGGCGTTCAGCGTCCATACAACATCATTCGTTCCGCCGGGCACGAAGGCCGCGGTGTCGACGACGGTCTTCGTGAACGCCTGCTGCGAGTTCTTCGGGTACACGTGGACCGTGTACAGCCATGCGTTCAGATCGACGGGGTCGGTCATCGGCAGCGCGACGACGAAGGGTACTGCGGGCGTTACTCCCGGCGGGGTGTCGGTCTCCTCGACGAAGTAGAGGCCGATGTCCATGTTCTGGTAAGCCGCCGCACCGGTACCGTGGCCGTTCCCGTCGACTGGACCCGTACGCGGAACGCCGTTCGCATCGGTGACGGAGACCTGAGCCGTGCCGAAGGCCGGAGTGAATGCCGCCCCGCCCTTGGTCCAGGTACCGGTCACAGCGTCGTAGACGACCGTCGCGGCCTCCTGCCAGCCGGCGTTCGTGGTGAGATCGCCGGCGTTCGTGATCCTCTTCACGGTGAACTCGACGCCGCCGATGGGAGTCGAGCCTGCCGGGACGGCCTGCACCTTGCCCGTCGGCGTGAGCGGCGCACCGTCGGGTGTGCTCAGCTTGACGATGTTCAGGTTGACCTTGGCATCGGGGTCGATGGTGGTGGGGGCGGCGAAGGCCGCCGACGCACCGCCGAGGGCGAATGCAAGGGCCGCAGCCGCCGCTCCGAGACTCGTGAGGAGTCCTCTTTTCTTGTTCTTCACGGTTCCCTTTCTGAAGGAAGGTAGGTGAGGTCGAGGATTGTCTGAAAATGTCGTAAGCGAGTCCGGTGGTGTCAGGAAGCACCACCCCCGTCGTCATGGTTGCGAGTCGGACGCGGTGCAGCGCCGAGGGCATCATGATGGTGCAGTCGCCGGCGCCGCCACCAGACGCCGCCGAAGACGGCGAGGAGCAGAGCGAGCCCGCCTGCGGTGAGCAGAATGGTGCCGGCTCCACCGGTGAACGGCAGCGGCCGCAACGGCACATCGAATACGGGCATCGTCCAACCGGTCGGCATGACGCAGTTCGGCTGGTGGTTCTCAGGCAGCACCCCATAGGGGCTCACGCATTGCTTGCGGATGTCGCTGCCGGCCATGCCACCTCCGGGGAGCGTGATCTCACCCTCGCCGACCACCGGAAGGGAGAGCCGCCCCTGGTAGTCGTACCAGGCCGGCACGCCGGGGGCGAGGCCGGAACCCTCCGGCGTCGGCGAGTTGGGGGCGACCCACAGCTTCATCGGCTTCGCCAGCAGTTCGTGTTCAACCGGCGAGACGGTTTCTACGAGCCAATAGGTGCCGTGAAGGCCACTGCTGGTGTCTCCTGACACGTTCAGGGCGCTGTCGGTGCGCCAGTTCGGCAGAGGGTCGGAGCTGCCGCCGCCGACCGTGTCGCCCCCGCGGATGTCGAGGGCGCGCCAGGATCCTGCGGCCTGCCCCTCGGAAGCGGTCGCGAGCATGAAGAAGCGACCGCACTGCTCCCTCTGATCACCGGGATTCGCAAGGTTCCATGCCGCGATCGCACCATAGGTGGTCGAGCTCGCCCCCCAGTCAGGGCTTCCGCTGACCAGAGGATCAGATCCGGGCGGCACGTAGCTCCCACCGGCGTTCGGGTTGTTGTTGGTGCGGCAGAGCCAACGCGACGGAATACCAGCGACTGCGTCGTCATAGGTATCGGCGAGCACGAAGGTGCTGCCCAGCAGGTTGTTGTCAGTGCCGGTGGAGGTGTCGGCGGTCTTCTTCCAGATGTGGAAGTAGCTCTCCCCCAAGGAGTGCCAGACCTTGCAGTCGTAATCCTGACCCGTGTCGCCGGGGGCGATGCCGGCCCCCGCCGCACTGCAGCGGTTGGGGTACAGCGAGTTCCCGCCAACACTCGCCTGTCCCGCCTGCACAGTGTTCACCCAGGCAGCGTTGGGAAGCGCTTTGAGCGAGGATCCCCCGGTCACATACACCGACTCGGGGTCGGCGGGGTCGGCCACGAAGCCGCCCTGAACGGCGTAGCCCACGATCGCATATGCGACCTTTTGACCGCTGATCGTCGCCGGGATGTCGAAGGCCGGCGTCTCGAAGGTCCAATTGCCGCCCGGGAACGGCAGCCCTCCGGGAAAGGCAGGATCGAAGGCGTCGCTTCCGCTGAACTCGGGCTTGGGCTGGCCGGACGCAGGCAGCAGCGTCCAGTCGATGGTGCCTGCTGGGATCAGTACGTCGTCGGGCGTATAGAAGCTGATCCCGAAGGGCACGCTCACAGCCGGAGGGGCGGCGGGATCCCAGGTGGCCGCGGAGAGGGTCTGGGTCATGTCGTCGTCGATCTGGACGCCGGTGATCGCCTCGCCGCTGAAGTTGGTCACCTTCACCCGGTAGTAGATGTTGCCGCCGGAGTGGATCATCGCGCCGTCTTCGGGCTGAGAGTCCTTGCGCACGCTCCACGCCCGGATCGGGTTGGTGGTGCACAGCGGCTGCGCGCCCGGCGCCGGTGCGGCGCAGTCGGCGGTCGGGAGCGGATCGCCCGCCTTGACCAGGTAGTTGTTGAGGCGATAGCCCTTGACCACCGGCGTCGCTGAGGGGCCCGAACCCGCCGCACGCGCGACCGCGTTCGTCGCGTTCGCCTTGACGGTGACGGAGAACGTCACCGTACGGGTCTGCCCGGCGGCAACGCTGCCGGTGAGCCGGTAGTCATCACCGACGTTCGCGACCGAGATGCCACCCGCCGGCGTCACGGCCGGGGCGGTCGTGACCGTCGCATCGTCGAGAATGTCGGCCAGGTAGTCGGTGTAGTCGATGCCGGTGGCGGCAGCGGTCCCGGTGAAGTTGTCGAAGGTCAACCGGTACTGGATCACCGTGCCGGGGGCCACCACAGCATCGCGGGCGAGCTCGGTCGCCCCGACATACGCCTTCTTGGAGACGACGAGCGCGGGTGCGGAGCGTGTCAGGGTGACGGTGCATTCCATCCTCGGGTTGCCGAGGACGGCGACGCTCACCGTTCCCGCTGCAGCGCTCGTACCGCTCCCCGCCGCCGCGCCGCTGGTCGTCTCGACGCAGCTCCAGGCCTGCGCGTAGTCTCCCATCACCGTGCCGGTGCCCGGCATGGCCGCCACGCTGAAGGGGAAGGCCGTGGTGGTCAGGTTAATGGCGCTCAGTGCCTGGGTCACCGTGATCCAGTCGTCGGCGAGCAGGTAGTCGGTAGCGCTCACGGGGGTGTCGCGCGTGAAGGTCGCACCAGGCGACGCGCTCAGGCGGAAGCGGTCGCTGGGTTTCTGCAGACCGCCGGAGACGACGAGCCTGAGCTGGAACCGCGGTGCCTGGATGATGGAGGCGAGATCGCGCTGGCCCGGGAAACCGCTGTAGGTCTGCGTCGAAGTGACGGTGTTCAGCGTCGTCATGCTGCGGAGGTAGTGGGTGTTCGCACCCTGCCACACGGTGGAGGTGGCGAAGGGGAAAGCGATGCCTGCAGGCTCTGCCCCGGAGGCAGGAGTGGTCTGGGCGACGCTCGTCACGGCGATGCCGGTCGGGTTCGCATTCCCCGTGGGAGGTACCTGCGCCGCGGTCAGCCTCGCCATGCGGGAGGAGGTCGAGGTGCCGCCGACGAGCACGTGCAGGTTGTTGTAGCCGTCGAACGCGATGTCGCCGATGAAGCCGGTCGCGCTGTTCGGCTGCGAGTTCGCAACGGTCGTCGCAGTGCTCGCCGCTTCCAGCACCGTGCCGGTGAACCGCAGGATGAAGAATCGCATCGAGTTCGCGGGGCTCGTGAAGCTCGTGATGTAGCTGACGTGGTAGACGCCCGCGGTGTTCACCGCGCCACCGGTGAAGTCGGTGGCGTAGCTCGTGGAACGCGTCATCAGCTGCGCCACAGCGCCGTCCTCTAGGTTCACCTTCCAGACCGATGTGTAGCGGGTGCTCTGCGCGGACCAGGTGCTCCAGGAACCCCAGTACCAGCCGCTCCAGCAGATGAGGAAGAACGCGTCGCACACAGAGGCCTGGGAACGACGTTCCTCGGTGAACTGCGTCGTGAAGTAGGCGTCGCCGTTCGCGGCGATGCCGAGTGAATTCGCGTTGAAGCCGGTCTGACTCACCCTGTACTGATAGCGGGTCACACCACTCGCTGCTGTCGCGGGCATGCTGTCGGCCTGCCGGTCCCCCTCCAGCGGCACTGAGACGCTCTGCGTAGGATGACTCCCCGACTGCGGCATCAGGGCCGGCCCAGTGGGGTTCACCACGTACTTGTCGATGATCGCAGAGAAGATCCCCCGGTCGTCCCCGCTGCCCCCGGGGGTGCCGACCTGGCGCAGGGCGAAATAGGCGTGCGGGGTGGTCGTGTCGCCGAGGGCGAAAGGAGTGACCGAACGCGCTTGGGGGGATTGGAGGGTTTCGGCTTCCTCGCTTTCTGCGCTCAGGCCCGACTCGGCGGGCTCGCTCCGCTCCGGCTCTGTCTCTATCGGGTCCATGGGCACAGGCTCCGCGGGTACCGGATCCTCGGGCAGGGGATCTGTGGGCGCGGGTTCGGCCGGATCGGTAGGCGCTTCCGGAGATGTCGCCTCAGGGGTCTCGGGGATCTCCTCGGTCATCCGGACGGCGAGCGCGGGCGTCGCCTCACCGAGGGGCGTCAGGAAACCGAGGATCAGGCTCACGCCCAGCGCGGTCGCCGCGAACAGCCGGGAAGCGGCCGGCCTGGAGGAGGACCGCAGGGATCCAGCGGGCGCCGATGCGGCAGACCTCGGAGCAGCGAACCTATGACCCCCCACGATTGGCAAACCTACCCCCAGGTGCTCGGAAACCCGCGACCGACCGACCCTGGCGTGCGGCGTTGACTGACCGGGATGCAACGCGGCCCATGCGCGCGATGCCGTTCATCTGCACTCGCACTGCCAGCGGATCCCTGATTAATTCCGACGCTACGCCCATAGATAGAATAATAGTAGTGCCCCGTAGAGTGGTGTAACGATCCCGGCCAGTAAACGTCAGCGTGGCCACCGGGATCTTCCTTCGAGGAAACTCTCACATCCCACTCGAAAGGCGTCACACCGATGACCACTCCCTCTATTGTCGACCCTGCCACCGTCCTCACCAACGCGCTGGGCGACGCATCACCGGATCTGATGCGCACCCTGCTGCAAACCATGATCAACACCCTCCTCTCAGCTGAAGCAGATGCGATCTGCGGCGCCGAGTACGGGAAGCCCTCTGCTGACCGAGTGAATTCCCGCAACGGATACCGCACCCGTGAACTCGATACGCGTGTCGGAACCATAGACGTCGCGATCCCGAAGCTCCGCTCCGGCACGTACTTCCCCGAGTGGCTCCTCGAACGTCGCAAACGCTCAGAAGCGGCGATGATCACCGTCGTCGCTGACGCCTACCTCGCTGGCGTCTCAACGAGGCGGATGGACAAACTCGTGAAGACCCTTGGCATCCATTCCCTGTCGAAGTCGCAGGTCTCCCGAATGGCCGCCGATATGGACGAGCACGTGCGCGAGTTCCGCACGAGACCCCTGGGCGACTCAGGGCCCTTCACGTTCGTCGCGTGTGACGCGCTCACGATGAAAGTTCGTGAGGGCGGGCGCGTGATCAACACTGTTGTGCTCGTCGCGACCGGGGTGAACGCTGACGGGCACCGGGAAGTCCTGGGGATGCAAGTCGCGACCGCAGAGACCACGATGGCATGGAACACGTTCTTCGCAGACCTCGTCGCTCGCGGCCTCACCGGCGTGAAGCTGATCACGTCTGACGCGCACGCAGGCCTCGTGGAAGCGATGCGGGCGAACTTCCCCGGGACGTCGTGGCAGAGGTGCCGCACACACTACGCCGCGAACCTGATGGCAGTGACCCCCAAGAGCATGTGGCCAGCGGTCAAAGCGATGCTGCATTCCGTGTACGACCAGCCTGATGGGACAAGTGTTGAGGCGCAGTTCGATCGGCTCCTGGACTACGTCGAGGGCAAGCTCCCTGAGGTGTTCGACCACCTCGATGCTGCCCGGGCTGACATCCTCGCGTTCACCACGTTCCCGAAAGATGTGTGGCAGCAGATCTGGTCGAATAACCCGAACGAGCGCCTGAACCGTGAGATCCGCCGCAGGACCGATGTGGTGGGGATCTTCCCGAACCGGGCCGCGATCACCCGCCTCGTCGGGGCCGTTCTTGCGGAGCAGTCTGACGAATGGGCCGAGGGTCGTCGTTACCTCGGTCTTGACGTTCTCGCGAGGTGCCGCCTCACGCTCGTGGGTACCGACACTATCGGCCAGCACCATGAGCTCCCCGAGCTCGGGGCCGCAGCATGAGCGCCCCCACTCCTGGGCTGTACTCCGACACCGTGAGTGAGCTCGTCGCGAGCATCTGCAATCACAACGAAAACTAGCCCCCACATCCTTGAAGGATCACGAAACGGTTACACCACTCCACGGGACTTGACCCGCCGGAGCTGTCGCGGTAGGTTATCGTCCACGCGGCTTAGACCAGCAGAAGGAGCGCGACAGTGAGCAAGGTGGACCTTTGGCAGGATGCGACGGCCCAGGCCGAACTCGTGCGCTCGGGAGAGATAAGCCGGACCGAACTGCTGGAGGCGACGATCGCTCATGTCCAAGCTGTGAACCCAGAGATCAATGCCGTCATCA
>DAORUI010000098.1:0-11752 GCA_035433085.1 Propionicimonas sp. | reverse complement strand
CCCGTGAACGGTCCCTGAGGAGCGCTCGTGAGGGACGAGCGAGCGCGTCACGAAGGGGGCGTCCGCCACCAGTCTCTCTTGGATAAGGCGGCGGCCCTTCGTGACGCCCTCCGCTCGTCCCTCACGGCCGGCTCCTCAGGGACCGGTTTGAAAGGGTGCGCTCGTCCTCGCGGCCGGCTCCTCAGGGACCGATTGGAGGTGGTGCTCGTCCCTCACGGACAGCTCCTCAGGGACCGATTGGTTGGGTGCGCTCGTTCCCACGGTTCGCCGCGGACGCCCTCCCGCAAACGCTCCCTGAGGAGCGCTCGTGAGGAACGAGCGAGCGCGTCACGAAGCGCCGCCCTGAGGAGCTCCGTGAGGTACGAGCGGAGCGTCTCGAAGGGGGCGTCCGCCACCAGTTCTCAGAGCAGACGGCGGCCCTTCGTGACGCCGTGAGGTACGAGCGGAGCGTCGCGAAGGGCGTCCGCCACCGCTCACCGTGTCCGAGAACGTGACTCTCAGGTGCATCGGAGGGTGATATTCAGAGTTCGACAACGGTGACACCGGGGGTGGCTGGTGGATGATCCATGGCCATCAGCTCGGCACCCGCAGACTCAAGGCCGACCGTGCGGCCGAGTAGCAGCTTCGGGTCCAGTCGGCCGGCGGTGATCAGGTCGAGCATGGGCGGATAGTCGGCGGCGGCCATGCCGTGGGAGCCGATCACCGACAGTTCCTTCGCCACCAGCTCGCCCCAGGGCAGCGGAGCTTCGGCATGCTCGGCGAGCATCAGGCCGACCTGCACGTGCCGTCCGCGGCGCCGCAGGCTCCGCACCCCGGACGCGGCTGTGGCGGCTGAGCCGACCGCGTCCAAGCTCACGTGCGCGCCGCCTTGGGTCAGTTCGGCGACCAACGCCGGATCGTACGCGGGGAGGGTGAAGTCCGCACCCAAACGCTTCGCCAGTGCACGCGCGTCCGCGGACGGATCGATCGCCACTACACGAGCGCGCAGCGCTCGGGCCACCAGCACCGCCGACAGGCCCACGCCACCGCAACCGAAGACGACCAGCCACTCCCCTGCCGCCATCCCGGCCTGCGCGGTGAGCGCGTGGAAAGAGGTGGCGAACCGGCATCCCAAAGCCGCCGCAGAGACGAAGTCGACGTCGTCCGGCAGCCGCACCAGGTTGAAGTCGGCCGCTCGCACCGCCACCAGTTCAGCGAACGAACCGGGGTGGGTGAACCCCGGCTGGGTCTGGTCGGGGCATACCTGCGCCTGCCCCCCGACGCAGTACGCGCAGCGTCCGCAGCCGTTCACGAACGGGACGGTCACCCGGTCGCCCGCCTTGAACGAGGCCACGTCCCGCCCGACCTGTGTCACCACACCGGCGAATTCATGTCCTGGGATGTTGGGCAGCGGTACCTGGTCGTGCCCCTTCCAGGCGTGCCAGTCCGAACGGCACACGCCGGTGGCGCGCACTTCGACCACCGCGCCGTCGTAGGGGCACTCCGGTGCCGGCACTTCGACGAGTTCCGGGATGGCTCCACTGGCGGTGTAGACGACTGCGCGCATGCTGCGTTCTATCACCTCCGGTGTTACCAGCTGATGCGGATTTCAGGCCGCAGTACGCCGTCGAGTTGCACCATTCGCGTGGCCAACTGGTTGCCGTCGAGGGTCCCGACCCGAAAACCGGTGTAGTCCGTTCCCCAATGCCCGCCCAGGTGACCGTCGAAGAAGTAGTCCACGCCCGCGCTCGTCTTTCGTCCGTCCTCGTCGTGGTCGTGACCGTTGAACACCGCGCGCAGGTTGCTCACGCGCGAGAGGAGCTTGCGGACGTCGGGACAGTCGACGCCATAGGTGGTCCAGTCCTTGCAGGTGATGTGCATGAAGACCAGCACGTCCCGTTGGTCCTCCGCGCTCGCCAGAGCCTCTGCCAACCAGGCGACGTCAGCGCAGAGGTAGTCGCCGACGGCATTCGAGGTGTTCGCAAGGACGATGCTGCGGTCGCCGAAATCGATCACCTGCTCCTGCTGGGAGCCCCAGACGTCCTGCCACTGTTCTGGGCTGAGCCCGTCGTGGTTGCCTGGCACGACGTAGTACGGCACCGCCAGCTCGTCTAGGGTCTTGCGTACTGTGTGTTGCGGTTCTATCCCTCCTTGCGCGATGTCGCCGTTCACCACCACGAAGTCGAGCGGGTCCGCCTCGTGCAGCCGGTTCACCGCTTCTACGAACTTGGGGTAGACGTTGCCGGGAGCCTTCGCTTCACCGAAGTGGCCGTCGCTGCCGACCACGAAGCGCAGCGGCTCGCTGGCCGACGTCGTCGCGCCGCTTCCTGCCGAGGCGGACGAGGGCGAGGCGGACGCAGTGTCGATCGACGCTCCCCCGGGTTTCGCAGCCGACTCCGTACAACCGGCGAGGTGAGCCGCGAGCAGGGCGGCTCCGCCGGTGATCAGCGCTCTTCTGCTGGTCATGAACGGGTGACCAGGACGACCGAGTCCTCCAGTTCGGCGGCCTCGCCGTCCGGGCCGGTGGCCGGACGACTCCTGACCTCGGCGATCTCGATCTTCCAGGAATCGTCGAGGTCGAGCTCGGCCACCTGCGCGGCAGGGGTGAGAAACGCTTCGTGGTGGTCGTGCAACTGGCTCGCCCACGGCGGCGGCGCCGCGTGCGCGACCACCAGCAGTCGGCCGGCAGGCGCCACCAGAGCGGCTGCCGCGCGCAGGATGCTGGCCCGGGGCAACTCGATCGGAGACTGCAGGAAGCTGGAGACGACCAGGTCGAACCGCTTGTTCGTGGTCCACTCACCCAGGTCAGCCACCACCCAGTCGATAGGGTCGGCGAGGCCGGTCGCCGCTCGCCGACCGCGTTCGATGGCGGTGGTGGAGATGTCCACTGCGGTCACCGTCCAGCCATGCTCGGCCAGCCAGATCGCATCCCCGCCCTCACCGCAGCCAAGGTCTAGCGCTCGGCCGGGCGGTAGGTCGGCGAACAGCTCGGCCAGCACTCGGTTCACCCGGCCCGACCAGACCTGCGGCTTGCCGGCGTAGCGCTCCTCCCAGAACGACTCGGGCCCGGTCGCCGTCATTGCATCCCCTGCGCCTGTGCCGCGCGCAGGGCGTCCAGGCTGCCGGCGTCGCCGCTCAGGTCGGGTTCGGCGCCGCGTCCCCATAGCCAGCGATCAAGCTGCTCAGCCGTCCCGCTCACCTGAGCGATCGGTTCGCCCGCGTCGATGAGCACCGCCCCGGATTGGTCGTAGTGCTTTCCCGACTGGCCGGTGCCCTGCCAGCGTCCGGGCTGGACGAGCCAGCGCCGACCGAGGTCGGACGCGATCAGCTCGACCGGGCCGCCGACCTTGACGAACCCGAACCCGGGCAGCGTGCCCCACCAGGCCCACATCACCTCGAAGGCGTGCGCGATGCCGTCTGCGGCCACGTCCGCCTCGATGGACGCCGACTCGAGACCGGCGGTCAGTTCGGCGTCCACCCGGTGCATCAGGGCTTCGTGCGCCTGCATCCGACGGGTGGAACCCACCGTCTTGGCGGTCTCCAGCCAGAACCACGCCGGATCTGTGTCCGCGCGCTGCCCGAGTTCGGCGAGCAGCTCGGCCGTCTGGGCGTTGAACAACTCGACGGTCGTCTCCCGGTCCGCCGGACGCGCGGGCAGGCTCGCGTCCACCGCCTCCGACTCGGCCTCGGTCTGCGCACCTTCACGCAGGATCGCCGCCCAGTATCCGTGCACCTCGGTGAGGTGCCAGAGCAGGTCGTCAGCCGACCACTCCGGGCAGGTGGGCACCCGATCCTCCGGTTGGGTGTCCTCGATGGCGGCGATGAAGCGCTCCGACTCGGTCGCGATGACGTCCAGGTAATCCATTCGGCAATCACACCACATGCCCCCGACAGGGCGCAGCAGGGCGCGAACCGGTAGATTCAGGGGGTGAACCACGACATACCCGCCGAGCAGACCGCGGATTCGGCCGACCAGACCACCTTCACTGACCTCGGGTTGAGCGACCGCATCCTGCGGACCTTGCACGACGTGGGCTACGAGAACCCCTCCCCGATCCAGGCAGCGACGATTCCCGCACTGCTCGCCGGGCGCCATGTCGTAGGGCTGGCCCAGACCGGTACCGGCAAGACCGCTGCCTTCGCACTGCCGATCCTCGACCGGCTCGACCTGAAGCAGAAGGCCCCCCAGGCGCTGGTTCTGGCGCCGACCCGCGAACTGGCCCTGCAGGTCTGCGAGGCGTTCCAGAAGTACGCCGCGCGGCTGACCGGCGTCCATGTTCTGCCCGTCTACGGTGGCCAGGGCTACGGCGTGCAGTTGAGCGCGCTGGCGCGCGGCGTCCATGTGGTCGTGGGCACGCCCGGACGGATCATGGACCACTTGGAGAAGGGCACGCTCGACCTCACCCAGCTGCGCTTCCTTGTGCTCGACGAGGCTGACGAGATGCTCAACATGGGCTTCGCCGAAGACGTCGAGACGATCCTCGCCGACACTCCGACGGACAAGCAGGTGGCGCTGTTCTCGGCCACGATCCCGAGCCAGATCCGCAAGCTGAGCAAGAAGTACCTGACCGACCCGGTCGAGGTGCGCGTGGTGGGCAAGACCCAGACCGCGGCCAACGTCCAACACCGCTACGTGATGGTGTCCTACCCGCAGAAGGTGGAAGCACTCACCCGAATCCTGGAGGTGGAGAACTTCGAGGGGATGATCGTCTTCGTCCGCACGAAGAACGAGACCGAGACGCTCGCCGAGAAGCTTCAGGCCCGTGGGTTCTCCGCGGCCGCGATCAACGGCGACGTCGCTCAGGCCCAGCGCGAGCGCACGATCGGGCACCTGAAGTCGGGCAAGCTCGACATTCTCGTGGCGACAGACGTGGCCGCCCGCGGCCTCGACGTCGAACGCATCAGCCACGTCGTGAACTTCGACATCCCGACCGACACCGAGTCCTACGTGCACCGTGTGGGCCGGACGGGACGCGCGGGCCGCAGCGGCGACGCGATCTCGTTCGTGACCCCCCGCGAGCGCCGGCTGCTCGGCGCCATCGAGAAGGCGACCCGGCAGACCCTCACCCCGATGCCGATGCCGAGCGCGGAGGACGTGAACGCCACCCGCCTGACCCGGTTCGACGACGCGATCACCGAGGCGCTCGAATCCGACCGGCTCGAATTCTTCCGGCAAGTGGTCGCCCACTACGTCAACGAGTACGACGTGCCCGAGATGGACGTCGCGTCCGCGCTGGCGCTGCAGTTGCAGGGCGAGGAGCCGATGCTGCTCGACCCCAAGCGCGAACCGTCGGCGTACGACGCCAACCGCTCCGGCGAGCGTGGCGACCGTGACGACCGCCCTGACCGGGGCAACAAGTGGGACCGCCGTGACCGGAGCGAGTACGGCGACCGTCCCGACCGCGCGGCCCGTCCGGCGCGCGAGCCCCGCGGCGGCAGCGAAGTGCCGATGGCCACCTACCGGCTCGCCGTCGGCAAGCGACACCGCGTCGAACCCCGCCAGATCGTTGGCGCGCTCGCGAACGAGGGTGGGCTGCGCCGCCAGGACTTCGGGCACATCGACATCCGTGCGGACCATTCGCTGGTGGAACTCCCCGCCCACCTGCCCTCGAACGTCTGGGACGCGCTGCGCTCCACCCGTATCTCGGGCAAGCTCATCGAACTCACTCCTGCCGATTCGAAACGGCCCCAGGGCGGCGAAGGTAAGGCGCGCAAGCCCCGTCGCACCTGAACGCTGCAACGTGAGCCACCTGCGCCGCGTGGATTGAGCATGAGCGATTCGTGGCGGGCGCGCGTGGTGATCGGGTTGGTGCTGGTCGGCCTGGTGCCGTTGACTTCGTGTTCGGGGACGGCATCGAGCGCCTCTTTGAGCGCAGCCGGCATGGTGTTGCGCGAGGTGAAACCGGCCGACGCGACCGCCCTTCCTGCTGTGGTAGCGGCCACCCGCAAGGTGGGCACAACGATGCTGGCCGAGGCGCCACCGACCGGCAACGTGGTGACCTCGCCGTCAAGCCTGGTCATGGCGTTGGCGATGCTGACCGAAGGTGCCCGCTCCGAGACGCTGGCCGAACTTGAAGCCGCCCTGGGAGCCGCCGGTGACCAGCGCCGCGACGCTTTCGCCGCGCTTCGCGGTGCCCTGAACGCGCTCGACGGCGACCCAGCAGTCGTGCGCTCGGGAAAGCTGCCCGACAAGCCAATGGTGCACCTGGCCGATCGGGTGGTGGTCGACGACACCTACGAGGTTTCCGCCGAGTACCTCGAAGCGTTGGCCGAAGGATTCGGGGCCGGCATGCAGCGCACCGACCTGGCCAGTTCCGCCAGCAAGCCCGTGCTCAGCGCGTGGGTCGAGCAGCACACCGGCGGGCTGATCAAGGAATCTGCGATCGAACCCGGCCCGGACCTGCGGCTGGTGCTGCAGGACGCGGTGCTGCTGGCCGCGCGCTGGTCCGTCCCCTTCCGGTCGGCGCTCACGACCGGAAGGCCGTTCACCCTTGAGGACGGTGCTTCGGTGGAGGTCGAGACGATGGCGTCGACCAACTCGGTGGCCTACGCCGAACTCGACGGCTGGAAGGCCGTCCGCCTGCCCTATGGCGAGGGTGGACTGCACGCTGATCTGCTGCTGCCGCCAGCCGGCGTCGACCCGGCCGCGGCCACTCCCGACCTGCTGGCCGGAATCGACGAAGCGCTCGACGCGGCGACGCCAGAGCCCATCGACCTGACCCTGCCGACCCTCGACCTCTCCCCCGACCCGCTGGATCTGCTCGACACCCTCGACGCCCTCGGCCTGCCCTCGGTGAAGTGCGACTCACCGGCCACCGACTTCAGCGGAATGGGTCCCGAAGGACTGTGCGTGGCACAAGCCGTGCAGCAGGCCGTCCTCAAGGTTGACGAGGAGGGCACCGTGGCCGCAGCGGTCACCGAGGTGGCCATGGAGGCCAGCGGCATGGCCGAGACCCCGAAGCCCCTGCACCTCGACCGTCCGTTCCTCTTCCAGGTGGCGCACACCGAGACGTCCTTGCCGCTCTTCGTGGCGGCCGTGCGGGATCCGAGGCACTGAACGACCTCAGCATTGGGGGACCCTGACAGTACCTGCCAAATGTCGGCGGGAGGTGGTGGACTGGACCCATGTTTGGAGCTGTCATTCACGCACCTGGCGACGTCCGCTACGAAGAACGCGCCGACCCGACCATCCTTGAGCCCACCGACGCGATCGTGCGCACCGTCGCAGCGTGCGTGTGCGGCTCCGACCTGTGGCGCTACCGGGGCATTTCACCGGTGCCCAAGCCCACACCCATCGGCCACGAGTTCTGCGGCATCATCGAGGCCGTCGGCGAAGCAGTGACCACGGTGAAACCCGGCGACTTCGTGGTCGGCGGCTTCAACCCCAGCGACAACACCTGCGCCACGTGCCGCAAGGGCGCCACCGCGAACTGCCTGCACGGCGCGTTCTACGACGGCTGCCAGGCCGAGCAGATCCGCATCCCGCACGCGGACGGCACCCTGCTCGCCACCCCGGAGCAACCGGACGCCGACCTGGTGCCGAGCATCCTCGCCCTTTCCGATGTGATGTGCACCGGCTGGCACGCCGCGGTCAGCGCCGGGGTCGGCCCGGGAATGAGCGTCGCGGTGGTGGGCGACGGCGCGGTCGGGCTGAGCGCGGTACTCGCGTCCGCCCAGCTCGGCGCCACCACCGTGATCGCCATGAGCCGGCACGCCGACCGGCAGCGGGTCGCGACCGAGTTCGGCGCCACGCATATCGTCGCCGAGCGCGGCGCCGAGGGTGTGGCGAAGGTGAAGGAACTCACCGACGGCATCGGCGCGGACGCAGTGCTGGAGTGCGTCGGCACCGAGGACGCCCGGTTGCAGGCCGTCGACTGCGTCCGCGACGGCGGGAACGTCGGCCTGGTCGGGGTGCCCCACGGCGAACTGCCGGTCGACTCGCTGTTCTGGCGCAACGTCGGCCTCAAGGGCGGCCCGGCGCACGTCCGCACCTACCTGCCGCACCTGCTCGAACTGGTGCTGAACCGCACGATCAATCCCGGACTCGTATTCGACCTCGAACTGCCCCTGGCCGAGGTGGCCGAGGCCTATCGCGCAATGGACGAGCGCCGCGCGATCAAAGCGCTGCTTCGACCGTGACCGGCTCGGGGCAGCAGGGTGGTCGGTGATGGACATCGAGAACGAGGTACGCGACTTCCTGTCCTCGCGGCGCGCCCGGCTCACCCCCGACCTGGCGGGGCTGCCCGCGTGGGGCGGCAACCGTCGGGTGAAGGGGTTGCGTCGCGAGGAGGTCGCGATGCTGGCCGGGGTCAGCGTGGAGTACTACGTGCGGCTGGAGCGCGGCAACCTGGGCGGCGTGTCCGAGGCGGTTCTCGACTCACTGGCCAACGCACTGCAATTGGACGAGGCCGAGCGGTCCCACCTGCACGACCTGGCGCGCGCCGCGTCCCTGCGCAAGCCTCGTTCGACGCCGCGCGCGCGAGTGCGTCCGGCGGTGCAGTGGCTGCTGGATTCGATGGACGGCACCGCGGCCTACGTCCGCAACGCCCGCACCGACCTGCTGGCGACCAACGACCTTGGCCGAGCGCTGTACGCCCCGGTCTACGAGATGCCCGGACGCCCGAACGTCGCCCGCTTCGCCTTCCTCGACCCGCGAGCCCAGGAGTTCTTCGTCGAGTGGGAGAAGGTGACCGCCGAAGTGGCGGCGCTGCTTCGGACGCTGGCCGGCGAGAACCCCTATGACCATGGGCTCACCGAATTGGTGGGTGAGCTGTCCACCCGCAGCGACTACTTCCGCCGACTTTGGGCGAACCACGACGTGCGTCTGCATCGCACCGGCGTCAAGCGCTTCCACCACCCGGTGGTGGGCGACCTCACACTCTCCTACGAGGGTCTCGAACTGGCCGCTGACAGCGGCCTGCGTGTCAACGCCTATTTCGCCGAACCAGGCACGGCGTCGGCCGAGGCCTTCAGCCTGCTGGCCAGTTGGGCCGGCACCCCCACCCAGCCCGTCTCACCGGCTCTGAGCAAGGAGTGAACATGCACCTGTTACCGAAGTCACCCACGGTGAAGACCCCTGCCGAACGGTTCAGCGGCGACGTCTACCTGAACATGATCGTCGTCGGCGAGGAACCCTCCCGCGTACGGGTGGGTGCCGTCCGATTCACCCCCGGGGCACACACCGCCTGGCACTGGCACGGTTGCGGGCAGACGCTGCACTGCACGGACGGACTCGGCCTGGTCGTCACCGCCGACGAGGTGGTGGTGCTGCGCCCCGGCGACACTGTCTGGACGCCGCCTGGTCAGTGGCACTGGCATGGCGCCGCGCCTGAGCAGTTCATGGCGCATCTCTCGATCACCGAGGCGCCCTCGCCCGGCAGCACCGACCCCGAAACCACCTGGGGTGAGCACGTCACCGACGCCGACTACGCAAAGGCGTCCGCGGCGATCTGAACCACAAGCACCTGTCGGCCGGTCGAGCTTGTCGCGACCTGCGGATCGGACCATTCGAAGGAGTCTGCAATGGAATACACGCGTCTTGGAAACTCAGGTCTGAAGGTCAGCCGGATCGCTCTGGGCTGCATGAGCTTCGGTGAGCAGTCGCGCGGCTTCAGCCAGTGGTCGCTGGACGAGGAGGCGTCCCAGCCCTTCTTCGCTCAAGCGGTCGAGCTCGGCATCAACTTCTGGGACACCGCGAACGTGTACTCCTACGGCAGTTCGGAGGAGATCACCGGACGGGCGATCCGTACCTTCTCGCGGCGGGAGGACATCGTCCTGGCCACGAAGGTGCACTTCCGGATGCACGACGGTCCTGGTGGTTCGGGGCTGAGCCGCAAGGCGATCATGGAGAACATCGATGCCAGCCTGCGCCGACTCGGCACGGACTACGTCGACCTCTACCAGATTCACCGGTTCGACCCGGAGACGCCGGTCGAGGAGACCATGGAGGCGCTGCACGACGTGGTGAAGGCCGGCAAGGCCCGCTACCTCGGAGCTTCGGCGATGTGGGCCTGGCAGTTCTCGAAGATGCAGTACACCGCCTCACAGCACGGTTGGACGCGGTTCGTCTCGATGCAGGACGAGTACAGCCTCCTGATGCGCGAGGAGGAGCGCGAGATGTTCGGGTTGCTAGCCGACCAGGGGGTCGGCAGCATTCCGTTCTCGCCTCTGGCCAAGGGTCGGGTGTGCCGGCCGTGGGGCGAGCGCTCGGCTCGGATGGACGTGGATCCTGTCGGCAAGCGGTTCGACATCGACGCCGACGCCCCGATCGTGGATGCGGTCGAGCAGGTGGCTGCGGCGAGAGGGCTGCCCATGGCCCAGATCGCGCTCGCCTGGGTGCTGTCGAAGCCGGCCATCACTTCTCCGATCGTCGGGGCCACGAAGACCCACCATCTGGGCGATGCGGTCGCGGCGCTTGACGTCAAGCTCACCGACGAGGAGATTCGACACCTCGAAGAGCACTACGCTCCGCACCTGCCGAAGTCGTACTGAGGCCTGGGCTCCCAAGTCCGGCGCATGCGCCGAGTGCGGTAGGTGGATGTTGGGAAGGAGCCGGTTTGGTTGAGTCCTCTGCAGCCGGGCAGCGTCGGGCTCATCGGCCCGGCGAAGCCGAGTCCCCCCGCGTCGAATGGGACGGGCGGGCGTGGCGCGTCCGCTCGTTGGCGGCCGCACGGCAGGTGCTGCGCGCCCGCGACCTCACCACCCAGGCCGGCTTCACCGCCGAGGCGATCCCCAAAGGCCGCCTCAAACACCACCCGATCCTGATCTCCGACGGACCCCTGCACGACGACCAGCGCAGCAAGGTCGGCCGGTTCTTCGCGCCCGCGGTCGTCGCCGAGCGCTACACGGGGTTGATGGAGTCGTGCGCGGACGCGCTGCTGGCCGAGGCCCGGTCCGCGGGATCGTTCCACCTCGACGAGTTCGCGCTGTACTACTCCGTGGAGGTGACCGCGGAAGTGGTCGGGCTGACCAACTCCCCGGTTCGCCGGATGTCGCGCCGGCTGGTCAGCTTCTTCAACCAGCCTCCTTTCGACATCACCCGTCCAGATCTCGGCCGCACTCCGTGGCAATGGGCGCAGGCCGCCTTCAACGGGCTGGTGCCGATCATGCGCTTCTACCTCGCGGACGCGCGCCCGGCCATCCGGGAGCGGCGCAAGAAGCCCCGCAAGGACGTGATCAGCCATCTGATCGCCGAGGGCTACACCAACGCCGACATCCTGGTGGAGTGCGTCACCTACGGCACCGCCGGCATGGTCACCACGCGGGAGTTCATCGCTATGGCCACCTGGCACCTGCTGCAGAACGAGCCGTTGCGTGACCGCTACCTGGTGGTCGGACAACCTGAGCGGTTCGCGATCCTGAACGAGATCATCCGCCTGGAACCGGTGGTCGGGCACCTGTACCGGCGGGCGCAGGGCACCTTCGAGGTCTCGGACGGCGGCAGCACCTGGACGATGCGCCCCGGCGAACTCATCGACCTCTGCGTCCGGCAGGCGAACGTCGACCCCGAAGCTGTCGGCCCTCAGCCCGGGTCGCTGTGCCCGCAGCGGCCGCTCCCGTCCGGGGTGAACCAGGCAGTGCTGAGCTTCGGCGATGGCGCCCACAAATGCCCGGGCCAACCCTTGGCCATCCTGGAGACCGACGTCTTCCTCACCCGCCTGCTCAAGCTCGGACCGAGGATCGTGACCGAGCCGACCCTGGGCTGGGACGACCTGATCGAGGGCTACTGGCTCCGCGGCTTCGAGCTCAGCCTGCCCGCTCGGTCGAGCAACCC
>DAORUI010000097.1:7247-11907 GCA_035433085.1 Propionicimonas sp. | reverse complement strand
ACGGGGTGTAGCCGAACCGCATCAGGGGGTAGGTGGAAACCTGGTCCACCCCGAGTTCGAAACACCGCACCAGATCGCGCAGGAACATCCCGTCGTGCGCGTCGTCGTATTCGACGTCGAGGATCAGGTCGGCGTCCACCAGGTCGAACCGGCCGACCGCATTCTCCAGCGCCGCCTGCGCGTCGCGGGCGTCGTGAGGGCGCCGCAGGTGGCGCAGGACCTCATCGGAGAAGGACTGGACGCCGATACTCACGGCCGTGAACCCCATGTCCCGCAGTGCGTCGAGGCGCTCCGGCGTTCCATGGGTCGGGAGCACTTCGATGGCACGCTCGCCGGTCACCGGTAGGCCCTCGACGACCTTCGCAAGCAGGTCGGGGAACAGCGTCGGCGTCCCACCCCCCACATACAGCGAGGTGAAACCCGAAGCGGCCGCACCCGCGTCCAGGTAGCGGCGCTGCTCGGTCAGCAGCGCATCGAAGTAGCGTTCCGGCTGGCCCTCTCGGGGCACCACCTTGTTGTACGGGCAGAACGGGCACACCCGGGCACAGAACGGGACGTGCACATACGCGCCCACCGGCCCATCCGACATGGCGACAACGCGCTCAGGGTGCACCGCGAGCCGCCCTGCCGCTTCGTGCCGGCGGCGCCCCAGCGCCACTCGGGAAGCTCCCATGCCGCCATCCTCCCCGAGCCCCGGAGCAGCCGGCTTCGGCGATCTCCGGGATCCGGGCTATACCATCAGCCTCCCATTCGCCCCGCCCGATCGGAAGACCCGCAGCTGGGCCGAAGCTCGATCTGCCGCCATGTCCGCCACTGCCGCAAGCGGGGAGCGGTCCCGAGCCTCGCGAGTTCGTGCCGCCGGCGTCCGAGGCCTACCGTTGCCAGGTGAATGCGTTGCGGATCGCGCCGGCGCCGGGCATGCCGACCGGGTTGTCGATCCCTGCCCGAGAGCTGGTCGAGCGGTACTCGCACGCGTCCGGCCCGGGCGGTCAGGGCGTGAACACAGCTGACTCCCGGGTTCAGCTGTCTTACGACATCGCGACGTCCGTGGTGCTCAACCAGGCCCAGCGTGAGCGCCTGCTGCACCGGCTGAGGTCTCGACTCAATGGCACCGAGCTCACCGTCGTGGCCGCGGAGTTCCGCTCCCAGCGCCAGAACCGGGTCGCCGCCAGGGAGCGCCTTTCGGCGCTGATCACCGAGGGCATCGCCCCGCCGTCACCACCACGGCGCGCGACCCGTCCGACCCGAGGATCGATCGACCGCCGACTCACGAGCAAACGCCGCCGGAGCGAGACCAAACGACATCGCTCCCGTCCGCTGGACGAATAGCGCAGGCAGCAAGCCCAAATCCACCGATTGAGCTCGAGGGTGGCTCGTGTCGCAACGATTCGGACATAAGGACATGGCCGGATGCCATGGCTTGCCTGAATCCACCCGATCCCGCTCAGAGATCCGACCTACACCCTGATGACGGTGGACCAGGGCCTGGGCGTCAGACTCAGGCGCGCACCTGGTCCACACCGAGGTTCGCCAGAACGTCCGCCCGCTCGTTGCCGGGGTCTCCGGCGTGGCCCTTCACCCACTCCCAGACGACCTTGTGCCTGGAGATCTGGGTCTGCAGTTCCTGCCACAGCTCGGCGTTCTTGACGGGTTTCTTGTCCGCGGTGCGCCAGCCGTTCCGCAACCAGCCGTGGATCCACTTCGTCATGCCGTTCATGACGTAGGCGGAGTCGACGTGTAGGTGCACTTCGCTGGGACGCTTCAGCGCCTCAAGGCCGCGGATCACGGCCAGCAGCTCCATTCGGTTGTTGGTGGTGAGCGCCTCGCCGCCGAACAGTTCCTTGGTGTGGTCGCCGTAGATCATCAGCACCCCCCACCCACCGGGGCCGGGGTTGCCCTTGCAGGCGCCGTCGGTCCACATGTGCAGAGTGGTCTGGTCAGTCATCAGGCTCCTTGCTCATCGGTCGCCAGTTCGGGTACGAGTTGTTTCGCTGCGCCGGATCGGGGTCCGGTGCCGGTCCCGGTCAAACGGGCGCTGCAACACTAGCTGCTGGTTGCGACCCAGCGCGCGTGGCCGATGTCGTGAGCGGGACAGGTCCCTACTCGGTCGGGCTGTCCGGAATTTGGCCACGATCTGAGCCTGATCGCAACGACCCTGAGCCCTGATCCACCGATCGGCTCGTCGAGCTTGTCGAGACCGCGCTCACTCGGCTTATCGAGCCTGAGGAGGCTTGTGAGGTACGAGCAAGCCGTCACGAAGGGCGTCCGCCACCATTCTTTCGACCAGGGCGGCGGCCCTTCGTGACGCCGTCCGTTCGTTCCTCACGGACGGCTCCTCAGGGACCGGTTGGAGGGGTGCGCTCGTGCCCACGGTTAGCCGCGGACGCCCTCCCGCAAACGCTCCCTGAGGAGCGCTCGTGAGGAACGAGCGAGCGCGTCACGAAGGGCGTCCGTCACCATTTCTCAGATCAGGCGGCGGCCCTTCGTGACGCCGTCCGCTCGTTCCTCACGGCCAGCTCCTCAGGGACCGGTTGGGGGTGCGCTCGTTCCTGACGGCGAGCGTCTTGGGGACCGGTTGGGGGTGCGCTCCTTCCTGACGGCGAGCGTCTTGGGGACCGGTTGGGGGGTGCGCTCGTTCCTCACGGCCGAACCGGTCGAGTTGAGTGTCAGCCGGCCAGCAGGGCGTCTATGCGCTTCCGTAGCACCGGCTCGGGCTGGGCGCCGACCAGCCGGGTGACCGTCGAACCGTCCCGCAACATCACCAGCGTGGGAATGCTGCGCGCGTCGAAGCGGGACGCGGTGTGCGGGTTGTCATCGACGTTGACCTTCACGACCTTGACGCGTCCGGCGTACTGGACGGACAGCCGCTCCAGGATCGGCGCCACAGCGCGGCAAGGTCCGCACCACGGCGCCCACAAGTCGACCAGGACGAGTTGGCTGGTCTCGGTTGCGCGGTCGAAGTTGTCGTCGACGGCGTCCACCAGCCAGGGCAGCGGCTCGTGGCAGGAAGCGCACTGCGGGCGTCCCTTCGAAGCGACCGGGACGCGGTTCTTGGTGCCACACGACGGGCAGGCCGAGACGCGGGAACTCATGAACACGAATCTAGCCGCGGGAAGCTCTATCGGCCGTCGGACTCTCGGCGTCACTCCGCGTTGAGGTAGTGCCAACATCCGTTGTAGCGGATGAATCTGGAGCGTTCCTGCTGGACGTAGACACCGCCACCGGGCCGCAGGTAGGTCGCGCGGAACTCGACGATGCCGGTTTCGTCGGTCGGCCCGCCCTTGAAGGTGTCGACGATCTGGAGACCTCGCCACGTCGGGTTCTCAGTCAGGTCGAGAGCGGCGGGACGGGTCGACGGGTGCCAAGAGTCCAGCAGCCAGGCGGTGTCCCCGGTGCGGAACGCCTCGAAGCGTGAGCGCATCAGCGCCTCGGCTGTCGGTGGCCATTGGGGCCGGTCGGTGGTGGGCACCCACCGAGAGTACGGGGCGCTCGCGGGGCTGAGGAGTGCCTCCGCCGCGTTCAACCCAGTTTCAGCAGGTTATGGCGCCCCTTCACAGGCGCGTCTCCACTTGAACCGAGAAAGCGCAGGTTATGAATGCCGATTTCGGTCTCATAACCTGCGCTTGTTGGGTTGAGGCGCGTCGGCGCTGAGTAGGCAGGCTCATAACCTGAGCGAATTGGGTTCATCCGTGATCCACAGCTATGGAATGGGTCTCGACGGGCTCGTTCGGCCGGGGCTTGGTCTCGACAGGCTCGTTCGGCCGACCGGGCGCCCGTTCGCCACCCGGGGCGCCGCGAGAACGACGCGACCGCATAGGGCACGCTTGAGCCACCATGACTCCTGAACCGATCGAGCTGTTCATCCGGGTTGCCGACCTCACCGGGGTGTTCGCAAACGCGATCCTCGGCGGCCTTCTCGCCCGGGCGAAGCGGTTCGACCCGGTCGGCTTCCTCACCCTGGCGATCATGTCCGGGCTTGGCGGCGGCATGATCCGCGACGTGCTGCTCCAGGTGGGCCCGCCGCTCGCCCTTACCGACTCGGCCTACCTGCTCGTCGCGATCGCCGGCACAGCCGTGGCCTTCTTCGTGCCGGTGAGCAAGCGACTGTGGGACCTCAGCTTCCCCTACCTGGACGCGCTCGCGCTCGGCTGCTGGTCCGCCGCGGGCGCGGCCAAGGCGCTCGCGTCCGGGCTGGGGTGGCTGCCGGCGGTGATGATGGGCACGATCACCGCCGTCGGCGGAGGAGTGCTTCGCGACCTAGTACTACGCAAGACACCGGCCGTGTTCGGCGGCAACACCCTCTACGCCACCTCGGCGATCCTGGCCTCGGCGGTCCTGGTCGTGCTGCAGCCGCTGACCAGTTCGCCCACCGCGACGCTCGCCGCCATCGCCACCGGCATGCTGCTCACCCTGATCGCCCGCCGGCTGGAGTGGCGGCTCCCGTCCTCCTACTCGTGGTCGCCCAAGCGGGCGCTCGCGATGCTCCCGCGTCCGCGCTGGCGACCGAAGAAGAAGCGGACGCATTCGCGGGCGGACGGCGACGCCGCAGTCGACAGTTAGCCCCTGCGCCGGGCGCGGATCACCCAAGGTGCGTAGAGCACCGTCCAGATGATTGCGAGCAGGACGATCAGGACGGGCACGTAGAAGTCCCCTGCGAGCG
>DAORUI010000097.1:0-7147 GCA_035433085.1 Propionicimonas sp. | reverse complement strand
ATCGGCCGGCTGGACCAGTCCGGAAAGAGGTCGGCGGACAGCGCGCCCCACCAGCCCATCGCGTAGAGGAAGTCGCCCGTCCAGCGATTGGGTCGTAGCGCGTCGATGAAGATCACGAATGCGGCGATCCCGCAGACGTGCAACGGCAGGATCTCAGGGGAGTAGGAGCCGGTCACCACGTAGGTGAGCTGTCGCGCCACCTCGAGCATCAGGACCGTCCAGGCGACCCCGGTCCGCATTCGCCGGCGCCGGTCCGCGTCCCCGTTGCGGTAGGTGAGGACTAGCGACGCGATGCCCAAGGCGAGCAGGACAAGTACTCCGAGGTGGATCGAGGAGAAGGATCCGAACGCACTGTCCGCTGGCGTCGACCGATTCTGTGGGACGAAGAAGTACTCCCAGGTCCAGATCGAGTTCACTCCGACGCCGGCCGCTGGATCACTACAGGCGCTCGCACGGGCTCATTGTCCGGCATGAGCGCGGAGACCCGCCACCAGAGCGCGCAGGGCGACGGCGTAGGGTGCTTCGCTGCCGTAGTCCGCCATGGCATCGGCCACCGAGACGGTGAGTGGGAACTCCTCGATCGGCAGTCCCGCCAGGGCTCCGGCGAGCGGACGGTCATCCTCCGGTCGAACTAGCGCGAAGCCGCACCAGCCGTAATTCAGCGCGATCACGGCGCTGAACGCAGCAACCGCAGCTTCGCCGGTGATGCCGCCGCGCGCCAGGATCGCGAGCGAATCCTCGCCGATGCGGGTCGCGTTGATCCCAGGGCTGGCGTGACTGAAGAACGCGGTCACCGCCCACGGATGATCGATCAGCACCTGGCGGTGCGCCCGCCCGAATGAGGTGAGGTCGTCCGCCCAGTTGTCAGTGGGCTGAACCGCGGCATAGCGGCCCAGCACCCGGTCGAGCAGGGCTTCAATGAGGTCGTCCTTGGTGGGGAAGTAGCGGTACAGCGACATCGGGGCGGCCGACAAGGCTGCCGCCACTGCCCGGATCGTCAGCTGGTCGAGGGCGCCGGTCGCGAGCTTCTCTGCGGCATCCAGGATCGCCTCTGCACTGAGCGATCCGCGCGCTATCCGTGGGTTCTTCTGCTCATTGACCGGCTTCGGCGTACGTCGTACGTTACCCATAACGTACATCGTACATTAACGATGGGAGATTCCCGATGAGCGCACGTGCAACATTCTTAAGGTGGTTGGCCAGCTTCCTTGGCTTCCCGCTCGGCAGCCTCTTGGCCGTGACCCTGGCCGGTTCGATCACCGACCCGCTCCGCGGTGCCCTGGCCGGCCTGTTGGCGGGCTCCGTGATCGGCCTCGCTCAGTGGCTCGCGCTACGACCAGCCGGGCTCAGCATCCTCTGGGTGGGCGCAACCGCGTCCGCTGTCGCCCTGGGTAGTGCGATCGCGGCGGCGATCACCGGCGCCGGCACCAGCGGCGGCGCACTGGTGCTCTCGGGCCTGATCACCGGCGCCCTCGTCGGCGCGGCACAGGCGCTCGTGGTGGGCGGCGGCGTCCGGGTCGTGGCCGTCTGGACGGCGTTGGTGGCAGTGGCCTGGGGGCTCGGCTGGTTCGTCACCGCCAACGTGATCGTGGACGCGGACCGTGGCTACGTCACCTTCGGAGCGAGCGGTGCGGTGCTCGCCACCGTCCTCACCGGACTGTTCGTGCGCAGGCTGGTAGTGCGGGCGGCTAGCGGGGACGGCCGACGGTCCGCAGTTGCACCGGCACCGGCACCGGCCGCGACCGAGGACGGGGTCGTCTGATGAGTGCCGTCGGCATCGCCGCCGGCGTCCTGCTGATCGTGCTGCCTCTGGCCTTCAACGCCGCCTTCGCCGCGCTGGCAGCCAAGTTCGACTACCCGGACGTGCTCCGCCGGCCGACCGAGGAGGTGCTGCGACTCTTCCGCGACGGGGGCTCGGGGCTGGTGACCCTGTGGTGGGCCTTCGCCATGACCGCGGTGGCGGTCGCGCCGATGGCCGTCCTGGTGGCCGCGGCGCTCGGCGACGCGAATCCGGTCGTGCTGCAGCTGAGCGTGGTGATCGGTGTGCTGGCCGCACTGGCGCAGTTCCTCGGGCTGGTTCGTTGGCCGTTCCTGGTTCCCTATCTGGCCAGGGTGTCGGCCGACCCGGAGACCACTCCGGCTCGCCGAGAAGCCGTCGACGTGGTGTTCCAGGCGTTCAACCGCTACCTCGGGGTGGCTGTCGGAGAGCATCTCGGCTACCTGTTCACCGGCGCGTGGAGCGTTCTGGTCGGGGTCGCGGCCACTCAGAGCGCGGCGGTCCCGGCGTGGCTGGGAATCATCGGCATCGTCATCGGAGTCGTGCTCGCGCTCTGTTCGCTGGAGTTCGTGGGGCGGTTCGAGCCGTCGGGGTGGCGGCTGGCCGGCGCGGTCATTCCGGTGGCCTACGTCATCTGGTCGGTGTGGCTGGTCGCTCTGGGTGTCGCACTGCTTCTCTGATCGCCCCGTCCGCGCGCCGGACCCGCCCGGGTCCGTCGTCGGGCAGACTGCTGCCGTGGAGGTGTCCCGCCCCAACCTGCTGCAGCGGATCGCCGCGCGGATCGACCCGTCCGCGGTGCGCAACCGCGTCGAGAATGTGAACGACGGCATCCTCAGCATCGCCGGCTTCAGCCAGGGTCTCTCCGGTGGTGGCGAGGTGGCGAACCTGTGGTCGCCGGTGATGCTGCTCGCGGCCTTCGCGGGTGCCCTCGCGGTGGCCAGCGTGGTCCTCGGCGGGTCGCTCGCCGACTGGGACGCAGAGCAGCTCGTGATTCAGGAGGAGCTGCGCCAATCCGCCCTCGAGCCGGAGCAGCAGATCGCCGAACTCGCCGACTACTACGAGGGCCGGGGAGTCAGCCCGGCCACCGCCCGCAAGGTCGCCGAGGAACTCAACACGGCCGACAGCATCGGCAACCAGCTGTTCATCGAAGGCTTCGACCGGCGCACGACCGTCGGCGCTGCCCTTACCCCGGCGATCTGGGCGGCGCTCTCATTCCTTCTCGGCGCGTGCGTGCCGATCCTGATCTCGGTGGTCACCCCGGGCGTGTGGCGGGACGAGTACACCCTGCTCGCCGTCGCCGCGGCCGTGACGTTCACGTCCGTTGTGCTGGCCAAGCTCGGCCACACCCGGATCTGGCGGACGGTGCTGCGCTCCATCCTGATCGGCCTGGCCGCCCTCACTTCCAGCTATTTCGTCGGCTCGTTGCTGCTGTAGACCATCGAGCGCCAGCCACTCTCATCGAGTGCCGGTATCAGTGGCTGGCTCCCGAACCGGGAGGCTGGCCTTCGGCGGTCAGGCGGTGTGATCGGCGGCCTCGATCGGGTCGGACGCGGCCCGCTCCCGCCGGGCGAGCAGAACGAACGGGATCGCCAGCACCTGGATCGCCGCCGCGCCGAGATAGGACGCGGGGTAGCCGGCCACGTCCGCCACCCGACCCAGCGCGGGCTGGACAACCACCCCGCCGGAGGAGCCCATCAACGAATCGAAGGACAGCACCGTGGCTCGTTGGGCGGACGGGATCTCGCCGTTGATGAACGACTGCCGAAGTGGCGTGACGATGGCCGAGGTCATCGCCCAACCGGCGACGAGTGCCAGCGCCAACCAGAAGTTGGTGGTGAGCCCGATTCCGGCCAGCAGGATCACGGCGACCATTCCGCCGAGCAGCAGCGCGTCCGTCCGGCGACCGAACCACCCGCGCACCTTCGGCGCCACCAACCCGCCGACGATCTGCGCGCCGGCCACCAGCGCCGCCGCCAGGCCGGCGATGCTGTACGCGCTGGGGTCGCGGTACAGCTGCAGCAGATGCGGCTGAAGCGCGTAGAACACATAGATGCCGGTGCCGGCGGTGAACGGCGCGGCCAGCATCAGCCAGCGCACCGGACGGTGCCGCAGCCCGCCCTCGATCGCGCCGTCCAGCACGGCGCGGACGGCTCGGCGCGGGGTCGCGTCTCGATCGGGGACGAAACCGAGGTCGCGCATCCAACGCCAGGCGATCAGCGCCGACCCCCCGAGCAGCGCGGCCCGCAGCAGGTAGGGCACGCCCAGATTGGAGAACTGGGCGACCACCCCGCCCAAGAGCGAACCGGCCAGCATCGCGACGCCGCCGGCCACTTGGGCGCGGGCGAAGACGGTGTCCAGGTTGCCGGTGAATCCGCTGGATTGCAGCGCGTCCACCAGCCAGGCCTCCATCGCGCCGGAGAAGAAGGTGAAGCCCAGTCCGATCAGCACCGAGGACACTGCCCAGCCCCAGAACGGCGCTCGCAGCTGCCACATCAGCAGGTACAGCAACGTGGACGCGAGCAGCGTCCCCGTCCCGAGCAGGAACGAGAACCGCCGGCCGCGGGTGTCGGCGACCACTCCGGTGGGCACCTCGAACAGCACCATTCCGAGGGTGAAGAAGGCGTTGGCTGCGAAGGCCTCGGTGTTGGTGAGCCCGGCGTCCAGCAGGAAGAGCGTGTTCACACCCCAGATGAAGGACGCGGCCAGCGTGTTCGTGATCGTCAGGGTCAGGTAAACCTGTTCGATCCGGACGGACGGTTCGCTCACTTTTCCTCCGCGCTGGATTCGGTCCCCATCCTCTCAGGGATCCTCCCGCCGGCGGACGAGCGCGACGGTGAGCACTTTGGCGCCTTGTTGCGGGTGCGCCCGGTTGCTAGTTTCGGCCGCACCAGCCAGCCGGAAATCCGGCGCACCGTGGGCTGGTAGAGAGCGAGGGGCCATGGCCAGCGGCACCAAGGATGACCCGTGGGTCCTCAAGACCTCGCCGGGCACTTCGACCTACACGATGTACCGCGATCCGACGGCCGAACCGCCGGTGATCGTCTGCCAGGTAGGCGGTACGCGGCTTCTCTACGACGAACGCGCCGTCGAGGAACTGCACGCGATGCTGACCGCGCACGGCGACTGGGTGCCGCTGGGCGGTTGCGACGAACAGAAGCCGGCCGCCGACGGGACGGTGGAGGCCTGGGGTCGATCGGAGACCAACCCGCGCGGTGGCTGGTACGGCCTGAAGAAAGGCCTGCGCGGACGATTCGGTGTCTATCTGCCGCCGCTCCTGGAGGAACTCGGGCTCGCCGAACTCACCCACGACGCCAAGAACAACCGAATGCGCGCCATCTGACCTCGGGGTCGAACGGGCGTCAGTCCTTGCAGTCGTCGACGATCGTGCCGATCACGCCACCGATGGCCCCGCCGATCGCGGCGCCCGGCGATCCGCCCAGCGCGCCGCCGATGATCGCGCCGGCACCACCCAGGATGCCCTGGTAGCTGCGCGTGTTCTTCGCGTACACCACGGTGGTGCCGTCGTCGCTGGGTTCGGCCTCGTACGCACCCACGGCACCGGCCGCCAGCGCCAAGGCGACCGGGCTCGCGTCGCCCGTGGCCAACAGGCCGTCGTAGAGCTTCCGCACACCGAAGTAGGTGCTGGGGGGAACAGTTGTCCGCTGCTCGCCAGCCTTCGACGGCCTTGCGTCAGCCTCCATTGAATGCATCTTGACCAGGACGTCCCGCTCGTCGTCGGTGATCCAGCCGAGATCGGCGACCCGTGCGAACACCAACTTGGTGGCGACCGCGCGATCACCCTTCGCCTCGCGCATGTAGCGCCGCGCCTCGGCGAGCGCGGCGTGCTGGAGGTCGCCGACCCCAAGGCCGATCGTTTGTGTGTATTCCATCTTTCCGCTCCTTGCGGTCGTCGCTTGGGACGAATGAGTGCGTTCGTGCCGGCCGAGGTGCGCGCGTACTCAGCGCGGGACGGTTGGCGATGGCCAACGGTGAGCCGCCGACAATCACTTGCGGCGGAGCGCTGGTCTCGATGCAGCGATTCGATCGGCCAGCTGAACAGCTCGGGCGAGCGCCCGGTGCCGCTCGGTTGGCTGTCAACCACGATCTGCCCGGGTCTCGGCGAAGTCAACACCTGGCAGTGGTAGTGGGGATCAAGTGCTTAGCGCGTCAGCTCGCCGAGGTTGGCGGGGCACGCCGGCTGACCGAGGATCGGCGCTCCAGGCGCAAGCCGTCCTGAGGTCCGTACCCTTCTGACTGTGATTCCACTCGGGCTGGTGGCGTGATGCCGCCCCGCTCTCCGCTCCCGCAGCGGCACGGGCTGGACGCAGCGTGGTTGCGTACCCCCGACAACGATCCGGACGCCGTCGCCGGCTGGGCGACGATGGGCGACTTCCTCGTCGACCGGCTGCCGGGGTTCGTCCCGGTTCTGGAGATGCTGGCGGACGGTGAGTTCGTCGATCAAGCCGGACGGCCATGGTCTGCGGCTGGCGCCTACCGTCCGAACGCGTTCGTGTGGTTCCACCGTCCGCTGGTTCCTGAGCCCGTCGTGCCCTTTGAGATCGAGGTGCTGGACGCGGATGAGCGCATCGTCGTCGTCGACAAGCCCCACTTCCTGGCGACCACACCGCGAGGCACGCACGTGCGGGAGTCGGCGCTGGTGAGGTTGCGGGAGTCCCTGGGCCTGCCGGACCTCGCGCCGGCTCACCGGCTGGACCGGCTCACCGCCGGGGTGCTCGTGCTCACGGTTCAGCGGGAGCACCGGGCGGCCTACTCCGGGGTATTCCAAGGTGGCGAGGTTCGCAAGACGTACGAAGCGCTGGCGCCGTTCGACCCGGGGTTGGAGCTTCCGCGCCGCGTGGCGAACCGGGTCGAGAAGCGGCGGGGGAATCTCCAGGCCGAGGTGGTTGCCGGGGAGCCGAACGCTGAGACCCTGATCGATCTGATCGAGAAGCGCGGCGCGTGTGCGCGCTACCGACTCACGCCAACTACCGGCAAGACGCACCAGCTGCGGGTACACATGGCTTCGTTGGGATTGCCGATCCTCGGCGACCCGCTCTATCCGTCGGTGTTGGAAATCGCGGCGGATGATTTCACCAAGCCGTTGCAGCTCGTCGCGCGGCGACTGTGCTTCACCGACCCTATCGACGGATCTCAGCGTGACTACACCAGTCGCTCCGTCCTCGACTGGCAGCGTCCCTGAGGGACGAGCCTCCTTCCTTCCCCCAGTCCTGAGGAGCTGTCCGTGAGGTACGAGCGCCACCTCCAACCGGTCCCTGAGGAGCCGTCCGTGAGGAATGAGCGCCACCCTCCAACCGGTCCCTGAGGAGCTGTCCGTGAGGTACGAGCGGACGGCGTCACGAAGGGCCGCCG
>DAORUI010000096.1:0-11928 GCA_035433085.1 Propionicimonas sp. | reverse complement strand
CTGAGGACGCGGAGTTCCCCGCGTTGGTGGCGACCCTTGAGGAGCAGTACGACCGGTTGAGCAGCAGCGGCGCGGCTTCCGTGCCCAACGCGGACGAGATCGGTGCGGCCGTGGAGCAGTTCCTGGCCGAACAGGATCCGCCGAGCGGGCGCTGACCTTGCCTGAGAACGTTGACGAACTGATCAGCCTGCTCGACCTTGAGCAGATCGGCGATTCGACCTTCCTCGGCCAGGACGACGACCAGGAAGGCCGGCTCTTCCAGCGGGTCTTCGGCGGGCAGGTGCTCGCCCAGGCGCTGACCGCCGGTTACCGCACGGTCCCCGCCGGACGGGTCGCCCACTCACTCGGCGCGTATTTCCTGCGCCAAGGTGCTCCTGGCGTACCGATCACCTATACCGTCGAGCCCACCCGAGACGGCGGCAGCTTCTCGGCCCGCCGGATCGTCGCAGCACAGGGCGATCGGGTGATCTTCTCGATGGTCTGCTCGTTCCACGAACTCGAGACCGGCCTCGACCATGCCGACCACACCCCGGACGACGTGCCGTCGCCCGAGGCCTGCCCGCCGCTGTCTGAGGTGCTGGGCGCGCGCTCGCGCAGGGCAGCCGAGGCGTGGCGACAGGAGTGGGGCGTCCTCGAGACGCGGTTCGCGTCGGATACTTCGCTGGCCACGGCGGCCGCGCATGCCGATGCGGACATGAAGGTTTGGGTACGGGCCGAGAGCACCCTGCCCGACGACCCGCAGGTGCACCAGGCGGTGCTGGCCTACGCGTCCGACCTGACCCTGCTCGCGGTCAGCACGGTGCCGCACCCGGTGGAGTTCGGCGGCCCCAACATGCAGGTGGCCTCGATCAACCACTCGATGTGGTTCCACCGCCCCGCGCGCGCCGACCAGTGGCTGCTCTACGACCAAGTGTCACCCTCTGCGTCCGCCGGCCTGGGTTTCAGCTTCGGCCGACTGTTCGCGAACGGACGCCTCGCCGCGTCCTGCGCACAGGAAGGCCTGATCCGGATCGTCGAACCCTCCGAGTTGTCAGAACCTCACGGCGCTATAGCGCCGTGAGGTTCTGACAACTCGGGATAAAAAGGGCGATTCAGGCGGCTTCGGCGTCCCCGCGCAGCTTCGAGATGGCGTGCCGTTCGATCTGGCGGACGCGTTCTGCGGTGATGCCCCAGACCGCGGCGATGTCGGCGTGTTTGGCCTGGCGGCCGTCGAGCAGTCCGTAGCGGCGCCGCACGACGTCGGCCGAGCGATCGTCGAGGGTGGCGAGCATGGCTTCGAGCCGGGCCCGATCCTCGGCGTCCAGCACTACCTCGTCCGGACCGGGGGACATCTCGCGGGCGAGCAGGTCGCCGAGCGCGGTATCGCCGTCCTCCTCGACCGGGGCGTCAAGGCTGACATGGTCGCGGGAGAGACGCATCAGGTCGATCACGTGCTCCTCGGTGAGACCGAGTTCGTCAGCGATCTCGAACAACTCGGGCTCGCGTCCCCAGCGGCGCTCCAGGGTGCGGCGCACCGCGGAGACCTGGTTCACCTGTTCGGCGACGTGCACCGGCAGCCGCACGATGCGTCCCTGCTGGGCGATGCCGCGGGAGATCGACTGGCGCACCCACCACGTGGCGTAGGTGGAGAACTTGAAGCCCTTGGTGTAGTCGAACTTCTCGACCGCGCGGATCAGCCCGGTGTTGCCCTCCTGCACCAGGTCGAGAAGCGGCATCTGGGCGCGGCCGTACTTGCGGGCCACCGAGACGACCAGGCGCAGGTTGGCGGTGATGAAACGCTGCATCGCCGCGTCGCCCTGCCGGGCGATCTCGGTGAGCTCGTCCCGGGTGGCCTTCACCTTGTGCAGCGATGATTCGGTCTCGTTCAACGTGCCGTCGAGCAGCGCGTGCGCGTAGCGCCCGGCCTCGATCAGCTTGGCGAGCTGGACTTCCTCCTCAGCGGTCAGCAGTGGGGTCTTGGCGATCCCGTCGAGGTACAGTCCGACTGCGTCCTTGCCGTCGATGCCGTCAGTGCTGCGGATGCGGTGTGCGGTAGCTATCACGATGAGTCCCTTTCGCTCTGGCATCAGTACAACGTGTGAGCGGTCGGGTTTTCTGCCCGTGACACCCCCGTCGGTACCCTGAACGCAGTCCTAGGGGTCAGATCAAGACCCTGGTTGTACGCATACCCCTAACCACGGGAGGTATGCGCGATCAGCCACGCCAACTCGAACGCCGCGTCCCGCCACGCCTGGTAGCGCCCGGAGTTGCCGCCGTGGCCGGCTACCAGTTCGGTGCGCAGGTGGATCGGGCGGAGCGAGCCGGACGTGTGCCGCAGTTCGGCGACCCATTTCGCGGGCTCGGTCACCTCGACCCGCGTGTCGTTGAGGCTGGCGGTCACCAGGATCGCCGGGTATTGGGCGGGGCGGATGTTCTCGTAGGGCGAATAGGCGCGCATGCGCTGGTAGACCTCACGGTCGTGCAGCGGGTCACCCCACTCTTCCCACTCCATCACTGTCAGCGGTAGTTCGGGGTCGAGGATGGTGTTCAGCGCATCGACGAAGGGCACTGCGGCGTGCACCGCGGCGAACGCGTCCGGCGCGAGGTTGATCGCCGCCCCGATCAGCAGTCCGCCGGCGCTGCCACCCTCGGCGGCCAGGCGTTCGATCGACGTGTAGCCGGACGCCACCAGCTGCCGGGCGCACGCGATGAAGTCGGTGAAGGTGTTCTCCTTGGCGGCCAGCCGACCGCCCTCGTACCAGGCCCGGCCGAGCTCGCCACCACCCCGGACGTGCGCGACCGCGTACACGTAGCCACGGTCGAGCAGGCTCAGTCGGGCGATCGAGAAGGTCGGCGGGATGCTGATCTCGTAGGCGCCGTAGCCGTACAGCAGGCAGCCGGCGGTGCCGTCCAGGGGAGTGTCCGCTCGGAACACCAACGACATCGGCACCAGCGTGCCGTCCGGAGCGGTCACCCACTCCCGGCGCTGCACGTAGTCGGACGGACAGTACGCGCCGAATTTCGGGTGGTCGAGGACCGGACGCTGCCGCAGCACCTTGCGGGAACCGTCGGTCAGGCGGAACTCGATCACCTCGTCAGGGGTGACCATCGACTGGTAGTGCAGCCGGATGCGGTCGGTGTCGGCCTCGTCGCCGTCGTCGGCGTCCACTTGGTAGAGCGGCTCGTCGAACTCGATCGCGGTCTCGGGGCCGAGGTCGCCGTTGGCATCGCGGTACCGGAGGGCGACAAGTTGCAGCCCGTCGCGGCGCAGGCTCATCACCAGCACCCGATCGTAGGCCGTCGCGCCGAGCAGCCGGACGCCGGGCTCACCTGGCCAGATCGACTTCCAGTCAGCCGCAGAGGTGGCGCCGAGCGGAGCTTGTGCGAGGGCGAAGTCGGGGGCGTGCTCGTTGTGCACGATGAACAGACGGTCTCCGGCGATCTCCACGTCGTACTCGAGCCCTTCGGCGCGAGGCCGGACGCAGCGCAGGACCGCGTCCGGATCGGCGAGGTCGAGCAGCCAGGCTTCGGTGGTGGTCTTGCTGGCCGTGGCAACGAGCAGCCAATGGTCGTCGCGGGACGTGTCCACACCCAGCCAGAACCGCTCATCGGCCTCGGTGAACAGCAACTCGTCGGGCTCGGAACTGCCCAGCCGATGGCGCCAGAGCTTCTCCGGACGCCAGGCGTTATCGACGGTCAGGTAGCAGAACGCGCCGTTGCCGGCCCAGGTACCCCCGGCCGCCACCTCGGGGAGCTCGTCGGATAGCCGCTCGCCCGTGATCAGGTCGAGGAAGGTCACCTCGTAGCGCTCGTCGCCGCTACGGTCCACGGAGTAGGCGGCCAGCCGTCCGTTGGGTGAAACGTTGAACGTGCCCAGGGCGAAGAAGCCGGCGTCCCCGGCGAGCACCTGGGAGTCCAACAACAGTTGCTCGCCGGCAGGCGTGCCGGCGTCGGGATCGGGCAGCGAATCGCGTCCGTCGGCGGGGCAGCGGTGGTAGCTGGGGTAGTCATTGCCCTCGGTGGACCGCGCGTAGTACCAGAACTCGCCCATGCCGGGATGCCGGACGAACTCAGGCACGCTCAGGTCGGTCTGCTTCGTGCGCGCGGAAATGTCGGCGAAGATCTCCTGGCGCAGTTCGGCCAGTCCTGCGGTCTCCGCTTCGGTGTACGCGTTCTCAGCCTCGAGGTAGGCGAGGAACTCCGGGTCGGTCTTGTCGCGCATCCAGGCGTAGTGGTCGACGAAGGTATCGCCGTGATGTCGGCGATGGCTCGGCCTGCGTGGCGCCCTTGGTGGTTGCGGCATGGGGTCAGCGTAAAGGTCCGTGCGGGGTTGGGTGTTGGCGCCATCCGTGGCAGAATGGGGTGGCGAAGCATTGACAACTCCCGGTTGCTGTGCGCCCTGAAACGCCTGTTGAGAGGTTAAGCATTTGTCTCCACGCTCCAGCGCAGCCGCTGTTCCCGCTAGTGAAGAGGCCGTCGCCGCGGCCCCCAAGCGGCGGACGCGGAAGGTCACCCCTGCGCCGGTGACCGCTTTGCCGAAGACCGAGCCCAACTCGCCGGAGGTCGCTCCCGAAACCGGACTCGACATTGATGCAGATGTCGAGGTCAACATCGAAGCGGTAACGGTCGAGGAGGTTCTGGCCCCCGTGAACATCGAGAATGTGAAGTTCGACCGGGTTGGGGACGATGTTGTGCTGACCGTCGGCGGTAAGAAGCGCACCTTGGACGACGTCGACGAGTCGTCGTTCGAACCGGCTGAAGCGGCCAAGACCGAGCAGGAGCTGACCGAGGACCAGGGCTTCAGCCTCTCCGATGCCGATGACGCGGACGAGCCCGAGCAGCAGGTGCTGGCCGCCGGCGCCACCGCCGACCCGGTGAAGGACTACCTGAAGCAGATCGGCAAGGTGGCCCTGCTGAACGCTGAGCAGGAGGTTCAGCTCGCCAAGCGGATCGAGGCCGGCCTGTTCGCGGAGGAGACCGTGCATGAGGGCGCTTCATCCGCGGACGCGGCGGACGACCTCCGCTGGATCTCCGAGGACGGCCGACGGGCCAAGAACCACCTGCTGGAAGCCAACCTCCGTCTGGTCGTCTCGCTGGCCAAGCGGTACACCGGACGCGGCATGCTCTTCCTCGACCTGATCCAGGAAGGCAACCTGGGCCTGATCCGCGCGGTGGAGAAGTTCGACTACACCAAGGGCTACAAGTTCTCGACGTACGCCACCTGGTGGATCAAGCAAGCGATCACCCGCGCGATGGCCGACCAGGCCCGCACAATCCGCATCCCGGTGCACATGGTCGAGGTGATCAACAAGCTCGCGCGGGTCCAGCGGCAGATGCTGCAGGATCTCGGCCGGGAGCCAACTCCGGAGGAGTTGGCCAAGGAACTCGACATGACCCCGGAGAAGGTCGTTGAGGTACAGAAGTACGGCCGCGAGCCGATCTCCTTGCACACGCCCCTCGGCGAGGACGGCGACTCGGAGTTCGGTGACCTGATCGAGGACTCCGAAGCCGTCGTGCCGGCCGAGGCGGTGAACTTCACGCTGCTGCAGGAACAACTGCACGACGTGCTCGACACGCTCAGCGAGCGCGAAGCCGGCGTGGTCTCGATGCGGTTCGGGCTCACCGATGGCCAGCCCAAGACCCTGGACGAGATCGGCAAGGTCTACGGCGTGACCCGCGAGCGGATCCGCCAGATCGAGTCCAAGACCATGAGCAAGCTGCGGCACCCGTCCCGCTCACAGGTGCTGCGCGACTACCTCGACTGATCATCTCGGCGCCGTTTGCAGGCGGCTACGCAAAGTAGCGAGGCTTTTCGCCGGTTAGGGCTGGGTGGGTGCGTTGCTGCGGACTAGCGTTCGGGCTGCACCATCCAGCGCACCCATGAAGGAGCCCAGTGAACGTCGGGACGAAGATCAAGGCGGGACGCCTGAACGCCGGCTTGACCCAGGACGAGCTCGCCGCACGCCTGTTTGTGTCCCGGCAGCTTCGATATGGCGACAACGAGCTCTGGTCTCGACGGACTTGACCAGCCGAAGGAATCAGCGGACGTGCGCTGCCACCTGGAACAGGTCGTCGACCACCGGCGCGTCCAGGGTCTCGAGTTGCGTTCTGGAGTGATGGCCGCCGCTGAACAGGACGCAGCGGGCGCCGACCGCGGTCGCGATCTCGTAATCGTGTTGGGAGTCGCCGACGAAGACCACTTCGGCGGGGTCGGCTCCGGTCGTCGCGAGCCAGCGCTGGGCGATGCTGAGCTTGGACGCCGCATAGATGTCGGCGATGCCGTGGGCTCCGTCCAGCCAGCCGTTCAGTTGGAACGGTGACAGCTGCTTGAGCAGGTTCTGCTGTTCCGACGCCGAAATCACGACCTGGCGGACGCCGGACGCGTGCAGCCTCCGCAGGGTCTCCTTCGCGCCGGCGTGCAACTCACAGCGGACGGCGGCGGCGTGATACAGCTCCAGGTAGCGGACAGACGCAGTGCCGAAGTTCCCGCCCGGCCTGGTGTCGAAGCCAAGATCGGCGTAGTACTCGGCCACCGGGAAGCGGAAGATCCGCTGGTAGTCTGCGACACCGTCCAGCACCGGCAGCCCGTACTCGATCAGCAGAGTGTTAGTTACATCGATGCAGCAGTGCAGGTCGTCCAGCAGCGTCCCGTTCCAGTCCCACACCACATGCGTAACCACGGCGGTCACCCTACTATCGTCCGATGGAACCGAACCCATGCGCACCAGCGGTGGCCTCGCGGTGAACGACCCGGTGATTTCGGGAACAGACCGTTTCTCGCTGACCGTCGAGGTTGAGCGGGACACTCTTGCCAATGTCGGCACGATCATCTTCGCTGATGGCCCGGTAGGTCGAGAGCGGCGCAGCTTCCCCATTGGCTCGGCCGAAGACGGGTTGTTCTGCATTCTCGACATCGGCACGGACGGTCAGCTACTCAGCCTGGAGTTGCTGAACTTCGACCAGCAAACGGCAGGTATGGATCTCCAGGAGCTTCCGGAGAAACCTGGGGGACCAGTCCGGGCGCGACCTGACGCTGGCTGAGCCTGCCAAAGCTCCTTGTTCGAAGCTCCTTGTTGTTGCGAGGGTTGACGGGCCCCTCGTCAAGCTCAGGGACCGTGAGCGGGTTCACTCAACAGGGCTGAAGCCGTGGACGCGTCCCAGGAACGCCAGTGCCAGTTCGGCGACGGCGATGACCGTTTCGGCTCGCCGGAAGCCGTGGCCTTCGCCGTCGAAGATCACCAGGTCGGCGGTCAGTCCGTTGGTCTGGACGGCTCGTGCCATCGCTTCGGCTTGGCTCCGGGGCACCACTTTGTCGTCGGCTCCTTGGAGTAGCAACATTGGGCAGTTGAGTTGGTCGAGGTGGTGGATGGGGGAGCGGTCCAGGTAGGTCTGCCGGCCTTCGGGGTAGGGCGCGACTAGGCCGTCGAGGTAGTGCTGTTCGAACTTGTGGGTGTCGGTGGCCAGGGTCTCCAGGTCGCCGATGCCGTAGAGGCTGATGCCGGCGGCGAAGACCCTGCTGGTGGTGAGGGCTGCCAGGGTAGTGAAGCCGCCGGCTGAGCCGCCACGGATGCTCAGCCGATTTCGGTCAGCCAGTCCGGCGGCCGCGAGTGCTTGCGCTGCGGCGATGCAGTCGCGCACGTCCGTGATGCCCCAGTTGCTGCGGAGCCGTTCGCGGTAGGCCCGGCCGTAGCCGCTGGAGCCGGAATAGTTCACGTCGAGGATGCCGATGCCGCGGGTGGTCCAGAACTGGACGGCGAGCGCGAATCCTGGTCCGCTGAACGTGGTCGGACCACCGTGGCTCCAGACCTGGACCGGTGGTAGCTCACCCGCCGGGGCTTCAACAGTCGCATGGGTCGGTGGGTAGTACCAGGCGTGGACGGGGCCGTCCGGCGACTCCCAGCTGAAGGGCTGGGCTACGGAGATCATCGCCGGGACCAGCTCGATCTCGGACGCCTTCCGCACCGCGATGTGGCGGCCGGTGGTCCAGTCGAGTTCGACCAGCTCGGCCGGGCGGTCGGCGTAGGCCAGCACGGCCAGCGCGCTGGTTCCGGTGCCGGTGACCTCGGCTTCAACCGCGGCCATCCCGAGTTCGGTAAGGGTCCCCGGCGCATCGTCAGCGAAGGCGAGGACACCGAGCTTCGCGAAACCGTCCACCAGCCAGGTGCAACCGATCCGGCCGGCGTCGATCACGGTGTAGGGCACCGGAGTGAGTACCCAGAGCGGGCCGCAGAAGTCGTGCGGCGACGGGTGGAGCGGACGGCTGGCCAGCCCGTCCCAGCGCTCGAAGTTCCAGGATCCGCTGGCATCGCTGAGGTAGATCAGGGCACCGTCGGGAGCCCATGCCGGGTACAGCGCCGATACGCCGGGCCCTCCGGCGACGAGCGTTCGGGTGCTGGGGGAGTAGAGCGGTGCAACCACCACTCGGGCCGACTCCCAGGGCATGTCGGGGTGGTCCCACTCGCACCAGGCCATGCGTCCGGCGGCGTCCAGGCTCGGGTGGGCGTAGAAGTCGGCGCCGGCGACCAGCACCCGGCCTCCGTCGGGGTTGTCCGCGCTCAGGTTCAGCGCTACGACGGTGGTCTCGGGTTCACTTCCGGCAGTGCCGTGGTCTTCGCGGACGGCTAGGAGCAGGCCACGCTCTGGGTGCAGGCTCAGCGCTGCGTAGCGGTAGCGGCCTTCGCCGGCCGCGATCCGCCGCGCCGATGCGTCTTCGGGCAGCAGGACGATGTCGCCATCGGGCCAGGAACAGTAGGCCACGACGCCCGTCCGTACAGTCCAGTCACCACCGCCGTACTCGTTGACGCCGGTACGCACGTAGGCGTCGGGGGTCAACTCGAAGGGTTCCTCGCCGGCGGCCTGGCGCCAGAGGCTCACGCGTCCGCCCTGTTCGGGGTGACCTTCGGTCCAGTACCGGACGCCGTCCTCGACGACTCCGGGCGCGAGGCGCAACGCCGAGCGGGTCAGGTCGGCGGCGGCAATCGGCGAGGGCCAGGAGCCGAAGGGCAGCCTGCTCATCACCAGCCGGCCAGTTCGGTCAGGAACGCGTCATGGACGGGTTGGTTGAACAGGACGAACCGCACCCGCTCGATCCCCGTCCGCGGGTGTTCGAGAACCGCCCGGACGGCGACCTGCGCGGCGGTGGCCGCGTCCCAGCCGTAGACGCCGGCGCCGAGCGCAGGGAAGGCGACCGTACGACAACCGAGATCGACGGCGACGTCGAGGCTGTGGGTGTAGGCGGCCGCCAGCAATCCGGGATCGGTCTGGCCGGCGTGTCGGTTTGGAGCGACGGTGTGAATCACCCACTTCGCCGGAAGGTCGCCGGCAACGGTCGCCACCGCTTCGCCCACCGGCAGTCCGTTCGGCCAGCTTTCGGCCCGCACTCGGCGGCAGGCCGCGAGCAGTTCTGGACCCGCTGCCGCGTGCAGGGCGCCGTCCACCCCGCCGCCTCCGAGCAGGCTGGAGTTGGCTGCATTCACCAGGGCGTCCGCGACCTCTTTGGTGAGGTCTCCGCGTACCGCGTCGATGGTCATGAGCGCAGTATTCCAGCCGGGAACGACAGTGGCCCCGGGTTGATCCCCGGGGCCACTGGTTCGCGTAGGTTCAGGACAGCTTCGCGGTCTCGTCGTGGATCTTCAGGGCGACCTGGTTCAGCTTGTCGGAGTGGGCCCGTCCGTGGTGTCCGCAGAAGAGCAGTTCGCCGCCGGAGGTGAGGGTGACTCGGAGGTAGGCCTGGGCGCCGCAACGGTCGCAACGATCGGCTGCGGTCAACGGTTCAGTAATAGTGGCACTCATCAGTTCACCCTCGCTTTCTCACCCACACCAGTGCTGGCGCGTCATCGTCGGTTTCAACATCGGCGGCTGCCAAGTTGTTCCCGGTTGCTCCTCAGTGTAGGCGGTGGCGCAGACAGACCCGCACCGAGGCTCGACACCGTCACGTGAATGCAATGAACAACGCACCTGTCGGGATAGCCTCGCACGCGTGACTACGACGAAGCCGGCCGAGGGCAGGGACTACGAAGCCAGGCACCTGCTGGTGCTCGAGGGCCTCGAGGCGGTACGCAAGCGGCCGGCCATGTACATCGGCTCGACCGACACCCGGGGCCTGATGCACTGCCTGTGGGAGATCATCGACAACGCGGTGGACGAGGCGCTGTCCGGTTTCGGCGACCGCATCGACGTACGCCTGGACGGCGACGGCAGCATCCTGGTGGTCGATCGCGCCCGCGGCATCCCGGTCGACATCGAACCGCGCACCAAGCTCACGGGTGTGGAGGTGGTGTTCACCAAGCTGCACGCCGGCGGCAAGTTCGGCGCAGGCAGCTACAACGCCACCGGCGGGCTGCACGGCGTGGGCGCGTCCGTGGTGAATGCGCTCAGTTCCCGGCTCGACGTAGAGGTGGACCGCAACGGTGCCACCTTCGCGATGAGCTTCCGGCGCGGCGTGGTGGGCACATTCGATGGCGACGGTCCGAACGCGCCCTTCACTCCCGGCGGCACGCTGCGCAAGGTGGGACGCGTGGCGAAGGGCGTCACCGGCACGCGGGTTCGCTACTGGCCGGATCGTCAGATCTTCCTGCCGAACGCTGAGCTGTCCAACAACCAGTTGCTTTCCCGCGCTCGGCAGACCAGCTTCCTGGTGCCTGGACTTGAGCTCGTAGTCACCGACGCACGCGCCGCCGAGGTGACCACCGAGACCTTCAAGCACGATGGCGGGATCGCGGAGTTCTGCGACTACCTTGCCCATGATGCGGCCGTCTCCGAGATCGTCCGCTTGCAGGGCACCGACCAGTTCACCGAGACCGTGCCGATGCTCGACGATGACGGTGCGATGACCCCGACCGACGTCGAACGCACCCTGGAGGTCGACATCGCGCTGCGGTGGGGCACCGGCTACGACACCACCGTGCAATCGTTCGTGAACATCATCGCCACGCCCAAGGGCGGCACCCACGTCAGCGGCTTCGAGCGCGGGCTCACCCGTGCGTTCGCGAAGGGGTTCGAGGGCACCCGGCTGCTGAAGGCGGGTGAGGAGGTCACCAAGGAGGACGCACTCGAGGGCCTGACCGCGGTGGTCACCGTCCGCCTCGCCGAGCCCCAGTTCGAGGGCCAGACCAAGGAGGTCCTGGGGACGCCGCCGGTGACCCGGCTGGTGGCCCGGATCGTGGAGAACGAGCTGGGTGCCTTCCTTACTTCGACCAAGGCCGCGCTGCGCACCCAGGCGCGTGCGGTGATGGAGAAGGTGGTCGCCGCCTCCCGGACGCGGGTGCAGGCGCGAGCCCACAAGGAGGCGCAGCGCAGGAAGAACGCGCTCGAGTCCTCGACGCTCCCGGCCAAGCTCGCCGACTGTCGCAGCACCGATCTGGATCGCACCGAGCTGTTCATCGTCGAGGGCAACTCGGCACTGGGCACCGCGAAGCTCGCCCGGGATTCGGAGTTCCAGGCGTTGTTGCCGATCCGCGGCAAGATCCTGAACGTGCAGAAGGCGTCGGTCGGCGACATGTTGAAGAACGTCGAGTGCGCCTCGATCATCCAGGTGGTCGGCGCGGGCTCGGGACGGACCTTCGACCTGGACGCCGCACGCTACTCGAAGGTGATCTTCATGGCCGACGCGGATTCCGACGGCGCACACATCCGTTGCCTGCTCGCGACGCTCTTTTTCAAGTACATGCGGCCGCTGGTGGAGGAGGGCCGGGTCTACACCGCGGTGCCGCCATTGCACCGGTTCGAGCTGATCAACCCGCGCAAGGGCCAGGAGAAGTACATCTACACCTACTCCGAGGCCGAGTACCGCCGCAAACTCGCCGAGCTCACCAAGAAGGGCCAGTCCTTCAAGGAACCGCAGCGCTACAAGGGCCTTGGCGAGATGGACGCCGACCAGCTCGCCGATACGACCATGAACCCACGGCACCGCACCCTGCGGCGAATCACAGTGGATGAGGGGCTGGCCGC
>DAORUI010000095.1:5549-12081 GCA_035433085.1 Propionicimonas sp. | reverse complement strand
GAGCCGGCCGCCGCCGAGGTCGACATCATCGGCGGCAACATCGCCACCTACGTCGGCGCGAAGGCGCTGGTCGAGGCCGGCGCGGACGGGGTCAAGGTCGGCGTCGGCCCGGGTTCGATCTGCACCACTCGCGTGGTCGCCGGCGTCGGCGTCCCGCAGGTGACGGCCATCTACGAAGCAGCGGCGGCCTGCCGTCCAGCCGGTGTCCCGGTGATCGGCGACGGCGGGCTGCAGTATTCAGGCGACATCGCCAAGGCCCTGGTGGCCGGCGCGAACGCGGTGATGCTCGGCTCGCTGCTCGCCGGCTGCGAGGAGAGCCCGGGTGAACTGGTGTTCATCAACGGCAAGCAGTTCAAGTCGTACCGCGGCATGGGCTCGCTGGGTGCGATGGCGATGCGCGGGCGCAAGGCGTCCTACTCCAAGGACCGCTACTTCCAAAGCGACGTGGTCAGCGACGACAAGCTCATTCCCGAGGGCATCGAGGGTCAGGTGGCCTATCGCGGGCCACTCGCGGCGGTGGCCTACCAGCTGGTGGGTGGGCTGCGGCAGTCGATGTTCTACACCGGAGCCAGCACCATCGACGAGCTTCACGCCAAGGGACGCTTCGTCCGGATCACGGCCGCCGGACTGCGCGAATCGCACCCGCACGACATTCAGATGACCATCGAAGCGCCCAACTACACATCGAAGTCCTGAGCAAGGGAGCTCACAGAAATGATCGAGATCGGCCGTTCCAAGCGTGCCCTGCCCGTGTACAGCTTCGACGACATCGCCATCGTCCCGACGCGCCGCACCCGAGGCATCGAAGAGGTGAACCTCAGCTGGAAGATCGACGCACTCAGCTTCGACTTCCCGATGGTCGCCGCACCGATGGACTCGGTGATGTCCCCGGCCACGGCGATCGCCGTGGGCAACCTGGGTGGACTCGGCGTCCTGAACCTCGAAGGGCTCTGGACGCGCTACGAGGACCCCGAGCCGCTGCTCGCTGAGCTGGCCGGCATCGACGACCAACTCGCCGCGACAAGGCGGATGCAGGAGATCTACACCGAGCCGATCAAGGCCGAGCTGATCACCGGTCGGATGGCCGAGATCCGCGCGGCGGGCGTCCCGGTGGCCGGCTCGCTGTCGCCGCAGACCTGCGCCGAGTTCGCCGGCGTGGTCGAGAAGGCCGGGGTCGACTTCTTCGTGATTCGGGGAACGACGGTCTCGGCCGAGCACGTCTCGAAGGTATGTGAACCGCTGAACCTGAAGAAGTTCATCTACGAACTCGACGTGCCGGTGATCGTGGGCGGTTGCGCCACCTACCAGTCGTCCCTGCACCTGATGCGCACCGGGGCCGCCGGCGTTCTGGTGGGCTTCGGCGGCGGAGCGACCAAGCGCACCCGCAATGTGCTGGGCGTCGAGGTGCCGATGGCGTCCGCTCTCGCTGATGTCGCCGAGGCCAGGCGCGACTACCTCGACGAATCCGGCGGCCGCTACGTCCATGTGATCGCCGACGGCGCGCTGGGCAAGTCCGGCGACATCACCAAGGCGATCGCCTGCGGCGCGGACGCGGTGATGGTCGGCTCGCCGCTGGCCCGCGCCACCGAGGCGCCGGGCAAGGGGTACCACTGGGGGCCGGAGGCCTGGCACGCCACACTGCCGCGCGGGGAGCGGGTCAAGTTCTCCAGCGTCGGCAGCCTGGAGGAGATCCTGCTCGGCCCGTCGCACATCGCCGACGGCACCATGAACCTGGTCGGTGCACTGCGCCGGGCACTGGCCACCACCGGCTACTCCGACGTGAAGGAGTTCCAGCGGGTGGAAGTGGTCGTTCACCAGTAGCTCGGAGATGTCCCCCCTCGAGATCGCTCTTGCGGTAGCCGTCCTCGCACTGCTGGGCGGCGGCATCGCTCTGCTGGTGACCCTGCAGCGCACCCGCTCGGCCCTGCGCAGGGCGTTGGCCGCACTTACCCGCGCGGTCAACGCGCAGCGCCAGGCCACCGAACTGGCCACCGCGGCCGAACGGATGCGCATCCTGCGCGAGATGCACGACGTGATCGCGCATTCGCTGGCGATCATGATCGCTCAGGCTGACGGGGGCAGCTACGTGGTCGCCGACACCGCCGCCGCCAAGCGCGCGTTCTTGACGATCGCCGAGACCGGACGGGTGGCGCTGACCGACACCCGTCGCATCCTCGGCATGCTGCGGCACGGCGAGGAGGCTGAACTGGCGCCAGTACCGACGCAGGCCTCGCTGGATGAGCTGATCGAGCAGGCCCGCCATGCCGGGCTGCAGGTGTCGTTGATTCGGGTGGGCGAGCCGCGTCCGATGCCTTCGGGGTCGCGTCTTGCGCTGTACCGAATCTGCCAGGAGGCGCTCACGAACGTGATCAAGCACGCCGGCGTCGGAGCGAAGGTGATCGTTGCGGTGAGCTGGGGCGACGAAGAGGTGACCCTGACCGTGACCGACCGCGACGGCCACGGCACGACCGAACTCGACCCCGACGCGGAGGAGCCGTTGTCGGGCCTCGGGCTTGGCCTGATCGGCATGCGCGAGCGCGCCGAACTGATCGGCGGCACGATGGAGGCCAGCGAGACCGAGGACGGTTTCCGGGTGCGGGCGATCATCCCGCTGTCCTCAACGAGGGAGGAACCATATGCCTGAGCCGATCCGGGTTGTGCTGGTCGACGACCAGCAGTTGGTGCGCGCCGGTCTGGCGATGGTGATCGGCGCGCAGACCGACATGGTGGTGGCCGGGCAGGCGTCGGACGGTGTCGAGGCCCTTGAGCTGTTGGCCGACTGCGCGGCCGACGTGGTGCTGATGGACGTGCGGATGCCGCACCTGGACGGACTGGAGACCACCCGCCGGCTGATCGACGCAGCCGACCTGGCCGGTTGCGAGCCGCCGAAGATCGTGATGCTGACCACCTATGACCTGGACGAGTACCTGCTTGCCGCGATCAAGGCCGGTGCTTCCGGCTTCCTGTTGAAGAACGCTCCGCCGGAGGACCTGCTGGCCGCGATCCGGACGGTTCGCGACGGGGATGCGGTGGTTGCCCCGTCCGCGACCCGGCGGCTACTGGCGCACGTGGCCACGGGGACCGGCTCGATTTCCCCGGATGCTGCGGACCCACGGCTGGAAGTGCTGACCGATCGCGAGCGCGAGGTGCTGGAGCTGATCGCCCGCGGCCTCTCGAACGCCGAGATCTCTGCCGAGCTCTTCCTTTCGGAGACCACGGTGAAGACCCACGTGCGCCACATCCTCACCAAACTGGGCGTCCGCGATCGCGTCCAGGCGGTGGTGGTCGCCTACGAGTCCGGTCTGGCTGGTCGCTGAGTCCGTCCGCCCTGGCCTGGCATCCGTTGTTGTGGTTATGGGGTGAGTCAGCTTCGACTCCATGGGTTCGGCGTCCGCAGTTGTGGTTATCGAGCGCAGATTCCGCGCAATAACCACAACTCCGGACACCGACGGGCTTGGGAGGCCCGGCACCCCCTTGATAACCACAGCAGCGGAAGTCATCCGTGACTCAGGCGACCCGGGTGCCCTTCGGGAGAGTGGCGTAGGGGATGCGCAGGCGGCGGACGGCGATCCAGAAGAACAGGGCGCCGATCAGCAGGTTGGCGCCGAGTCCCCAGGGCCAGATGGGGGTTTCGACGTTCACCGCGGGACGCTTGACCGGGCTTTCCACGTTCACCGTGGCGCCACCCTTGGTCGTGGTCACAGAGACGTTGCCGTTGTTGTCGTAGCTGACCTCGTAGCCGGGCAGCCCGTCGTAGTAGTGGGAGCACTCGTCGAACTCCACTTGAGCCGGCAGGCTGAGCTGCCGCACTCCCCAGCGGATCGTCGCCAACGGGTCGGAGCCGAGCGATTCATATTGATTGAGGTTCTTGGCCGCGCCCGGTGGCAGCGGGGCCGCGTCCGCCACGATCACGAACGGGTTGACCACGGTGATCCACCAGACCTGATCGGTATGGGTGACCGTGCGGACGTCGTCGTACCATTCGCATTTGCCGATCGGCGCGGCTGGCATGCCCGAGCCGTCTCCGTCCGGGTTGGCGTTCCAATACCGCTCGGTCGCCGATTCGTACTCGTCCAGCACCTGGCCGTGCAGCCCCCAGATCCGAACGGGCTCTTCCTCGACCACCATCGGGGTGAGCAGCAGCATCACCATGGTCGAGATGATCGTCAGGAAGGCGATGCTGAGGTAGGTCATTACTGCCGAACCCGCCGGACGCGAACTCAGCGCCGACCAGCCCAGCCCGATCGCACAGACCACCGCGACCTCGATCAGGACGACACTGAACACCACAAGCACCTGCAGGACCGAGATGTTGCCCAGCACCATCGACCACACGATGAACGGCAGCGCGACCACGAGGAACACCGCTGCGGTGAGCCAGGCGGCGAGCAGCTTTCCGGATGCGATCTCCAGTGCGCTGAGCTTCGTGGCCTGCAGAGTCGCCAGCGTGCCGCCGGCACGGTCGCCGTTGATCGAGGTGGCCGAGAAGGTCGGCGCGATCAGCAGGCCCATGCCGAGGACGAAGAAGGTGATCACCCCGAACGCCATCGGTCCCGCCTGGAGACCGTTGTTGTCCCAGTTGTAGATCTCGTGGGCCGCCCAGATGATCAGTCCAGTGACCGCGCCGATCAGGACGAACCAGCCGGCCAGAGCCCAGATCCAGCGCTTCGAGCGCACCCGCTGTTTCAGTTCGAGTTCGGTCACGGTGCGCAGGCCGCCGAGGGACAGCGTCCAGGTGTTCATACCCGCTCCTCGTTCAGCGAAAGGTAGGCCTCTTCGAGACGTCCGGAGACCGGGGAGATCGTGTGCAGTGAGACGTCCGCGGCCACCGCGGCCCGGACGAGTTCACGGGCCGAGTCGTAGCCGGAGAGCTGCACGATCACCTCGCCGTTCGACTGGCCTGCCCACGGGATGCCGGCGGCGTCCATGAAGGTGCGCAGCCCGACCGGATCGATCGCGTCCAGCCGCCACCCGCGTTGCGCCGTCGCGGACGAACCGACCGAAGCGGACGCGTCCACCGTCCGTCCCCGGGAGAGGAACACGGCGTGGTCGTACAGCTCCTCGAGTTCGGAAAGCACGTGGGACGAGACCAGGACCGTCTTGCCCTCACGCGCAAGCTCACGCAGCAGGTCGCGAAGTTCGATCCGTGAGCGGGGGTCGAGACCGGACGCCGGTTCGTCGAGCAGCAGCACCTTGGGGTCGTGGACGAGGGCGCGGGCCAGTCCGAGGCGTTGCTTCTGGCCGCGGCTGAGCACCCGGGCTGGACGGTAGGCGAACTCCCGCAGGTGCACCCGGTCGAGCAGGTCGTCGACCAGCGCGTGGCTGTGGGAGCGGGGGATGCCGTAGGCGTGGGCGAACGTGGTGAGGATCTCGGTGCAGGTCAGCGCGTCCCAGGTGCCGAAGGAATCCGGCATCCAGCCCACGCAGGCCCGCGCCTGCAGGTTGTGCGACTCGACGTCGTGGCCGGCGATGATCGCCTTGCCCGCATCCGCCTTGAGCAGCCCGGTGAGCAACAGCAACAGGGTGGTCTTGCCTGACCCGTTCGGCCCGATCAGAGCAGTCACCGCTCCCGCAGGAGCAGTGAAGCTGATCCCGTCCACAGCCCGGACTTCGCCGAACGCCCGCTTCAGTCCCATGGCTTCGATGCCCGGCGGCGGTTCCAGGAGTTCGGTGGTTGGCTCGCTCATGGTCTCAGGCTAGGGAGCGCGCGCCTCCGTCCGCGTCCTCCCGATCGGCGGGCAGGCTCATCCTTGAGGATGATTCGCACACGCGGACGCTCCCGAGGCGGATGCCTCGGGAGCGTCTGGGGGAAGTTCTGCCAGCGTTCAGTCGTCGTAGCCGAAGCGGTTCTCCCAGCGGTCCTCGACCCGATCGGACGCGTATCGCGCCACGGTCGTGTCACTGCCGGATCCGCCGCTCAACTTGTCGGACCCGCTGCCGCCTTCGAGCAGGTCGTGGCCCGAGTTTCCGTAGAGTCTGTCCTTGCCGGACTCGCCTTCGAGGTGGTCGTTGCCGCTGTTGCCGTGAATGCGGTCGGCGCCGAAGCTGCCTTCGATCACGTCGTGACCGGAGCCGCCGGAGATCCAGTCGTTTCCGGATCCGCCATCAACGTCGTCGTGGCCCGAACCGGCGCAGATCACGTCATTCCCGCCGTTGCCGTCGATCTCGTCGTTGCCGCCCAGGCCCACGATCACGTCGCGCCCGGAGGTGCCTTCGATGTCGTCCGAGCCCTCAGTGCCGACGATGGTGGCGGTGAGCCCGTTGCACGTCTGGGTGGCCATCGGGACGGCCGCCTGAGCGGTGCCCGGGTTGGCCAGACCGAGTCCGGCGCCGGCGCCGATGACTGCGAGAGCGGTGAGCGTGGTGCGAATGCGTCCTGCCAACATGTCCTTCTCCTTCTGCCTGCCGCCTCATCGGACGGTTCGTCTTGGTCGATGGCATTAGTCGACTCCACGCGCGTGAGACCGGTGTTAGCCGACCATGAGGACTTCTTCATCCACAAACTGGACAGTTGCGCCCCGTCACGGGACGC
>DAORUI010000095.1:0-5449 GCA_035433085.1 Propionicimonas sp. | reverse complement strand
CCTCTTCCTCAGCCGGCTTCTCGACCACCGCAGTCTCGGTGGTGAGCAGCAGGGAGGCGATGGACGCCGCGTTGGCCAGCGCCGACCGGGTCACCTTGACCGGGTCGATGACGCCCTGGGCAACCAGGTCGCCGTACTCGCCGGTGGCCGCGTTGTAGCCCTGGCCCGAGTCGAGCTCGGCGACCTTGGACACGATCACCAGACCCGGCACGCCGCCGTTCTCAGCGATCCAGCGCAGCGGCTCGGAGACGGCCTTGGCAACGATCGACACGCCGGTCTTCTCGTCGCCGGTCAGCCCGAGGCCGTCGGCCAACACCTTGGCGGCATGGACGAGAGCGGAGCCGCCGCCGGCGACGATGCCCTCCTCGATGGCCGCGCGGGTCGCGGAGACCGCGTCCTCGATGCGGTGCTTGGTCTCCTTGAGCTCCACCTCGGTGGCCGCCCCGACCTTGATCACGCAGACACCGCCGGCGAGCTTGGCAACCCGTTCCTGCAGCTTCTCGCGATCCCAATCGGAATCAGTCCGCTCGATCTCGGCACGCAGCTGGGCAACCCGTCCGGCCACCTCGGACGCATGGCCTGCGCCCTCGACGATGGTGGTGTTGTCCTTGGTGACGACGATCCGACGAGCCCGTCCGAGCGAATCGAGGCCCACCTGGTCGAGCTTCAGCCCGACCTCGGGAGCGACGACCTTCGCGCCGGTGAGGATCGCGATGTCCTCGAGCATGGCCTTGCGGCGGTCACCGAACGCCGGCGCCTTGACGGCGACGGAGTTGAAGGTGCCCTTGATCTTGTTCACCACGAGGGTGGAGAGCGCTTCGCCGTCCACGTCCTCGGCAACGATGAACAGGGTGCCACCGGCGCCGATGACCTTCTCCAGCAGCGGCAGGAGGTCGTTCATCGACGAGATCTTGCCCTGGTTGATGAGGATGTAGGGGTCGTCCAGGACGGCCTCCATGCGCTCCGGATCGCTGACGAAGTAGGGCGAGAGGTAGCCCTTGTCGAACTGCATGCCCTCGGTGAACTCGAGTTCGGTACCGAAGGTCTGCGATTCGTCGACCGTGATCACGCCGTCCTTGCCGACCTTGTCGAAGGCGCTGGCGATGAGCTGGCCGATCTGCTCGTCCCGAGCCGAGATCGTCGCCACGTTCGCCATGTCGGCGGTGGTCTCGACGTCACGGGCGATGGCCTTCAGCTCGACCTCGAGAGCGGCCACGGCCGCGTCGATGCCGCGCTTGAGCGCGATCGGGTTGGCGCCGGACGCAACCGCGCGCATGCCCTCGTGCACCAGTGCCTGGGCGAGAACGGTGGCGGTGGTGGTGCCGTCACCGGCCACGTCGTTGGTCTTGGTGGCCACCTCCTTGGCGAGCTGGGCGCCGAGGTTCTCGAACGGATCGCTGAGCTCGACCTCCTTGGCGACGGTGACCCCGTCGTTGGTGATGGTCGGCGCGCCCCACTTCTTGTCCAGGACGACGTAGCGTCCCTTGGGGCCCAGCGTCACCTTCACGGTGTTGGCGAGGATGTCGACTCCACGCTCGAGCGAGCGGCGGGCCTCCTCGTCAAACTGAAGGATCTTTGGCATATGTCAGTTCCTTACTTGGTGACTACGGCGAGGATGTCGCGGGCGTTCAACAGCAGGTACTCCTGGCCGTTGTACTTCACCTCGGTGCCGCCGTACTTGCTGAAGATGACGACGTCACCCTCGGCAACGTCCAGCGGGACGCGGTTGCCGTTGTCATCGATGCGGCCGGGGCCGGTGGCGAGCACCTTGCCCTCCTGCGGCTTCTCCTTGGCGGTATCGGGAATGACCAGGCCGGAAGCGGTGGTCTGCTCGGCTTCCAGCGGCTGGACGAGGATGCGATCCTCGAGCGGCTTGATCGTGACTGCCACGTCAATAACCTTTCGTTCTGCAGGACAACAGGCGTCCTGAATGATCAGGTGTGTGCCGGCCTCGGCGTCGTCGCGGGTGCCGCTGAGGCTGATTGGCACCCTCGAGGTGAGAGTGCTAAGTCGAAATGTATCGCGGGCTTAGCACTCGATCAAGCCGAGTGCCAGCGTCCGGGTGACTACGCTGGTACCCATGAACTGGCCCGACAGTGTGATCTGGTGGCACGTCTATCCGTTGGGGTTCGTCGGCGCCGAACGCACCACGACTTCCGAGGTGCATCACCGGCTGCCCCAGCTTGCGAACTGGCTCGACTACCTGATCCGGCTCGGTGCCAACGGCCTGCTATTGGCGCCCGTCTTCGCGTCCGCGAGCCACGGGTACGACACGCTCGACCACCACCGGATCGACTCCCGCCTGGGCACGGAGGCCGACTTCGCCGCGCTGGTCGAGGCCTGTCATTCACGCGGTATCAAGGTGTGCCTGGACGGGGTGTTCAACCACCTCTCGGGCGACCACGAGATCGTCCGGCGCGCGCTCGCGGCTGGCCCCGATACGCCGGAGGGTCGCTGGATCCGCTGGGTGGACGGCTACCCGCGCTACTTCGAGGGCCATTCCACGCTCGTGGAGCTCGACCTGAGCCAGTCGGTGGTCGCCGACTATGTGGCGGACGTGATGAACCACTGGCTCGACCGGGGCGTGGATGCTTGGCGTCTGGACGCGGCCTACGCCCAGGGCGCTTCGGTGTGGGCGCCCGTGCTGGCGAAGGTGAAGGCGGCACATCCGGACGCGTGGGTTTTCGCCGAGGTGATTCACGGTGACTATGCCGAGTTCGTTCGGAACTCGGGGGTGGACAGCGCGACCCAGTACGAGTTGTGGCACGCCATCTGGGATTCACTCAACGACGCCAACTTCTTCTCCCTTGATTGGACGCTGAAGCGGCATGCCGACTTCTGTGCGTCCTTCCGGCCGCAGACCTTCATCGGCAACCACGACGTCACCAGGATCGCAACCAAGCTGCGTGACCCCCGGCATGTGCCGCTGGCCGCGGCGCTGCTGCTGTTGCTGCCAGGCATTCCGTCGATCTACGCCGGGGACGAGCAGGGCTTCACCGGGTTGAAAGAGGAGCACCACTACGGTGACGACGCGGTGCGTCCGCCGTTCCCGGGGGAACCGTCCGAACTGCTGCCGTTCGGCGAGGCGACCCACGCGGTCTATGCCGAGCTGGTCGGCCTCCGCCGCCGACACCCCTGGTTGGTGGACGCCGTGGTGACGACCGGCGACGTGACCAACACGTCGATCGCCATTCACCTCGACCGCGACGAGCACCACTTGACCCTGAGGCTGAACATCGGCGACACCACCGTCGCCGGGGTGCAGCCCCACAGCTGGTCGCTCACTTGAGTCGAGCCCCGGACGCGGGCGTGCCGCGGTACTAGGCTCGAAGTCAGGCGGGCTCGGTCAATGTTCGACCGCAGCTCCTCGCGAGAGTGGGGGAGTCCATGGCTGGCGCGCAACGTTCGATCGCAGCGCTCTGGGTTGTCTTGCTGCTGGGGGTCGGGGCCTGCGGCCACCCGACCGGCGAAGAATACGGTGACGGCCGGGTCGAGCGACCGGCCGCAGCCACCACCGCGGCCACCGCCAGTACCGCCCCGAGCGCAGCCACCGCTCCGGCGAGCCCCACCAGCACTGCCGAGCAGCTGCGCGGCACCTGGGCAGTGGAGACCTACCGGAGCGCGGACGGAGTGATCCAGTCCTTCGACACCAGCGACCCGGCAACTTGCATCACCTACAAGTTCGATGGCTCGAAGCTCGTGATCGACTGGGCCGGCCAGGGTAAGGACGTCGCACCCTACGAGTGGCAACCCGATGGAGCCGGCATCACGGTTGTCGCACATTTCCCGAAGAGCGACTCAGGCAAGATCCGCACCTCGCAGGCCGGCGATGTCAGCTACGACGTGACTCTGGGCGACACCGGGACCGCAACCATGCAGCTGACTGTCCGTGGCACGGGTGAGCAGTTCAGTCTCCATCGGGTGGGCTGAACGGTCAGTGCGGTCGCTTCCGCGGGCGTACGGCGCGTCCGATTCGTTTCAGGCCGGCGTTGTTGCGCGGTTGTTCGGGGTAGCCGCCGGAGACCAGGCCCGCGTTGCGCTCGAACCAATTGGCGGACGCTGGGTCACCGGTGCGCAGCCACGACCAGCCCGCGGCCAGGGCGTAGGCGGGCAGGAACGGCAGGCCGAAGAAGCCGAAGTACTGCCAGGCGTGCGTGGCCTCGTGGGCCATCGTCCCGGGGTGGTGGTGTTCCAGCTCGGCCATGGAGTGCTTCGGAACCACCACGACGTTGCCCACGGTGAACGCACCTGCTTTCGGCAGCGGCAGCCGATACTGCTCCGCGATCAGGAGGGCGTCCGGTCCCCGGCGCAGCCGGGCACGACCGGCCACCGCGAGGCCAAGGCCCAGAACGGTGGACAGGTTGAGTGCGTTGCCCACCGCGCGCAGGCGATGGGCGCCCCGAGTGCGCGTCGCCCCGGAGGGTCGAGTTCGGTGTGCCCCGAGTTTGTCGAAGGAGCCTGGCCTGAGCTTGGCGAAAAGGCGAGTCTCGGGCATGTACCCATTCTGCCGCTGCGGCCGGCCCAGGAGAAGCCCGAATTGTTTGCACTCGCCTGGTGGGAGTGCTAAACATGGAGTTAGCACTCTCATGAGTAGAGTGCCATCAGTCTGACTCGATGAGATCGCCAAGATCGTCCGTCGCGGGCATCGACGCAAGACCACCACCTGAGTCCACAGCGGGGCCTCGGCCCCCGAGATGCCAAAGGATTGCCAAGAACAAGATGGCGAAGCTGATTGAATTCAATGTCGAGGCGCGCCGCGGCCTCGAGCGGGGCATGAACGTCCTCGCCGATGCGGTCAAGGTGACCCTCGGTCCCAAGGGCCGCAACGTGGTCCTGGAGAAGAAGTGGGGCGCCCCCACCATCACCAACGACGGCGTTTCCATCGCCAAGGAGATCGAGCTTGAGGATCCCTACGAGAAGATCGGCGCCGAGCTGGTCAAAGAGGTCGCCAAGAAGACCGACGACGTCGCGGGCGACGGCACCACCACCGCCACCGTGATCGCCCAGGCCATGGTTCGCGAGGGCCTGCGCAACGTCACCGCCGGCGCCAACCCGATGAGCCTGAAGAAGGGCATCGAGAAGGCCGTCGCGGCCATCGTCGCCGAGCTGGCGAATCAGGCCGTCGACATCGAGACCCGTGAGCAGATCGCGGCCACGGCGTCCATCTCCGCCGCGGACACCACCGTCGGCGAGATCATCGCCGAGGCGATGGACAAGGTCGGCAAGGAAGGCGTCATCACCGTCGAGGAGTCGAACACCTTCGGCCTCGACCTGGAGCTCACCGAAGGTATGCGCTTCGACAAGGGCTTCATCGCGCCGTACTTCGTGACCGACGCCGAGCGGATGGAGGCCGTCCTCGACGACCCGTACATCCTGATCGTCAACTCCAAGGTCTCCTCGCTGAAGGACCTGCTGCCGGTGCTCGAGAAGGTCATGCAGTCGGGCAAGC
>DAORUI010000094.1:0-12102 GCA_035433085.1 Propionicimonas sp. | reverse complement strand
CCTTGATCGGGAAGTCGACGCACACGTTCCAGCCGGCCATCGGGTAGCTGAGCGGTGCCCGGTTGCCCTCGCCGAAGAGCTTGAACACGTTCAGGAACGAGTAGTGCCCGGACGCCTGGATGTCGCGGATCAGTTGCTTGAACTCGGCGATCGCTGCCGGCGGCACCACGAACTGGTACTGCAGGAAGCCGTGCGAGCCGTAGGCGCGGTTCCACTCGCTGAACATGTCGAGGGGGTGGTAGAAGCCGGTGAGGCTCTGGATCTTGCCGGTGTAGTTGCCGCTCTTGGCGTACCAGGCGGTGCCCAACAGGCCGAAGGTGAGCTTGTTCGCCAGCCCGTTGGGAAACACGTCCGGCAGTTCGAAGAGCGGCTTGGCGTTGAACGCCAGCGGGTCGGCGGCCAGCTTCGGGGCGTGCTCGCGCAGCTGGTCGAGGGTGGCCAGCGAGCCTCGCGAGAGCGCCGCGCGGCCGAGCTTGGGCTCAGGGCTGATCGCGTCGAACCAGGCGCTGGAGTAGTCGTAGTTCGCCTCGGAGCCGTCGGAGTGGACGGCGATGGTCTCGTCCAGGTTGTGGGTGACCACGCCGTCGGCCAGGAAATAGGCGGTCTCGGTGCGGGTCATCTTCAGCACCACCCGCAGGATGATGCCGGTCAGGCCGACGCCGCCGACGGTGGCCCAGAACAGGCTCGCGTCCGGGTCGTCGGCGGAGCCGTCCGGGGTGAGGGTGAGCACGCGTCCGTCGGCCACCAGCAATTGCATGGACGCGACGTGGTCGCCGAACGAGCCGGCGCTGTGGTGGTTCTTACCGTGGACGTCGCAGCCGATCGCGCCGCCGACGGTCACCTGGCGGGTGCCGGGCAACACCGGCACCCAGAGCCCGTACGGCAGGGCTGCGCGCATCAGCGCGTCGAGGCTGACTCCGGCGTCGACATCGACCAATGCGGCGTCCGGGTCGATGGAGTGGATGCGGCTCAGCGGAGTCATGTCGACCACCAACCCGCCCGCGTTCTGGGCCACGTCGCCGTACGAGCGGCCCAGCCCGCGCGCGACAATGCCTCGCTTGAGGTGGGACGGCGAGTCGGCGTTGTGGCCGGCGACCTGTGCGACCGCCTCGGCGATCACTTCGACGTCGGCGGTGGACAGCACCTGCGCCGTGGTGGCAGCGGTGCGTCCCCAGCCCGAGAGGCTGGCCGTGGTGGTGGGAAGGTCTGGGTTCTGGGTGGCGCTCATCGTGCCTTAGCCTACCCGTCGGCCGCGACGGACGAGGCTAGGCGGGTTCCCAGAAGACGCGGTCCATGACCTGGCGCGCGAGCCGGGCGTGACGGCGGTGATCCTCGACCAGTAGCGATGACTCGCCCTTGGCGTAGCCGAGCACCTGGGCGACGGCGGAGAGCTCGCGGGCGTCCGTGGGAAGGCGGTCGCCGGCTCGGCCGCGCAGCAGCATCACCGCGTTGCGAATCCGGGACGCGAGCACCCAGGCCGAGCGCAGCGCGTCCGCGTCGTCCGGGGCCAGCAGGCTGTTCTCGACGGCGACGTCGAGTGCGGCCAGCGTGTTGGTGGTGCGCAGCCCAGGCAGCATCGTGGCGTGGTGCAGCTGCAACAACTGCACCACCCATTCGACATCGGAGAGTCCGCCGGGGCCGAGCTTGACGTGCCTGGACGGATCCCCGCCGCGAGGCAGCCGCTCGGCCTCCATGCGGGCCTTCAGTTTGCGGATCTCGTGCACCTCGGTCCGGGAGAGCCCCGACTTCGGGTAACGCAGCGGATCGATCGAGGCCAGGAACTCCGCGCCGAGTTCGCGGTCGCCGGCACCGATGCCCGCCCGAAGCAGCGCCTGCGCCTCCCACGTGGACGACCATCTGGCGTAGTAGGCGCGATACGAGTTCAGGCTCCGGACGATCGCGCCGCCCTTGCCTTCCGGACGCAGGTCGATGTCGATCTCCAGCGCAGGGTCGGGCCCGGGCTGGGTGAGCAGCGCCCGCAACCGGCTGACGACCTTCGTCGCGGCCGCGGTGGCGTTCGGGTCGTCGCTGTCGGCCGCCACGAACATCGCGTCCGCATCCGAGGAGTAAGCGAGTTCCCTTCCGCCCCAGCGACCCATGGCGATCACTGCCAGCGGGGGCGCGTCCACGCCACGGCGAGCCACTTCGAGAGCCGCGTCGATCGTCGCCCCGGCCAGGTCTGAAAGCGCCGCGCCTAGCGTGGCCAGGTCGATCTCGCCGAGCAGGTCGGCCATCGCCAAGCGCAGCAGTTCGCTGCGCCGGGACGCGCGGACGGCCGCGATCGCGGCCACGTCCGACTTGTGCCGGCGAGCGGCGGTGAGCATCTCGGTCACCACCTCGTCGACCGGGCGCGGCCGCAGTCCCTCCGGGTCACCCAGCAGGGCGGCGGTCTGCGGAGCCCGCAGCAGCAGGTCGACCGCATACCGAGACGACGCCAGGATGCGGGCCAGGTGCTCGGCCATCGCGTCCCCGTCCCGCAGCGCGCGAAGGTACCACGGTGTACTACCAAGTGCTTCGGACATCTGCCGGAACGCCAGCAGCCCATGGTCGGGGTTCGGGCCGGCGGTGAACCAGGTGAGCATCGCCGGCAGCAGTTGCCGCTGGATCTCGGACTGCCGCGAGATGCCGGTGCTGAGCGCCTGGATGTGTCGCAGTGCGGCCTTCGGGTCGTCGTAGCCCAACGCCCGCAACCGCGTCTCGGCGGCCTCGGGCGCGAGCCGCACCTGCGCGGACGGGATGCGCGCCACGGCCTCCAGCAGCGGGGAGTAGAACAGGCGTTGGTGCAGGGTGAGCACGCGCCGGGTCGTCGATCGCCACAGATGCATCAGCTCCTTGGTCTCCGCCAAGCCGATGCTGCGCGCCAGCCAGCGCTGGCTGACCTCGTCCTCGGGCATCAGGTGCGTGCGGCGCAGCCGGTACAGCTGCACCCGGTGCTCGAGCAGGCGCTGCAGGCGGTAGGCGGTGCCGAGGTCGAAGCCGTCCGAGCGTCCGACGTAGCCGTGGTCGACCAGAGCCGTCAGCGCCTCGAAAGTGCCGCGCAGCCGCAGCCGTTCGTCCGCCCGGCCGTGCACCAGCTGCAACAACTGGACAGTGAACTCGACGTCGCGCAGGCCGCCGGCGCCCAGCTTGATCTCGGCGAGCGCCTCCTTGGCGGGCAGTAGGGAGATCACCCGCTTGCGCATTGCCTGGGTCTCGCCGACGAACTGGTCGTTGTCGGCCACCTGCCAGACCATCGGCCAGACCATGTCGACGAAGTCCTGTGCCAGGGCGAGGTCGCCGGCCATCGGCCGAGCCTTCAGCATGGCCTGGAACTCCCAGTTCTTGGCCCATTTCTCGTAGTAGACGCGATGGGACGCCAGCGTGCGCACCAGCGGCCCGGCCTTGCCCTCCGGGCGCAGGGCGGCATCGATCGGCCAGATCGTGCCGGCTGCGGTGTGTGCCGAACAGACCCTGGAGAGGGCACTGGCCAACCGTCCGGCGATGGTTACGGCGGTTCCCGAATCGCAGGCCGGGGTGCCGTCCGGGAGAATCGCCGGCTCGGCCAGGTACAACACGTCGACATCGCTGACGTAGTTGAGTTCGCGCGCACCGGTCTTGCCGAGGGCGATGATGCCGAGGCGGCACCGCTCCCAGCCGGGCACCTCGCCACGGGCGAGGGCGAGCGCGCATTCGACCGTGGCGTCGGCCAGATCGGCCAGTTCGCCGGCGATCTCAGGCAAGTCGGCCAGCGGATCGGCCGCCACCAGGTCGCGGGCAGCGATCCGCAGCAGCGCGCGCAGGTAGCCACGGCGGAGCGCGTCCGATTGGCTGGGATCGGCGACCGGGTCGTCGGCGTCCGCGTCCGCGCCGATCGCGTCCAGAAGTTCCGTCCGGAGTTCGGCCAGCGTGCGGCGCTGGATGTCGCCCTTGAGTACCTCGGCGTCGTTCGGGTGGGTGCCCAGGTGCTGGTTGAGCGCTGCGCTGGAGCCCAGCACGGCGCACACCCTGCGCGCGAAGCTGGGATGCGCCTCCAGTTCGGCCAACAGGTCGGGCCGGGAGCGCAACAGCCGGTCGAAGCCGGTGAGCGCCAGGTCAGGATCGGCACAGCCGGGCAACTCGGCCAGCGCCAGCTCGACCTGCTCGGCACTCCCCCAGTGCGACCACTCCGCTACCAGTCGGGACGCTTTGCCGGCTTCGGCGAACCCGAGGCGCGCCAGTCGCCCGGACAAGCTCTCGTTGCGGGTCACGTTCGCGATGCTAGCGTCTGCCGGGTGAAAAGCTCGGTGTCAGCTGCCCAGATCGTGGCATTGCGGGACGCCGCCGCACGCGTTCGGCAGGAGTCGCCAGACCTTTCGCCGGCTGAACTGGCCGGCGCCGCGCGCACGATCTGCGCAATGCTCGGGCTCGCTTTCCCCGGCGGCAGCGTCGAACTTCGGGTGCCGCCGTTCGCCGCGGTACAGCTGGGCATCGGCGAACGTGGCCGCCACACCCGCGGCACCCCGCCGAATGTGGTGCAGACCGACGCGTTGACCCTGCTCGAACTCGCATCCGGCCGGCTCAGCTGGGCGGACGCGCTGGCCGCGCGCCGGGTGCGGGCCTCAGGAATCCACAGCGACCTCAGCGAACTGTGGCCGCTGGTGGAGCTGCGCTGAACTTCTCGCGCACCTCAGCTGGAGCGCCAAAGCAGAACGGGACAAAGCTGCTACCAGTGCTCTGAATCGGCCGCCAGCCGGCTCGCTCCGACCGCGGTTGGCAGTTTTGTCCCGTTTCTTGGCGACGGGCAAACCGAACTCCTGGCGATGGCGAACTGGTGCCGCGGGCCGGGCACGGCTCGGTCACAGGTTCGCACGGGATTCGGCACAGGTGCCGCCCGTAGCGTGACGTGCGTGGGCAGGGCGCCCGAAGGAGATCGCACGAATGACAACCACCGAAACCCTTGATACGAAGTCCCCTGAAACGATCGAACCGCCAACGGCCAAGAAACGCCGCTTCCACCTTTCCTGGAAGACCTGGCTGGTGATCGGCCTGGCTACCCTCCTCGTGGTCGGCGTCGGCGTCGGCACATGGCTGGTGCTGAGGCCGAAGGGCAACGCAGCCGGGCGCTCGTTCTCGCAGACCGCCGAGGCCACCGTCGCCACCCAGACGCTCTCGGTGAGCCTCGACGGCACCCTAAGCCCGAGCAAGCAATCCGACGTCAGCTTCGGCGTATCGGGCACGGTGACCTCCGTGAAGGTGAAGGCCGGCGACAAGGTGACGAAGGGCGACAAGCTCGCCGCGATCGACAACAGTTCGCTCGAGGATGCCGTCGATCTCGCCCGGGCCAACCTCACTTCAGCCCAGGCGAACCTGGATGAGGTCGAGGACAACGACGGCAGCGACGCGGCGATCAACGCCGCGTCGGCCCAGGTCGACTCGGCGAAGGCCGCACTGTCCAGCGCGAAGGAGAACCTGGAGGACGCGGTGCTCCGCTCCCCGATCTCCGGCACCGTGGCCACGGTCAACGTCGAGGTCGGCGACACCGTCGGTAGCAGTTCCTCTTCCAGCGGTTCCAGTGGCGCAACCAGCGCCGGCGCCAGCACCACAAGCTCAAGTAGCTCGGCCCAGTTCGTCGTGATCGCCACTTCGAAGTGGAAGCTGTCCGGTTCGGTCGGCGCGGCCGACCTGAGCACGATCAAGGCCGGCCAGGCAGCCACCGTCACGATCAGCGGCAATGAGGTCGAGGGCGAGGTCGCCTCGGTGGGCATCGTGGCCACCTCCACCAGCGACGGCGCGGCCACCTTCCCGGTGGTCATCAACCTCTCCGGCACCCACGAGGATCTCTACTCCGGAACCACCGCTTCAGCGGTGATCACCACCGGCTCCTACCCCGACGTGCTCACCGTCCCGACTGCAGCGATCACCACCCAGGACGGAAAGACCGTGGTCACCAAGGTGGACGGTTCCAGCACCAGCCAGGTCGAGGTCGAGATCGGCCAGGTCTTCGGCAGCAACACCGAGATCACCAGCGGCATCTCCGAGGGCGACACCGTGCAGATCACCTTCGTCCGGCCCTCCTCCTCCTCGACTTCCTCGACCGAGCAGGAGCAGGGCGGCGGGTTCAGCGGGCTCGGCGGCATCACCGGCGGCGGTCAGCCGCCGGCCGGAGGCGGTCAGCCCCCCGCCGGCGCTGGGGGTCGCTGAGCATGTTGAAGATGACCGGGGTTCGAAAGACCTACGCCACCGGGGCGGTGGAGGTCGAGGCGTTACGCGGCATCGATCTGCACGTCGCCAGTGGTGACTACGTCGCCGTCATGGGGCCGTCCGGCTCGGGCAAGTCAACGCTGATGCACATCATCGGCTGCCTGGACGTGCCCACCGTCGGCACCTACGAACTGGACGGCACCGACGTCAGTGTGATGAGCGAGAAGCAACTGGCCGAGGTTCGCAACCGCAAGATCGGGTTCGTGTTCCAGCAATTCAACCTGCTGGCCAGCCTGACCGCTCTGCGCAACGTCGAACTGCCCATGGTCTACGCCGGCGTGCCCGCACCCGAGCGTCGCGAACGTGCCCAGGCAGCCCTGGCCAAGGTCGGCCTTGCCGACCGTGTGGAACATCGGCCCGGCGAGCTCTCCGGCGGCCAGCAGCAGCGGGTATCCGTGGCCCGCGCGCTGGTGACCAACCCGGCGCTGATCCTGGCCGACGAGCCCACCGGCAACCTCGACTCCCATTCCACCAGCGAGATCCTGGAGCTTTTCGAGGAGCTGAACGACGCCGGACGCACGATCGTGATGATCACCCACGAACCGGACGTGGCCGAGCGCGCCAAGAAGATCGCGCATATCTACGACGGGCTGCTGGTGGACAGCATCCCGACCCATGGAGCGACCAAATGATGGAGTGGACCGAGACCATCCGCACCGCGATCGCCGCACTCAACGCGCGGCGGATGCGGTCGCTGCTGACCATGCTGGGCATCCTGATCGGCATCGCCGCGGTGATGCTGACCGTCGGCCTCGGCCAGGGTGCGCAGCAGCAGATCACCGAGCAGATCAACTCGCTCGGTTCGAACATGATCATCGTCAGCCCCAGCCAGACCACCAGTTCCGGTGGCTTCCGCGGGGGCGGGGGCTCGGCCACCACGCTGACCACAGCGGACGCGGCCATGCTGGCCGACCCCGAGATCGTGCCGGACGTGGTGGCCGTGGCGCCGACGTCGTCCACGTCCGGGTCGCTGCAGTCATCGAGCACCACCTGGACGTCGACCGTCGTCGGCACCGTGCCCGAGTGGCAGTCCGTAAGGGCGCGAACGGTGGAGAACGGACGGTTCTTCACCCAGGCCGAGGTGGACTCCTCCGCCGCGGTGGCGGTGATCGGGTCCGAGACGTCAACCGAGCTGTTCGAAAGCGGCTCCCCGATCGGCCAGACGATCAGCGTCAACGGCCAGGGCTTCACGATCATCGGCGTGCTCGCGTCCGAGGGCTCGTCGCTCTCAAGCAACGAGGACGACACCGTCCTGGTGCCGCTGACGACGTTCGCGTCAAGGCTCTCCACTTCATCGGCCGCGAACGCGGTCTCGTCGATCTACCTCGAAGGAAGGGACGCCGACAACCTCTCGGCGGCCTACCAGCAGGTGAAGACGGCGCTGCTCGCGTCCCACCAGGTCACCAGCGACACCGCTGACTTCACCGTCAGCACCCAGGCCGCGCTGGTCGAGGCGGCCACCTCGGTGACCGGCGTACTCACCCTGCTGCTCGGCGGCATCGCAGCTATCTCGCTGCTGGTCGGGGGCATCGGAGTGATGAACATCATGCTGGTCTCGGTGAGCGAACGCGTCCGCGAGATCGGCCTGCGCAAAGCGCTCGGTGCCACGCCGGGCGTGATCCGCAGGCAGTTCCTGGTGGAGGCCGCGATCCTGGGCATGCTCGGTGGCCTCGTGGGTATCGCGCTGGGCTTCATCGGGGCGGCGATCCTGACGCCGACGCTCGGCTTCGCAGTGACCATCTCGATCCCGGCGACCCTGATCGCCCTCGTCGTATCGGTGGGCATCGGCCTGGTGGCCGGCGTCTACCCCGCCACCCGGGCGGCCAAACTAGCGCCGATCGATGCGCTGAGGAGTGAGTGATGTTCAAGAACAGACCGATTCGCATGGTGCTGGCCTCCGGGGTCGCTTTGGCGGTGGTGGCCGGCATCGGCCTGGCCGTCGCGAACACCTCCAGCGCCGCCAGTTCACGCTGGGGCACAGCGGTCGCGGCGACCGGCGATGTCGCCCAGACCTACACCGCCACCGGCACCATCACCCGCAACAACACCGAGAGCGCGAGCTTCACGGTCAGCGGCACGGTGAAGTCGGTCAGCGTGGCCGTCGGGGACACCGTGGACGTCGGGGACACCCTGGCCACACTGAAGAAGGGTCCGCTGCAGTTGGCGGTGCTCGAGGCCGAGACCCAGGTGGCCGCCAAGAAGGCCTCCTTGTACGCGGCCAAGCATCCGTCGAGCACGAGTTCCGGCTCGGGCTCGGGTTCCGGTGCCAGCTCCGGTTCCGGTGCCGGGTCGGGCTCCGGCTCAGGTGCCGGTGCCGGGTCGGGCTCAGGCACGGGCACGGGCACCACAGTGACCATCGATCCGGCAGTGCTCAGCGAGGCGGCTTCGCGGATCAACCTGGCCGTGCTGGCCGAGGCCCAGGTCTGCGAACCCGTTTTCGGCACGATTCTGCCGAAGGCCGAGCCCACGGCCACGGTCACCCCGTCAGCGACCGCGTCCGCAACGGCGTCGGAGTCTGCTTCGGCCACCCCGTCCGCGTCCGCTTCGGCGACCGAGACCGCCCCGACGGAAACGGCCCCGAGCGAGACCACGCCCGCCGAGACCACGCCCGCTGAGACGACCAGTGCGCCCCCGCCGGCCACGGAGACCTCCGCGTCACCGTCCGCGGAAGCGTCGAGCGAGAGCCCGTCGGCCGAGGCTTCGGCCTCGCAATTGGCCGCGGCGATCGAGGCTGCCCAACCGACCGCGGACCAACTCCAGGCCTGCGCGAACGCCCGGGCCGAGGTGCTCACCGCTAACACCAACCTGCAGGCGATCGTCCAGCAGCTGATCAGCCCGCAGCCCGCAGCCGGCGGCACTACCACCAAGACCACAACCGCCAAGACGAGCACCAAGTCATCGTCTAGCTCGAGCTCGTCGAGTTCGGTCAGCGCGGCCCAGGTGGCATCGGCGGAGGCCGCTCTGCTGAAGGCTGAGCAGGCATTGCAGGAGGCGCAGGACGACCTGGCGGCGGCCGTACTGGTTGCGCCGATCAGCGGGACGGTCGGCACCGTCGACCTCACCGTCGGCTCCACGGCGTCCTCGGGCTCGATCACCATCATCGGTGAGGGCACGGCGGTGGTGACCTTCGAACTGCCGCTGAAGACCCGCGACCTGGTGGCCGTGGGCAAGGCTGTGGCGGTCACACCGGCCGGAGCAACCGCGCCCCTGGCCGGCGAGGTGACCGGAATCAGCGTGTTGGAGACCGACGGCACCAGCGGTGATTCCCCCACCTACGCGACGACCGTCGCGGTGAGCGATCCCGCCATGCTGCTCGCCTCCGGGGCGAAAGCCACGGTCTCGATGGAGGTCAACTCCGTGACCGGTGTGGTCACCGTGCCTGCGTCCGCCGTCACCCCGACGGGCACCGGCACTGCGACCGTTCAGGTGCTGGCGACGGCCGCGTCCGAGACTCCGGAGACCGTCACGGTGACGACCGGAACGGTCGGGGCGGGCCGGGTCGAGATCACCGAGGGTCTCACCGCAGGACAGATCGTGGTGCTGGCCGACCGCACAGCGGAGATCCCGGCCAATGCGACCAGGCGGCGCACGACAACCACGACGAGTTCAAGCTCGAGCACGTCGACCAGCAGTGCCTCGGCTCAGCCGTCGGCCACCGCGAGCAGCCAGCCGAGTTCGGAACCGAGCGCGAGCCGGTAGCAACTGGGCAATTATCGAGCCCGTCGAGTTCACTCCCAAGTTGACTCGACGGGCTCGTTGCCGTTTTACGCGAGTCGGTGCCACCCCTCCCAAAGGACACCGAATCAGGCGCGGCGGCCCCGAGGGACACAACGGCTGACCTCCATTAAAGGTCACCGCGATGCGAAACCCAGGGTTGTCGAACAGGTCCATACACTTTCGCGCAGCAGGTGCGCACGTTCCGGCGGGTCCGTCGGCGGGAAAGGCTGAGGCGGACGCCTGGTACGCGCGACCCGTCCGCCTACAGAGCCGGCAGGTTGTGCCGCAGCTCCCACTCCGAGACATTGCCCCGGTAGGAGTCGTACTCGGCCTGCTTGTTGCGCAGGAAGAACTCGAAGACGTGCTCGCCGAGCGTCTCGGCGACCAGTTGGGAGTTCTCCATCAGGTCGATCGCATTGCCGAGGCTGCGCGGCAGCGGGCTGATGCCCAGCGCCTGGCGCTGGCGGTCGGTGAGCGACCACACGTCGTCCTCGGCACCCTCGGGCAGTTCGAGCTCGTTCTCGATGCCGTTCAGGCCCGCGGCCAGCACCATCGCGTAGGCGAGGTACGGGTTCGCGGCGGAGTCGATCGAGCGCACCTCGATGCGAGCGGACGCGCCCTTGTTCGGCTTGTACATCGGCACCCGAACCAGTGCGGAGCGGTTGTTCTGGCCCCAGCAGATGTAGCTGGGCGCCTCCGCGCCGGCGACGAGCCGCTTATACGAGTTCACCCACGGGTTCGTCACCAACGAGATCTCGCCGGCGTGCTTGAGCAGGCCGGCGATGAACTGGCGTCCGACCTTGGACAGGTGGTACTCCGAGCTGGCGTCGTAGAAGGCGTTGGTGTCGCCCTCGAACAGCGAGACGTGGGTGTGCATGCCCGAGCCGGGGTGGTCGCTCAACGGCTTCGGCATGAAGGACGCGAACATGTTCTGCATCACCGCGACCTCCTTGATCACCACCCGGAAGGTCATGATGTTGTCGGCCATCGTCAGCGCGTCCGCGTAGCGCAGGTCGATCTCCTGCTGGCCGGGGCCGGCTTCGTGGTGGCTGAACTCCACCGAGATGCCCATCTGCTCCAGCAGGGTGATCGCCTGCCGGCGGAAGTCGGCGCCGGGCGAGGTGGTCGTGTGGTCGAAGTAGCCGGATTGGTCGGCCGGTTCGGGAGCCTGGCCGGGAATGATCGGCTGCTTGAACAGGTAGAACTCGATCTCGGGGTGCGTGTAGTAGGTGAACCCCATGTCGGAGGCCTTCTTCAACGCACGCTTCAGCACGAACCGCGGGTCGGCGAAGGACGGCGAGCCGTCGGGAAGCCGAATGTCGCAGAACATGCGAGCGGTGCCCTGGGTGGCGCCACGCCAGGGCAGCATCTGGAAGGTGGACGGGTCGGGGTGCGCCACCATGTCGGACTCGTACACCCGAGCGAAGCCCTGAATGGCCGAACCATCGAAACCGATGCCCTCACTGAACGCGCCTTCGAGTTCAGCGGGAGCGATGGCGACGGACTTCAGGAAACCCAGCACATCGGTGAACCAGAGTCGGACGAAGCGAACATCCCGCTCCTCCATGGTGCGGAGCACGAACTCGGTCTGCTTATCCATGCGCTTTAGTCTGCCGTCGGGCATGTTTCAGTCGGGTTACATTCGCGGTGTCGGTGCGGCGGACTAGCGTTGGGTCATGAGCCCGACCTTCAATGCCATCGGCATCACGGTGGCCGACATGGCCGCCAGCCTCACCTTCTACCGTCTGCTGGGCCTCCAGTTCGAGGCGTCGGACGACACCGAGAGCCATGTCGAATGGGAGGGTCCGGGCGGGGTCCGGATCATGTTCGACACCACCGCTGGGATTCACAGCTTCAATCCCGACTGGCAACCCCCGGTGGGCGGCCCAGCCATGAGCCTCGCATTCGAATGCGCGGGCGCTGCCGAGGTCGACCAGGTCGTCGCCCAGATCGCGCAGGCCGGCTTCACCGTCGACCGCGCCCCCTGGGACGCCTTTTGGGGCCAGCGCTACGCCACCGTTCTCGACCCGGACGGCAACCACGTCGACATCTTCGCCTGGACCTGATCAGTCAGGCCATCCAGACTGTTCGTGAACGCTCCCTTAGCTGAGGAGCGAGCACCGCGCCCACCCCAACCGGTCCCGGACGAGCGAGCACCGCGCCCAC
>DAORUI010000093.1:3595-12129 GCA_035433085.1 Propionicimonas sp. | reverse complement strand
CGGTCACCATCGCGGTCGACTCCTACGGCCCGGTCACCGACAACGCCCAGTCCGTCTACGAGCTGTCCCAGATCGAGCAGATCCCCGGCATCAAGGATGAACTCGAGCGCGACTACGGCATCAAGGCCAACTTCGAGCGCGCCAAGTACCTGCTCGAAGCCAACGACGGTGCCGGCAACACGTTCAAGGCCACCGCCAAGCCGGTGCTGATCGGTACCGCAGCGGTCGGTGCGACCACGATGATCTTCTCGATCATCATGGGCCTCACCAACAGCCTCACCGAGAACATCGAGAGCCTGTCCCTGCTGCACGTGCCGTTCCTGCTCGGCCTGATCACCGGCGGCGCGATCATCTACTGGTTCACCGGCGCCTCCATGCAGGCCGTCACCACCGGCGCGTTCCGTGCGGTCGAGTTCATCAAGGCCAACATCGATCTGGAAGGCACCACCAAGGCATCGGTGGAAACCTCCCGCAAGGTCGTTGAGATCTGCACCCAGTACGCCCAGAAGGGCATGTTCAATATCTTCCTGGGCATCTTCTTCGCCACGCTGGCGTTCGCCTTCGTGGAGCCGTTCTTCTTCATCGGCTACCTGATCTCGATCGCCATCTTCGGGCTCTACCAGGCCATCTTCATGGCCAACGCCGGCGGCGCCTGGGACAACGCGAAGAAGATCGTCGAGGTGGACCTGCAGGCCAAGGGCACCGAACTGCACGACGCCAGCATCGTCGGCGACACCGTCGGCGACCCGTTCAAGGACACCTCCTCGGTGGCCCTGAACCCGGTCATCAAGTTCACCACCCTGTTCGGCATGTTGGCGATCGAGCTCTCGATCATCATCGGCAACCCCGTCACCAACGCCATCCTCGCCGTCCTGTTCGGTGGGGCCAGCATCTACATGGTGTGGCGCTCCTTCTACGGAATGCGGATCGACCAGCCGATGCTCACCTCGGCCGACTTCGCCTACCTCAAGGACGCCCCGGCTCCCGAGCTGACCACCGGCACCAAGCCGGTCGAAGCCACCGAAGCCGTCGCGGAGACCGCGAAGGTCTGAACGACCAGATAACCGCTGCCCGGCACCCGCGAGGGTGCCGGGCAGCGTCGTTTTCGTCCCTAGACTGAGCGGGTGTCCGCCGCCCTCACCCTCACCGACGTGCGGCTCGGCCTTGGCGGCCGTCCGGTACTGACCGGGTTGAGCCTCGACGCCCGGGCGGGCGCGGTGACCGCGGTGCTCGGCCCGAACGGCGCAGGCAAGACCACCATGATCCGTTGCTGTACCGGACTTCTGCGGCCCGATTCGGGGACGATCGAGGTGCTTGGCCGGCCGGCCGGATCGCCGGGCGCGAACGACCGTGTCGGCCTGATGCCGCAGTCCACCGGCGCGTGGTCAGGCGTGAAGCCCCGCGAGTTGCTGGCCTACCTCGCGTCCCTCCACGACTCCGGTCTGCCCGCGGACGCAGTAGTCGATGCGCTGGGGATCAGGCCCTTCGCCGACACTCCCTACCGCCGGCTCTCCGGCGGCCAGCAGCAACTGGTCAACCTCGCCGGAGCGATCATCGGACGCCCCGAGCTGGTGTTCCTGGACGAGCCCACCGCGGGCCTCGACCCGCACGTCCGTCAGACCGTCTGGCAGCTCATCCGCGACCTGCGCGCGGCAGGGGTCGCCGTCCTGCTCACCACTCACGCAATGGACGAGGCCGAGAAGCTCGCCGACCGCGTGTGCCTGATCAACGCCGGACGCGTGGTCGCGTCCGGCACTGTCGGCGAACTGACCGCGGAAGGAAGCCTGGAGCAGCTGTTCCTGCAACTGACCACGCCCGGTGGTGCCCTGTGAACCCGCTCGAGTTGAGCCCGCGGGGCACTGCGGCCCCACGACCCCGACGGATCCTGAAGCACGCGTTGATGGAAACCCGGCTGGTCCTTCGCAACGGCGAGCAGTTGTTGCTTGCCCTGGTGATCCCCTTGGCACTGATCGCCGCGCACGTCTTCTTCGGCCAGCGGATGGGCATCGCCCGCGAGCCGTTCATCGCCTCGGTCATCGCGCTCGGACTCTGGTCGAGCGGCTTCACCTCGCCAGCCATCACCACCGCCTTCGAGCGTCGCTACGGTGTGCTGGAACGACTTGTGGCCACTCCCCTGCGACGCACCGACCTGCTGGCCGGGAAAGCGGCGATGATCGGACTGCTCGCCGGCGGCCAGGCCGTGGTGCTGGCGATCGCCGGTTTCGTGGTCGGCTGGCGTCCCACACCCACCCTGCTGCAGTCTCTGGTGGCCGTTGCCGTGGTGGGCCTCGGGTTGGTCGCCTTCGCGAGCCTCGCGATGTGCCTTGCCGGTACGGCCAGTGCCGAACTGACCCTCGGCCTGGCGAACCTGATCTACCTGGCCGGCGCCGCTGTCGGCGTGCTGGTGCCGCTGAGCGCCTTCCCTGGCTGGGCACAGCCGTTGGTCGGCGCGCTGCCACCGGCAGCGGTGGCCGAGGCACTGCGGGCGTGGGCGGACGGCAGCTTCGCGGTCTGGCCCCAAGGTGTCGTTCTTGTCTGGGCTGTGGCCGGCCTCGTGCTAGCCAGGAAGGTGTTCCGATGGATCTAGTTGGCTCCCCGAAGGCGCTGCGCGCCTGGGCGATCGCGTCGCTGGTGGCGAACATGGCGCTGATCGTGACCGGCGGGCTCGTTCGCGTCACCGGTTCGGGGTTGGGCTGTTCCACCTGGCCGCAGTGCGAACCCGGCTCGTACGTGCCGCACGGGGACGCCCCCCTGCATGCCTACATCGAGTTCGGCAACCGAATGCTCACCTTCGTGCTGGTGGCAGTGGCGATCGGCACCTTCGTGGCCGCCTGGAAGGCGCGCGATGCCGCCGGACGCCCGGTCACGCGCTTCCGCCTGCTCGCGGGCCTGGCCGCGGCAGGCATCCCCGCGCAGGCGATCATCGGCGGCATCTCGGTGCTCGCTCAGCTGGAGTGGTGGGTCGTCGGCCTGCACCTGCTGCCCTCGCTGGCGCTGATCATGGTCTGCACGGTGCTGGTGCACGAAGTGCACGCCGCGCCACCGGCGGACGCCACGGTCGCCGCACGGTACGCGGCCTGGACGGTGCTGGTGCTCGGGTGGGTGGTGATGCTGCTCGGCGTCGTCGTGACCGGCGCGGGCCCGAACGCTGGCGACGCGGACGTGGCCCGCAGCGGCTTCGACCTGACTCTCGTCGCCCGGCTGCACGCGATGGCGGTGTGGGCAGTGGTCATCGTCATCGCAGTGTTGGCCTGGCTCGCGCGTCGCACCCCAGCGCTCTTCCGCGCCACGTTGCTCCTGCTCGCTGTGGTCGCCCTGCAGGGAGTCGTGGGTTATGCCCAGTTCTTCCTGGGCGTGCCGCCGGCATTGGTGGCTCTGCACATGCTGGGCACCGCCCTGTTCTGCGCCGCAGTGGCCAACACTTGGTGGCTCTCCCGTCCGAAAGCCGAGTTGTCAGGATCTGGCTCGCCCATCGGCGAGTGAAGCTCCGCCGACTCGGTGAAGACAGAGGAGATCAGAAGATCAGCGGGTCTACGGCGGCCGCGATGAAGACGATCGCCAGGTAGCTGTTGGACAGATGGAACAGGCGCATCGGCTTCAGCGCGGCATCGGTCAGGCCTCGCTTGGCCCGGATCAGCAGAGCCACTGATTCGGCCAGCATCGCCGCGCCGGCCACCAGTGCGACCAGCGGGTAGAGCCAACCCGTGCCGGCCACCGGCCAGAGCAGCAGGCTGACCGCGACCGTGAGCGCGCTGTAGGCCAGGATGCGCCACGCAACCGTCAGCGGGGGCGCCACCACCGGCAGCATCGGCACGTGGGCGTTCAGGTAGTCCTCGCGGTACCGCAGCGCCAGCGCCCAGGTGTGCGGCGGCGTCCAGGCGAACACGATGGCGAACAGCACCAGCGGCGCCCAGGCGACCGAACCGGTGACCGCCGTCCACCCGATCAAGGGCGGGAAGCAGCCGGCGATCCCGCCCCAGACGATGTTCTGCGATGTGCGCCGCTTCAGCGCCATCGTGTAGACGAACACGTAGTACAGGTTCGCGACCAGCGCGAGCGCCGCGGAGAGCCAGTTGGCGCCGAAGCCGAGCATCAGCACTGAAAGGACGCCTAGCACGGCGCCGAAGGTGATCGCTCGTGCGGGAGTCACCAGGTCCAAGGCCATCGGACGCCGGCGCGTACGCCGCATCCTGGCGTCGATGTCCGCGTCCAGCACCGAGTTGAAGACGTTGGCGCTACCTGCGGCTGCGGTGCCGCCCAACAGCGTCCAGCACACCAGCTGCCAGGACGGGAACCCGCCGGCGGCGAGGAACATGGCGGGCACGGTGGTGACCAGCAGGAGTTCGATGATCCGGGGCTTCGCGAGGGCAAGATAGGCCTTCGCGGTGGCTCGCCAATCGCCAGGCGCCAACACCGAGACGGGTGCGCCTTCCTCGGCTGGTCTCATGCCGCCCTTTCGTCGAAGGTTGAAGCAGTGTAATCCCAAGCCGCCCTTTGCAGCGATCACGCGGAGCGGCCGGCCGGGCCGGACTTGTACAGTCTTGACGATGAACGCTCTTCGAGACCAGCGGGACCGTCGCCTGCCCGAGATGGCCGGCCCGTCCGCGCTCGTGCTTTTCGGCGTCACCGGCGACCTGGCCCGCAAGAAGCTGCTACCGGCGGTGTACGACCTGGCCAACCGCGGCATGCTGCCGCCCGGGTTCGGGCTGGTCGGGTTCGCCCGCCGCGACTGGGCAGCCGAGCACTTCGCCGATGTCGTCGCGGACGCGGTCCGCAGCCACGCCCGCACCGAGTTCCGCGAGGACGTGTGGAAGCAGTTGGCCGGCGGCATCCGTTTCGTGTCCGGCGAGCTCGCCGACGATGCGGCCTTCCTGGAACTGAAGCGCACCCTCGCCGAACTGGACGAGGAGCAGGGCACCGGCGGTAACCACGCGTTCTACCTCTCCGTCCCGCCTGCGGCCTTCGACGTCACCGTCGCCCAGTTGCGCAGGCACGGCCTCGCCGACCGGCCGAAGGGTTCCTGGCGGCGGGTCGTGGTGGAGAAGCCGTTCGGTCACGACCTGGCCAGCGCCCACGAACTGGAGCGCAAGCTGGCGCGGGCGTTCGAGCCGAGCAGCATCTTCCGGATCGACCACTACCTGGGCAAGGAGACCGTCCAGAACCTGCTGGCGTTCCGGTTCGCGAACACCATGTTCGAACCCATCTGGAACCGCAACTACATCGACCACGTCCAGATCACCATGGCCGAGGACATCGGCATCGAGGGCCGGGCGGGCTACTACGACGGCATCGGTGCGGCTCGCGACGTGATCCAGAACCACCTGCTGCAACTGCTCGCCCTGACCGCGATGGAGGAGCCGACCTCCTTCAGCGCCGACGAACTGAGCGCGGAGAAGCGCAAGGTGCTCGCCGCGTCCGGCACCCCGTCCGACCTCGACGCGCACACCGCGCGCGGGCAGTATGCGTCCGGGTGGGCGGGCGGACGCCTGGTGGCCGGCTACCTGGAGGAGCAGGGCATCCCGGCCGACTCCCACACCGACACCTTCGCGGCCATCCGGGTGGACATCGACAACCGGCGCTGGGCCGGCGTCCCGTTCTACCTGCGCACCGGCAAGCGCCTGCCCAGGCGGGTCACCGAGGTCGCGCTGAACCTGCGAGCCGCGCCCCACCTGCCCTTCGACGGCGCCGACATTCGCACCCTCGGCAACAACGCCCTGGTGCTGCGCATCCAGCCCGAGGAGGGCATCACCCTCCGGTTCGGCGCGAAGGTGCCGGCCACCTCCGAACTGCGTGACGTGAACATGGAGTTCGGGTATGACACCTCGTTCGTCGAGTCCAGCCCGGAGGCCTACGAACGGCTTCTTCTGGACGTGCTGCGGGGCGCCGAGCCGCTGTTCCCCCAGCCCGCGGAGGTGGAGCTGTCCTGGCGACTGCTCGACCCGGTGCTGGCGCATTGGGCCGCTCTGGACGCCGCGCCATCGGCTTACCCGTCCGGGACGTGGGGGCCGACCTCAGCCGACGAGATGCTGGCCCGGGACGGCTTCAGCTGGCGAAGGCCATAGGAGGACATCATGATCGTGGAACTGACCGACACCAACGCCTCTGCCCTGCAGCAACAGATCAGCCAGGTGCGGCACCGGCTGGGCGCCATCTCCGGGGCGGTGTTCACTCTCGTCGTTGTCGTTGAGCTCGCTGACTACGACCGCGCCCTCTCGGCGGTGGTCGAAACTGCGCGCGAACATCCGTCCCGAATCCTCCTGGTCACGAACGGACGGGCGCGCGCGGACCGGCTGGACGCGTCCATTCGCACCGGCGAGGACGCGCCCGGCGAGATCGTCACACTGAAGTTCCACGGGCTGCTTCGGGATCACCGCGATTCGGTGGTCCTACCGCTCCTGCTTCCCGACCTACCGGTGATCGTCTGGTGGCCTGGATGCTCGCCGTCCTCCCCCAGCGCCGACCAGCTCGGTCGGCTTGGCACCCGCCGTATCACCGACGCGATGGGCGATCCCGACCCGCTGGCCGCGCTCGAAGTGCGGGCGCGCAACTACTGCCCCGGCGACACTGACCTCACCTGGACCCGGCTCACCCGCTGGCGCGGTCTGCTGGCCTCCGCGCTGGACGCCTACCCGATGGCGGTCACCCGGGCTTCGGTCAGCGCCGCGCCGGACAACGCAGCCGGCAGTCTGCTGGCCGCCTGGCTGGCCGACCGGCTGGACGTCGGCGTGGACGTCACCAGGCACCCCGGGACGGGCATCACCGAGGTCGTGCTGGCGTCCGACGATGACGAGATCCGGGTGGCTCGCACCGACGGCAGCCTCGCAACCGTTTCGGCGCCCGGGCTGCCCGAGCGACTGGTGGCGCTCCCCCGGCGCGACCTGAACACCCTGCTCACCGAAGAACTGCGGCGAATGGATGACGATCCCATCTACGCTGAAGCCATGGCAGCACTGGTGCGGCGACTGGACCGCGCGACCCGGCGGTCCGTTGGGTCCCCCGTATGAGCCGGCCGCAGGTCGTCCGGCACGCCGACCGCGACGAATTGGCCGACACAACCGCGCGCCGGCTCCTGGCCACGCTCACCGAACTGCAGCGCGACGGCCGGGTGGCCCACCTCTGCCTCACCGGCGGACGGATCGCCAACCAGCTTTACTCCCGATTGGGCGAACTCCTGGCTGACAGCGAGGTGGACTCCTCCCGCCTCGAGCTGTGGTGGGGCGACGAACGATTCGTGCCCACCGACGATCCTGAGCGCAATGCCGGACCGACCCTGGCCCTGCTCGCCCGCTATTTTCAGCTCGACCCCGCCCGCACCCATCCGATGCCCAGCGCGGACGGGGTGGTGGACGCGTCCGCGTCCGCCGCGACCTACGCCAAGGAGCTGGACGACACCCGGTTCGACGTCTGCCTGCTCGGGATGGGGCCGGACGGGCATGTCGCTTCGATCTTCCCCGACCACGCGTCCGCCGAACCGACCACCCAGTCGGTGATCGGGGTGAGTGACGCACCCAAGCCCCCCAGCGAACGGATCAGCCTGACCCTGGCGGCGCTGAGCCGCTCACGTCAGGTGTGGTTCCTGGTTTCCGGAGCCGAGAAGGGCGATTCGCTGGCCCGCGCGCTCGGCGGCGACCCGCAGTTGCCGGCGTCCCGCGTCCAGGGCACCGAGCGCACCCTGTGGCTGGTCGATCAGGACGCGGCCGGGAAGCTGCCGTACTTCGAGTGCTCAGCCTGAGCAGGCCGCGTGAGCGGGCCCGAGTCAGTAGATGACTTCGCCAGCGGCACGACGGGCGCGCAGTGCGTCCAGTGCCTCGGCGAGGATGGCCACGGCTTCGGCGTCGGTGCGCCGCTCCTTCACGTAGGCCAGGTGCGTCTTGTAGGGCTGGATCTTGGGCGGGGGCGGCGGATTCTCGGAATCGAGGTTGGCCGGAAGGCCGCAACGTGGACAGTCCCAGGTCTCCGGCACCACCGCGTCCGCGGCGAACGCCGGACGTGTCTCGTGCCGGTTGGCACAGAAGAAGGAGACGTAGAGGCGGGGAGCAGCGTCGCCGCGCTCGGCCTCGCCCATCGGACCGGCACCGACGCGGCTGCCACGAATCGCACTTCCACCAGCCACTGGCTAACTCCTTGCTAGGTTTCTTTCGGGCTTCAGCCCAGGGTCCCGATCTCGGGGAAGAACCGGTAAAGCACCAGCAGCCCAATGATGCTGGCCAGCCAGACGAGGCCGACGATGATCGTCAGCCGGTCGAGGTTGCGCTCCGCGACCGAGGTGCCGCCCATGCCGGTGCTCATTCCGCCGCCGAACAGGTCGGACATGCCGCCGCCCCGGCTCTTGTGCAACAGGATGAACAGGGCGAGAACGATGCTGGTGAGGATCAGGACCGTCGAAAGCGTCACGATCGGCCAGGTCATCAGGGGCAGCTCAGTCACGCGCAGAATCCTAACTCACCGAGCACTCAAGCGACGAAACGCCGGGCCTGTCGCCCAGACGGCCACACCCCGACGGCCCCGTCCGTTCGAGCCCGAGAAACCCGCCG
>DAORUI010000093.1:0-3495 GCA_035433085.1 Propionicimonas sp. | reverse complement strand
CGCCGGGTTTGCGGGAGTGCTGCGCAGGCGGAACAGACCGGCCCCGCCCGAGGCCGCGGCAGCGGTTCGGGCGGGGCCGGTCCTGACGAGGGCAGCGTCAGCTGGCCGAGGAGTAGTACAGGACGATCTTGGCGAACTCTTCGGCGTTCAGGCTCGCGCCGCCGACCAGGGCGCCATCGACGTCGGGCTTGGCCATGATCTCGACGATGTTGTTGGCCTTGACCGAGCCGCCGTACTGGATGCGGACGGCCTCGCCGGCTTCGGCGCCGAAGGTCTCGGTGACGTAGCCGCGAATGGCTTCACACACCTCCTGAGCATCCTCAGGGGTCGCCACCTCGCCGGTGCCGATCGCCCAGACCGGCTCGTAGGCGATCACCATGGCCGCCACCTGCTCGGCCGTCAGGCCGTCCAGGCAGGCCTCGACCTGGCCGAGCACGAACGGCACGTGCGTGCCCTCCTTGCGGATGTCGAGCACCTCGCCGCAACAGACGATCGGGGTCATCCCAGCAGCGAAGACGGCCTTGGCCTTCGCACCGATCAGCTCATCGGTCTCACCGTGGTACTCGCGCCGCTCGGAGTGGCCGACGACGACGTACGCGCAGTTGAGCTTGGCCAGCATGTCGGCCGAGATCTCGCCGGTGTAGGCGCCGGACGCATGCACCGAGACGTCCTGTGCGCCGAACTTGAGCGGCAGCTTGTCGCCCTCGACCAGGGTCTGCACGGTGCGGATGTCGGTGAACGGGACGATCACCGCGGCCTCGGACTTCTCCGGATCGTAGTGGGCGTCAGCCAGCGTCCAGGCCAGCTTCTGTACCAGACCGGTCGCCTCGACGTGGTTGAGGTTCATCTTCCAGTTGCCGGCCATCAGCGACTTGCGTGCCATCTCAGTTCTCACTTTCCAGAACAGCCAGACCCGGGAGCACCTTGCCCTCGAGGTACTCCAACGAAGCCCCGCCACCGGTCGAGATGTGCCCGAACTGGTCGTCGGCGAAGCCGAGCGTGCGGACGGCGGCCGCGGAGTCACCGCCGCCGACCACCGAGAACGCGGCCGACTCGGCGAGCGCCTTCGCGACCGCGGCGGTGCCGCCGGCCAGCTCATCGATTTCGGAAACGCCGACCGGGCCGTTCCAGAACACCGTCTTGGCACCCAGGATCGCGTCGGCGAACAACTTCTCGCTCTCCGGGCCGATGTCGAGGCCCATCTGATCGGACGGGATCGCGTCCACGCCCACCACCGAAACCTCGCCGGTCACCGTACGGGCAGCGAAATCCATGCCCTTGGCGACGCGCACGTCCACCGGCAGCAGGATCTGCTTCCCGGTGGCCTTGGCGGTCTCCAGGTAGCCGGTGCAGGACTCGATGCTCGCCACGTCGAGCAGGGACGCGCCGATCTCGTACCCCTGAGCCTTCAGGAAGGTGTACGCCATGCCACCGCCGACAACGAGGGTGTCGGCGACCTTGAGCAGGTTGTCGATCACGGCCAGCTTGTCGGCCACCTTCGCGCCGCCCAGCACCACGACATAGGGACGCTCGGGAGTCTCGGTGAGCCTCTTCAGAACGTCGACCTCCTTCTTCACCAGCGCGCCGGCAGCGCACGGCAGCAGCTTGGCTACGTCGTAGACGGACGCCTGCTTGCGATGCACGACACCGAAGCCATCAGACACGAACACATCGGCCAAGGCGGCGTACTTGGCAGCGAGCGCAGCCCGCTCCTCCTTCACCTTGGACTCCTCGGCGGGCTCGTAGCGCACGTTCTCAAGCAGCGCGATCTCGCCCTCACCGAGCGCAGCCACGGTGGCGTCAGCCGACTCACCCACGACGTCGGCGGCCAGCGTTACTGGGGCATCGATCAGTTCGGCGAGCCGCTTGGCGACCGGGGCCAGCGAGTAGGTGGGGTTCACCTTGCCCTTCGGCCTACCGAGGTGGGCCATCACCACGACCTTGGCGCCGGCATCGACCAGCTGCTTCAGGGTGGGCAGCGCCGCCTTGATGCGGCCATCGTCGGTGATGGTGTCGCCATCGAGCGGCACGTTGAAATCGCAGCGGATCAGGACCCGCTTGCCCCTGAGGTCTCCGAGATCGGATACGGACTTCACGGTTGAACCTTTCTTTGTCTCACGTGGCAACGGGCCGACCCGCGTCTGAATAACGCGAGCCGGCCCGTTGCACAGATTGTTAGGTCAGATCAGAGCTTCGAGCCGACCAGCGCGGTCAGGTCGACCAGACGGTTCGAGTAACCCCACTCGTTGTCGTACCAGGCGACGACCTTGACCTGGTTGCCGATGACCTTGGTCAGCGGGGCGTCGAAGATGCTCGACAGCGGGTAGGTCTCGATGTCCTTGCTGACGATCGGATCCTCGTTGTACTCCAGGATGCCCTTGAGCGGTCCTTCGGCCGCAGCCTTCACGATCGCGTTGATCTCCTCGACGGAGGTCTCGCGAGAGGCCTCGAAGGTGAGGTCGGTGACCGAACCGGTCGCGATCGGGACGCGCAGTGCGTAGCCGTCCAGCTTGCCCTTCAGCTCCGGCAGCACCAGGGCCACGGCCTTGGCCGCGCCGGTGGTGGTGGGGACGATGTTCAGGGCGGCGGCGCGGGCGCGACGCAGGTCGCTGTGCGGGGCGTCCTGCAGGTTCTGGTCCTGGGTGTAGGCGTGGATCGTGGTCATCAGGCCCTTGACGATCCCGATGCCGTCGTTCAACGCCTTGGCCATCGGGGCCAGGCAGTTGGTCGTGCAGGATGCGTTGGAGATGATGTGGTGCGCGGCCGGGTCGTACAGGTCGTCGTTCACGCCCATCACCACGGTGAGGTCCTCGTTCTTCGCCGGAGCGGAGATGAGCACCTTCTTGGCGCCGGCGGTGATGTGGGCCTTCGCCTTGGTCGCGTCGGTGAAGAAGCCGGTCGACTCGATGACGATGTCGACACCCAGCTCACCCCAGGGCAGGTTGGCCGGATCCTTCTCGGCGAACGCCTTGATCTCCTTGCCGTTGACCCACAGTGCGTCGTCGTCGTAGCTGACCTCGCCCGGGAAGCGGCCCAGGATCGAGTCGTACTTCAGCAGGTGCGCGAGGGTCTTGTTGTCGGTGAGGTCGTTGACCGCGACCACGTCGAGATCGGCGCCCGAAGCCACCAGGGCGCGGAAGTAGTTACGGCCGATGCGGCCGAAGCCGTTGATTCCAACCTTGACGGTCATGTTGAAAGGGTCTCCTTTTCGACTGATATCCACCGGCCGGCCACAGCCCAGCCGTGTTCAAAGTCCACCCTAGCGGTTCCGGGATGCGGTCGATGCCGGGAACTCCGATCCGGAACAACGTGCAGGATCAGTCACCTCTTCTGCTCCGAACACCACCCCGGCTGTGGCCGGTCACGCGTCGTCGTCTGTTCCGAAACACCGCTCGCGCGGTGTTCGTCAAGACTCCTCCGTACAACCGGCTGACGCCGGTTATACGTCGTCGTCTAGCAGTTCTGGGCTCAGGCCGGCCTCGGTGTTGGGGATGT
>DAORUI010000092.1:0-12193 GCA_035433085.1 Propionicimonas sp. | reverse complement strand
GTTGGCTGAAGCCAGCCGCGCCCAGCAAACCGTGGACGCCGCCAAAGCCCACCATTTGCAGATCCTGGCCGAAGCCGAACAACGCGAAGCCACACGGCGGCTGAAGTCGTTGTCGACCGCCGGCTGGCTGGTCGACAACACCACCCACAGCCCCCGTGCCGCGCGCGACGATGTACGGCTCGCGGTCGGCCTGGCGCAGACCCCGCTGGTCGCCGAGGCGCTGGCGGCTGGGAGGGTGTCGGCTGAGCAGGCTGGTGCGATCCTGAACGGGCTACGCCGCCTACCCGAAGACTTCAACAACACGCAGCGGGACGCGGTGGTTGAACAGCTGGTGGGGTTCGCTGCCGACTTCGACCCCAGCCACCTGTCCCGGTTGGTGAACCGGGCGATCGAAGTCGTCGCCCCCGAAGTCGCTGAGGAAGCCGACCAGAAAGCCGTCGAACGCCTGGACGCCCAGCAGCGCCGGGATCGGTACGTGACCTGGCGGCAAGACCCTGATGGGTCGTGGGTGTTTCGTGGGAAGTTGCCGACGCTGCAGGGTCAGCAGTTGGTGAACCTGCTGCGGTCGATCTCAGCCAAACACCGCGCCACCGTGCTCCTAGCCGGCGGAACAATCGAACGCACGCAGGCTGCTGCTGATGCGCTGGGGATGCTGACTGACCATTACCTGTCGTGTGGCCAGGCGCCCATGTTTGGTGCTGATCGGCCCAGGGTGACCGTGACCATCGATTACGACGTGTTGGTCGGGAAACTCGGCACCGCGACCCTGCTCGACAATGATGTGCAGTTGACTGCGCAGCAGGCTCGCCGGTTGGCGTGTGACGCCGAGATCCTGCCGGTGGTGCTCGGTGGTAAGTCGGTGGCGCTCGATGTGGGCCGATCCAAGCGGTTGTTCGCTGGGAAGCTACGTCAGGCGATCATCACCCGTGACGGGGGTTGCACCTTTCCTGGTTGTGATCGTCCACCGGCCGAGTGTGAAGCTCACCACCGCAAACCCTGGTGGGCTGGTGGGAAGACCAGACTCAAAGACGGCGTCCTGCTCTGCACCTACCACCATCACCAAATCGAACCCGACCCGAACAAGCCACCAGATGCCCAATGGCTGATCCGACTAGACCCCAAGGGCCGGTCGGAGTTCTCCCCACCGTTGCAGCCCGGACAGTCTGTGCGGGTGTGGAAACAGCACGCCCGCTTCCGCCGCTGAACCCGTGGCGGCGGCCCTTCGTGACACCGTCCGCTCGTCCCTCGCGGCCGGCTCCTCAGGGACCGATTGGAAGTGTTGCTCGATCCTTGCGGCCGGCTCTCAAGGACCAGTCCCATGAACGGTCGCTGAGGAGCGCTCGTGAGGGACGAGCGAGCGCGTCACGAAGGGGCGTCCGCTACCGGTCTCTCTTGGACAAGGCGGCGGCTCTTTGTGACGCCGTCCGCGCGTCCCTCACGGCCGGCTCCTCAGGGACCGGGTCGAAGTGGTGCGCTCGTTCCTCGCGGCCGGCCCCTCAGGGACCGGTCGGCCGCAGTCGCGTCGTCGATCATGGAACGGCTAGGCCAGGGCGTAACCGGCGATGGCGCTGGCCGCGGCCACGTTGAGCGAATCCACGCCGGCCTTCATCGGGATCTGCACCACAACGTCCGCCGCGTCCGTCCACTGGTCGCTGAGGCCGTGCCCCTCCGTGCCGAGCAGGATCGCGACCCGGTCTTCGGTCCCCAGGTTCGCGGCGAAGTCGGAAAGCCCAACCGCATCCGACCGCAGGGCCAGTGCCGCCACCAAGAACCCCGCGGAGTGCAGCAACTCGGCGATGTCGACGCCTTCGGGCAGTCGTGCCCACGGCAGCGCGAACACGGTCCCCATCGACACCTTGATCGAGCGCCGGTACAGCGGGTCGGCGCAGCGGGCGCTCACCAGTACACCGTCCCAGCCAAGGCCAGCGGCGTTCCGGATGACCGCGCCGACGTTGGTGTGGTCCACGAGGTCCTGGAGCACCATCAGCCGACGTCCGGCCAGCACCTCGGCGACAGTGAAGCGTTCGGCGCGGTGCAGCGAGGCGAGCGCCCCGCGATGCACGTGGAAGCCGGTCACCTGCTCGGCAAGCTCTTCGCTGGCCAGGTAAACCGGCACCTCGAGAGGCTCCAGCAGCTCGGCAAGATCGGGCAGCCAACGCTCGGCGAGCAGGAACGACCTGGGCGGGTAGCCGGCCTCGATCGCCCGACGGATCACTTTGCTGCCCTCGGCGATGAAGACGCCGCGTTCGGTCTCCAGAAGGTGCCGCAGCGTCGCCTCCCGCAACCCCACGTAGTCGGCCAGCCGTTCGTCGTCGGCCCGGGCAACGGGGATCAGGGTGGCCATGGAGCTGAGTCTAGGCAGCCTGGCCCTGGCTTAGGATGTGGTGAATGTCCTGGCTCTCACGCGTCCGCATCGACCGGTTCCTGGTGGCGATCATTATCGCTGCGGTGGTGGCGTCGATCCTCCCCGCGTCCGGCGTGTGGGCGGACGTGCTGGGCTGGGCCACGAGCGCTGCGATCGCCCTGCTCTTCTTCCTCTATGGCGCCCGGCTGAGCCCGGCGGAGACGCTGGCCGGACTGCGGCATTGGCGCCTTCACGCCACCATCCTGGCCTTCACCTATGTGCTCTTCCCGCTGATCGGTCTGGCTCTGGTCGCCGCCACCCGCACAGTGCTGAGCCCTGGACTGCAGGCCGGATTGCTCTATCTGACCCTCGTGCCATCGACCGTGCAGTCCTCGATCGCCTTCACCTCGATCGCCCGGGGCAACGTCGCCGGCGCAGTGGTGAGCGCTTCCGCGTCCAACATCCTTGGCGTGTTCCTCACTCCGCTGCTGTGCTGGCTGCTGATGAGCGGCACCGGACAGGTGGCGTTCACCACCTCGACGATCATCGAGATCGTCCTGCAGATCTTCCTTCCATTCGTGCTCGGCCAACTCTCCCGCCGCTGGACGGCGGGCTATGTCGCCGCGCACCCGGAACTGAAGCTTGTGGACCGCGGCTCGATCGTGCTCGTCGTCTATTCGGCCTTCTCCGAAGGCATGCGCGAAGGCATGTGGTCGCAGACCTCCGCGGCCGACCTCGGCATGCTCGTGGTGCTGAGCCTGCTGATCCTCGCGGTGATGCTCGCACTCACCTGGTCGGTCGCCCGTCGCCTGGGCTTCAACCGTGCGGACGCGATTGCGATCCAGTTCTGCGGCACCAAGAAGTCGCTGGCCAGCGGCCTGCCGATGGCCGGTGTGCTGTTCGCCGGCCAGCCGCTCGGGCTGCTGATGCTCCCGCTGGTGCTGTTCCACCAGGCCCAGCTGATGGCCTGTTCAGCCCTGGCCGGACGGTACGCGCGCAGCACTACCGACGCCTGACCCACTCCTGACGCCTGACCAACTCCTAGCGCAGGTCCTCGGGGTGGATCGGCTCAGGCACGCTGAGCTGCTCCGTCTCCGCCCACCGATTGGCCAGGTAGGGCGCCGGTTCGACGGTCTCCGGGGCGAGCCCCAGGAGTGCCCTGGCCGGAGCGAGCAACCGGCTGAGGTCATTCCTGGCCAGATCGGCGCTGCTCTGGTCCAGGTCGTACTTCGCCCGGCTGACCAGCCGATTCACTTTGTCTTCAGCCTCAACCACGTCGAGCAACAGCCGATGCAGTTCCGGGAGCGTTTCCTCAGCGCGGGTACCCGCCTCCACCTCCTCGACCGCGGTGCGCCACAGCTCGACCGACTCGCGTCCGGCTCCGGCGACCTTGCGTCCGCAGAGGCGGCTGCCGTAGGCAGGCAGGCTCGACAGCGCGAACGCCATACCGCCCAGCCCGACCAGCGCGACCGGCAACGCGACCAAGAGGCTCACCGCAGGTGCGGCCAGCAGCGCCGCACCGCCGGCCAGCAGAGCTCCACCGCCGGCAGCTGTGATCAGCCTCCGCCCCGCCAACGGACGCACCGTCACCAGCCGGCCACGCTCGATGATGTCCCTGGCGAGGTTCACCAGCTCCGTGGGCGCGCCGTCCTTCGCCGTGAGCGACGGCAATCGGTAGAGGTCGTGCGTCCGCTCGCCGGCACCGACCCGAACCCGGCCACGTCCTCGCGGGGTCACCCCGGCTGAGCTTCCGGCTCGGGCGCGACGATCGACTGCGCCTGCGCCGGCTCGGCCGTCGGTCCGGTCGTCAGCGCGGCGCCTCGCTCGGTCGCCAGGCGTGCGGCCTTGCGTCCTTCGAGGGCCTCCGCCTCGGCGATGGCCTGTTGCACCGACTTTGCCGAGTCGGCCTCGTCCCTGGTCTTCTGCTCCTCGATCTCGGCGAACACGTCCACGCGCTCGGGAGCTTCGAACTCGCCGTCTTCGACCTCTTCGGTCACCCTGGCCGCACCGAGTGCGTTGCCGGCCACCTGGCCCAGGCCCTTCAGCGCGTCGTTCAGCTCGCTCGGGATGATCCAGACCTTGTTCGACTCACCGCGGGCCAGGTTCGGCAGCATCCGCATGTACTGGTAGGCAAGCAGGGACTGGCTGGGCTTGCCCGCATGGATCGCCGCGAACGTCGTGGTGATGGCCTGCGCCTCGCCCTCGGCGCGCAGCATCGAGGCCTGCCGGTCGGCCTGCGCCCGAAGCACGGCGGCTTCGCGGTCACCCTGCGCCCGAAGGATGGACGCCTCCCGGTCGCCGGACGCGGACAGGATCTGCGACTGCCGCTGGCCCTCGGCGGTCAGGATCGCTGCGCGCTTGTCCCGCTCGGCGCGAGCGCCCTTCTCCATCGCGTCGCGGATGGTTGCCGGCGGCTCGATCGAACGCAGTTCCACGCGGTTCACCTTGATGCCCCACTTGCCGGTCGCCTCGTCCAGCACCGTGCGCAGCTTCTGGTTGATCTCCTCGCGGCTGGTCAGCGTCTGCTCCAGGTCGAGGCCGCCGATGATGTTGCGCAGCGTGGTCATGGTCAACTGCTCGATCGCCTGAATGTAGTTCTGCGCCTCGTAGGCCGCCCGTACCGGGTCGACGATCTGGTAGTAGATCACCGAGTCGATGTTCACCATCAGGTTGTCCTCGGTGATGACGCCCTGCGGCGGGAACGGCACGACCGCCTCGCGCATGTCCATCACGTACCGAATGCTGTCCATGAACGGCACCAGCACGTGCAGGCCGGGTTCGAGGGTGCGCTTGAACTTGCCGAGGCGTTCGACCACCGCCACCTGTTGCTGCCGGATCTGGCGCACGCTGCGCATCAGAATCGTGACCACCACGGCCGCGACCAGCAGCCACAGGACAAGAACCAGGTACTCCATGAGGTGCTCCTTGGGGGATCAGGGCAGAGCCAGGTGCCGGGGATACACGATGGCGGTGGCGCCATCGACCCGGTAGATCTCGATCTCGGTGCCGGCGGCGATCGTGCCCTCAAGGCTGTGTGCCGTCCAGACCTCGCCGGCCACCTTCACCTCACCGGCGGACGGGGTGACCTCGGTCAGGGCGATTCCGGCGCTACCGACCATCTTGTCGATGCTGGAACGGTAACCGGGCAGCGCGCGCAATCGTCGCAGCAGTGTCGGACGCAGCAGTCCGAGCAGCGCCACCGCCACCAACAGCGCAACCACGAACTGCAACCAGATGAGTCCGGGGAACACCAGCGCGACCACGCCTCCGGCCAGGACGCCGGCTGCCAGCATCAGCAGCGTGAAGTCGAGGGTGAGCAGCTCGGCCATGGCCAGCAGCGCGGCCAGCACCATCCAGGCTGCCCACGCATGCTCAGCCAGCCATTCGGCCATCGGGACTCCTCAACTCGGGTGTCGGCTCCATCATGCCAAGCGGGTGGGAAAGTGGTGTTCCGCTCGCTGGGCAGCCCGTGCCGCCCAGCGTCCACCGACGTTGCTGACCTCCAGCAACAGGTCGAAGGTCGCGCTCAGCAACGGCCCGGTCAGCGTCTTCTCGATCGGGCCGGCAGCCACCACCCGGCCGCGCTTCAGCAGCAGCGCGTGGGTGACGCCGAGCGGAATCTCCTCGACGTGATGGGTGACCAGCACCGTGGCCGGCGAGAGTTCATGGGTGCAGATGTCGGAGAGCGTGGTCACCAGCGCCTCGCGTCCGGCCAGGTCGAGACCCGCTGCGGGCTCGTCGAGCAGCAGCAGTTCAGGATCGGTCATCAGCGCACGGGCGATCTGCACCCGCTTCCGCTCCCCCTCGCTCAGCGTGCCGAACGTCCGGTCGGCGAGGTGCTCCACCCGAAGTTGCTGCATCAGCGCGCGGGCGCGCCGGTGGTCGGTCTCGTCGTAGTCCTCGCGCCAACGTCCCATCACCGCGTAGGCGGCCGAGACAACGACGTCCGAGACCCGTTCGGACCTGGGGATGCGGTCGGCGAGCGCCGCAGAGGTCACCCCGATCCGCGGACGCAGTTCGAACACGTCGACCGTGCCGAGTTGCTCGCCAAGGATCGTGGCCGTGCCGCGGGACGGGTGCCATTGCGCACCCAGGACCTGGAGCATGGTGGTCTTGCCGGCCCCGTTCGGCCCGATCACGACCCAGCGTTCGTCCTCCCGGACCGTCCAGCTGACGTTGTCCAGCAGGGTGGAGCCGGATCGGATGATCGAGACACCCTCGAGTTGGACGACGCTCATGCAGCCAACTTAGCGACCCTCAGGCCCCAGTGGAGTGCAGGCCACCGTCCACGTGCAGCATTTCGCCCGTGGTCGACGGGAACCAGTCGCTCAACAGGGCCACGACCGCCTTCGCGGTCGGGGTGAGGTCCTTCGAATCCCACCCCAGCGGTGCGCGCTTGCCCCAGATGTTGTTGAACTCCTCCGAACCGGGGATGGCCTTCTTGGCGATCGTCTCCAGCGGTCCGGCGGCGACCAGATTGCAGCGGACGCCGTCCGGCCCCAGGTAGCGGGCCAGGTATCGCGACGCGCTCTCCAGCGCAGCCTTGGAGACACCCATCCAGTCGTAGATGGGCCACGAGACCGTGGCGTCGAAGGTCAGCCCGACCACCGAAGCGGACGGCGACAGCAGCGGCTTGCAGGCCATCACGAGACTCACCAGGGAGTAGGCGGAGGTCTGCACCGACGTGCTCACGTCGCTGAACGGCGTGCTCAGGAACTTGCCGCCCAGTGCCGTCTCGGGATTCGCGTAGGCGATGGAGTGCACCACCCCGTCCAGGTGGTCGAAATGCTCGCCGATCCGCTCGGCCAGCGTGCTCAGGTGCTCGTCATCGGTGACGTCGAGCTCGAGCAGGGGCGGCACCGGGTCGAGCCTGCGCAGCACGCGCGAGGTCAGGCTCATCGCCCGGCCGAAGTTGGAGACGACGACGTTCGCGCCCTCTGCCTGCGCGAGCTCGGCGACCCGGTAGCCGATGGAGGTGTTCATGGTCACGCCTGCGACCAGGATGTTCTTGCCTTCGAGAATTCCCATGTCGACGTCCTCAGTGCCCCATGCCCAGGCCACCGTCGACCGGTAGCACTGCGCCGGAGATGAACCCGGCCTCCTCACCGGCCAGGAACTCGACCGCGGCAGCAACCTCGGACGGCTGGCCCAGCCGGGCCGCGGGGATGGCCGCGAGGTAGCGCGCGATCACGTCCTCGGACAGCACAGCGGTCATATCGGTCTCGATGAAGCCTGGGGCGACGACGTTGGCGGTGACTCCGCGGCTGCCGATCTCACGGGTGAGCGAGCGGGCGATGCCGACCAGCGCGGCCTTGGAAGCGGAGTAGTTCACCTGGCCGGCCGACCCGTACAGCGCCACCACCGAGCCGGTGAGGATGATCCTGCCGAAGCGCTGCCGGATCATGGTCTTGGCCGCGCGGCGGGCGCAGCGGAACGCGCCGCTCAGGTTGACGTTGAGTACGGCGTCCCAGTCGGCGTCGCTCATGCGAAGGATCAGGGTGTCCTTGGTGATGCCGGCGTTCGCCACCAGGATCTCAACGGGGCCGTTGGCCTCCTCGGCTGCCGCGAAGGCGGCGTCCACCTCTTCAGAGCTGGTCACGTTGCAGTTGATGCCGATCGCACCCTCCGGCGCCTCGCCGCCGAGGTCGAGGCTGGCGACCTTGTGGCCGGCCGCCAGGAACCGCTCGACGATGGCCCGGCCGATGCCGCGGTTGCCTCCGGTGACGACCACGCTGCGGGCGATTGGGTTTGTTGAGATATCAGTCACGGCGCAACGGTAGCGGAAAGGTGGGCCGGAAGCTGTCACCTCGGACGCGTCCTAGGCTGGTGTCCGTGAGTCCGGGCAACGAAACGCGGCCGGCGCTGATCACCAGCGCCCGGACGAGGCGGTCCCTGGACACCGATGCCAGGCAGGCCCGGTACCTCTGGACCATGGCCGTGCGGGTCGCCTGTTTCCTCGCTGCGACCATGACTCCCCTGCCCTGGAACCTGGTGCTGCTGGTGGCGGCCGCGGTGCTGCCGGCCATCGCGGTGATGCTCGCCAACGCCATCGACCAGCGCACCCCCGCGCAGCCGAGCGAGCCGCCCACGTCCGACCGTCCGGCGCTGCCCAGCCCCGACATCGTCGACGGCACGGTGGAGGACGACCGATGAAGCTGCTCGATACCCCGATGGGCACGGTCCCGTCCGGTCGCCGGCCCTGGCTGCGCTGGGTCGCGCTCGCGGTGTTCGTGGTGGCGATGGCGATCGCGTTCGTGAACCTTGGCCGCTGGCAGCTTGATCGCCTCGACCAGCGCCGGGAGCGTAACAGCTCGGTGGTCGCCCATGAATCGGCGCAGGTCCTGGAGTTCGCCGACGTGTTCAACCGGCCGATCACCGAGGCCGACCAGTGGCAGCGGGTACGCGTGAGCGGAACCTTCGATGCCGCCAACCAGTTCCTCGTGCGCTACCGGGTGCAGGGCGCGGATTCCGGCTACGAGGTCGTCACCCCCCTGCTGACGACCGGCGGGCAGTGGGTGCTGGTCGACCGCGGGTTCGCGGTCAAGCCGCCGGATGAGGACTACCCCAGCACCCTCCCGGTTCCACCGACCGGTCAGGTCGAAGTGGTCGGCTACGTCCGTCGCGACGAATCCGGCAGCAGGGACGCCATGACGCCCACCCAGCAAACTGTCCGTCTGGTGAATTCATCGGCGCTGGCCGAAGCGCTCGGGCGCGAACTGGTGAACGGGTACGTGTCGGCGCTCGAGATGCGGCCCGCCGACCCGTCCGGGTTGACTCCGGTGCTCCCGCCTGACCTGAACGAGGGCAACCATTTTTCCTATGCGCTTCAATGGTTCATGTTCGCCGGGTTGGCCGGCATCGGATTGGTGCTGCTCATCCGCTCGGACGTCCGCGCGATGAGGCACTCGGCGCAAACGCCGCCACTGGAAGTCGAAGAGGGATGAAGATGAAGAAGTACTCGATCTGGGCGATCGGACTTGCCGCTCTGCTGAGCGCGTGCAGCACGACCACTCCGGCGGCCCCGGCGTCTGCGCCCACGCCGGCCGCTTCCGCTGCGGCGCTGGCGGGAACGTCCTGGACCGTGACCGCGATCAAGGGCACCGCCACCCTGGACGGCCACCAGCCGACCATGATGTTCGAGGACGACAGCGTCTCGGGCCTGGCCAGCTGCAACCGGTTCACCGGCGGGTACACCCAGGACGGGGCGGGGCTTACGTTCGGCACTCTCGCTACCACCGCCATGATGTGCACCGACGCGGCGGTGATGACGCAGGAACAGACGTTCCTGATGACTGTCCCGACCGTGGCGGGCCTGCGCACCATCGACAGTGGCCTGGAACTGCTGGACGCGAGCCAGCAGGTGGCCCTCAGCCTCGCGCCGGTCGAGGACAAGCCGCTGGTCGGCACCACCTGGAAACTCTCCGGCGTGATCACGAACGATGCCGTCACCTCACCGGTGGCAGGCAGTTCGGTCACCGTCAAGATCGCCGACGGCAAGCTCACCGGCAAGGCCTGCAACAACTTCAACGGCTCGGTCGAGGTCACCGACGACGGCAGCTTCAAGGCCGGACCGCTGCGCAGCACGAAGATGGCCTGCGCCAGCCAAGAGCTGAGCGCCGAGGAGACCGCTGTCCTGACCACCCTGCAAGCCGCGACCAGCTACACCATCAAGGGTTCCACGCTGATGCTGAAGGCCGCCGACGGCACCGGCCTCGAGTTCCTGGCCGCCTGACCGATCCGATGGACTCTGCCGCGGCAGCGCTACTCGCCTGCCCGGCCTGCGGGCAACCGCTCGTCCTCACTCCTGGGACGCTGGGTTGCGAGCGCGGGCACAGCTTCGATCTGGCCAGGCAGGGCTACGTCAACCTGCTCGGCGGGCCGGAACCTGCCAACGCCGACACCGCAGCCATGCTGCAGGCCCGGGCCCGCGTCCACGCATCCGGGCTGTTCGAGGCGGTTGCCGCAGCGGTAGCGAGCGAGGCCGCCGGACCCCGGCTGCTCGAAGTCGGCGCCGGTAACAGCCACTACCTCGCCCGCGCCCTGGGCGAAGACCGGCAGGCTGTGGGAGTCGCTCTGGATGTCTCCAAGGCCGCGGCGCGCGCTTCCGTCCGCGCCGACCCGCGGATCGCAGCGGTGGTGGCGGACGTCTGGCGGCCTCTGCCGATCCGCGAACGCTGCCTGGACGCGGTGCTGTGCGTCTTCGCCCCGCGCAACCTGCCCGAGTTCGCCCGCGTGCTACGTGCGTCCGGGCGTCTGGTGGTGGCCACCCCGAACGTCGGCCACCTCGTCGAGCTTCGGGATCGCTACGGGCTCCTCCAGGTACCCGCCGACAAGGCCGAACAGCTCGTCGAGGCGGCCGGGCCCCACCTCGAACTGCTTTCTTCCCAGGCGATCATTCACACCGTTGTCGCCACCCCGGGGCTGGCCGGTGATCTGATCGCGATGGGGCCGAACGCCTTCCACACTGTGCCCGAGCAGGTGTCCGGGCATTCGGTCACGATCGACGTCACGGTGCAAACCTTCCGGCCTCTCCCTACTTGACCCGTGCCCCTGCCAAGATGAGCGGGTGACCAATTGGCCAAGTGATCCGGCAATCCGATTGCTTGCCGAGTTCGACGAGCACCTCGTCGCGGACCTGCCGCACGCCCAACTCCTGCGTCGTGAACTCCATCGGCACCCCGATGTCAGCGGCCACGAGCGTCCGACCGTCGAGCGGCTGCGCCATGCGCTGCCCAACCTGAGACACGCGCGGGTCGCCGACACTGGGTTCGTGGTTCGCGTGGGTCCGCCTGGACCGGCGGTGGCGATCCGCGCCGAGTTGGACGCGCTGCCATTGGTCGAGCAGACCGGTGTCGAGTGGGCCTCGAGCAACGACGCGATGCACGGGTGCGGCCACGACGTCCACATGGCCGCACTGTGGGCGCTGTTGCAGGGTGCCCGCCGGATGGAACTACCGGTCGGCTTGGTCGGTCTGTTCCAGCCGCGGGAGGAGACCCACCCGTCCGGGGCCGAGGACGTGGTCGCTTCAGGACTGCTGGCCGAGCACGAGGTGCGCGCAGTGATCGGCGCCCACGTGCAGCCGCGCGTCCCCGGCGGTGTGATCAGCACCGGTACCGGCGCGGTGAACGCAGCCGCCGACCAGTTCGACATAGTGGTGCACGGCCACCCCGGCCACGGCGCGTACCCCCATGTCACCGTCGACCCGATCCCGATCCTTGCCGCGATCGTGCAGGGTCTGCAGGAACTCGTGAGTCGGACGGTCGACCCGATCCATCCGGCGGTGATCACCGTTGGCCGCATCCAGGCCGGAACCGCGCACAACATCATTCCCGAGAGCGGGTCGTTGCACGGCGTCATCCGCACCATGCACGAGGGCGATCAGACCCACCTGCACGCCGCCATCCGCAGGCTCGCCGAACACACCGCGGCAGCGCGCGGGGCCACGGCGGAAGTGCGACTGCTGGTCGGCGACCCGGTGCTGCACAACGACCGTCGTCTTGTCGGCCTGGTCGATCCGCTGCTCGAACATCTGCACCTGCCGGTCGCCCACGAGCCATTCCGCTCGTGTGGCGCGGACGACTTCTCGCACTACTCCCGGATCGCGCCGATCCTGATGATGTTCGTCGGCACGAGCGCCCCCGCCACCGGGGCGCGGCACCAGGTCGGCCTGCACCACCCGGAGTTCCTGCCGCCCGAGGAATCGATCCGGCACATGGCCCAGGCACTCGCCGCCGGTTTCGTCGGCGCTGCCCAGTTGGTCGGTCACGGGTAGCACCCCGCGCGGTTACGCCAGTGAGATCAGGTCGGCGTAGTCGGGGTTCCAGAGGTCCTCGACGCCGTCCGGCAGCA
>DAORUI010000091.1:0-12215 GCA_035433085.1 Propionicimonas sp. | reverse complement strand
TAGAGCACCTGCTTTGCAAGCAGGGGGTCAGGGGTTCGAGTCCCCTATGCTCCACTTCCCCGATTCGACTCGCTAGTGTCGGAGTCATGCAATTGCCGGACGGCTATCTGGACGCTCTCATCGATGAGCTGGCGCCCTACGGATTCGAGTTCGGGTCCGTCTCACCCGACGAGGACGGCGGGCTGGCGCTTCGCTTCCATGCCGATCCGGAGTCCTTCGCTCGCGAGTATCCCGAAGCGGGCATCGAGGATTCCTACGGCTCCCATTGGCCACCGGCGCACCTGGAACTGTGGCTGCGCTTCGACCGGCACGGCGATCCCTACAACCTCTCGTTCGAAACCTTCGACCTGCTCGCGGCCACGGCGTCCAGCGACCCGCAGTTGAACTCTCGGCTGAACACCCTGGACGACCCCCAGGACCAGGCCAGTGCGGTCGGCGAGGCCCTGTACGCGGCCCTTCACCCCCAGCACTACGAGCTGTCCGACTACTTGGAGTGACGAACGGCGTTCAGCCGATCCGGTCGGTTTCGGCAGCCCAGGCCTGCGCCGCGTCCTCGTTGTTGGCCTGCCAGTACTTCCATGCCAGGACGCCCGCCCCGGCGAGCACCAGCAATCCGCGCAACAGTTTGTTCACGATTCCTCCAGCTCTACTTGGTCGGCTCCGGCGACGGCCCGGACGCGCTCGCCACCGAAGTAGCCGCGAAGGCGAAGTCGTCACTGGCGAAAGCTTCCCGCAACTGGGCCAGGCCCGGGTAGTCGGCCTTCGTCGCCGACTTCGCCTTCGTGGCCAGCAACTCGGTGAGCGCGATCTCGTCCGCGTGGACCCGTGATTCCACCAGGATCGCCTGGATCTCGTCCGGGGTCAGGTTCGCGTCCACCTTCAGGCAAGGCGTCAACGCGCTCATCAGGCGGTCGAACTTCGTCGGATCGGTGATCGCAGAGCCGTACGACGCGCGCACCAGGATGGCCCGCAGCAGGTTCGCTGACGCCACCGGACGGTCCTGCGCCGGCGTGGTCACCAGGCTCGCCACAGCCTCGCTCCCGGACACCGTGGTTCCGGCCAGCTCGACGCCTCCCAACGCGTCCACCACGTGCGCAGCCCCGTCCAGGTCGACGTGCACCTGGTAGTCCATCCGGGCGCCGGTGAGTCGCTCCAACTCGCGGACGACCAGCACCGGCTTGCGCGAGTGGATCGCGGCCAGCGAGCCGGCTCCGTCCGACACCTCGAGGTCGGCCGGAACCGCCACCAAGGTGAGGTGCTGTCGGGACGCGGAGAGGTGCGCCACCAGGACAGCGTCCAGGGCTCCGTCCGAGGTGGTCGTGGTGAGGAGGAAGTTCATCGCGTTCACGCCGTTGACCACCACCGGGGAGGGCCGCCCCTCGTAGGAGCCCAGCGAGTCCACACGATCCAGTGAAGAAGCGGCGTCGGCGATTCGATTGAGGTAGACGGCAAGCAGCGCCACCGCGCCGACCGAGATCGCGGCAGCGCCGATGAGGATGCCGATAGCCAGCCGGTCCAGCCAGCCCCGACGTCTCGCCGGCTCGATCTCGGTCATTCCACCTCCTACTCCGCAGCCAAGCCTAGGAGGGCGCGCCAAGGCGTGCGGCATGCTCGGCGCCTCCGGAGGGAAGCGGCGTTAGCCTTTGCTGTATGTCAGCCGAGAACCAACGCCACGCGGACGCTCGCCGCCGCCACGAACTCGCGGCCGCGGCGGCCATGGCCGAGGCGAACGCCGCTCAAGTGCAGCTGGACGCCTTCGTTGCGAAGCTGCGCGAAGCATCCGTGCCGGCGGAGCCGCTGATGGCCACCCTACTGAACGGTTCGCGGGTCAAGACCGACAAGCTCGGCTGGTACCTCAACAACGCGCAGACCCTCGCGGTCGGCCCGGACGGCACCTACTACCAGTTGGTCACCACAGGTGGGCCGCTGGCGCGCTTCACCGGGGTGTCCGTGCGTCCGGGTACTCCGACGATGGTGATCGGACGGGGCGGCCGCGACGGCGAGACCGGCGATCTGGCCGATTTCATCGATCGGGCGCTGGCGCGCTACCTACCCTGAAGCTGCCTGGCCCAGACATGGCACCAGGGGGCTGCTGGATATCCGAGCAGCTCCCTGGGCGATTAGGGGGATGGCCTCTTCGGCCACATGTTGTATTGATTCAAGAGCAGTGTAGAGCGCTGTCATTCGGGTTCTCTACGCTGCACGTGCTGTCGTTGTGAAATCGTTAACAAACTTCCGAGTCCGCCTTGTCTGAAGTCAATCCCGCCGGGCAACACATTGCCAACAGTCACGTGGGTCCGGACAACACTCCCGGCAACACCTGCTGGCAATGCTGCCGGGCATGACGACTTCAGCGGTGTTGGCGGCACTGAACGACAACTGGCAGAGACTCAGCGCGGGCTCGGCCGCACGAGTTCAGGACTGGGCGAGGCGGGAACCGGAGCTCGCCGGCAGCCACGACCTGCCCGGCGTCCTCGTGCGCATCCGGGCCCACCCGGACGCCGTACTGGCTGCGTTGCTGCGCTTGGGCGCCACCGGCGACACGATCGCCTACCTCGCGGTCCTGCAGGCAATGCTCGGCAGGGCCGTGCGGCTCAGCGGCGGGCGCGCCGACGTGCTGGCCGAAGCCGTCTCGGAGTTGTGGCTGGCGATCCGGGAGTACCCACTCGACCGCCGGCCGCGCTCGATCGCGGCGAACCTGGGGTGGGCGGTGCAGCGTCGCGTCCGGGCCTCACCGGCCCTGGTACTTCCGGTCGGCGAACAGGTCGCCGCCGAGACAACACCGGACGCGTCCACGACGCTGACGGACGCACGGCACCTCGGCCTGATCGACGGCCTCACGCACCGGACCCTTTGGGCGGTCTACGTGGCGGGGATGACCAGCGCACAGGCTGCGGTAGCGCTGGGCACGACTCCCGAGTTGGTTCGGTGGCGATGCAGTTGGGCGATCCGAAGGTTGCGGAACCACGCTGAGTTGCTGGCTGCCTGAGCCCATACTCGGCGGCGGCAGGCACGAGAGGTAGCGTGGCGAGCATGGCTACTGCTCTTGTCACCGGCGCGACCGCGGGAATCGGCGCAGCTTTCGCCAGGGTGTTGGCGGATCGCGGCGACAACCTCGTGCTGGTGGCCCGGAACGTCGAACGGCTGGAGGCCTGCGCCGCCGAACTGCGCGAGTACAGGATCGACGTCGAGGTGCTGCCCGCCGACCTCGGCGTCCGCGAGCAGGTGCTCGAAGTGGCAGCGCGGTTGGCGGACGACTCCCTTCCGATCGACCTGCTGGTGAACAACGCCGGCTTCGGCCTCACCGCGAATCTCCTGGCCGAGGACACCAGTGAGCATGAGCAGGCCTTCGACGTGATGTGCCGAGCCGTCCTGGTACTCGGTGGCGCGGCGGGACGGGCGATGCAGGCACGCGGGCACGGCCGGATCATCAACGTGGCCTCACTCTCGGCCTGGATCACGCAGGGCAACTACTCGGCAGTGAAGGCGTGGGCGAAGGTGTACTCCGAGAGCCTGGCCAACGAACTCCACGGCTCCGGCGTAACCGTGACAGCACTGTGTCCGGGCTGGGTGCGGACCGAATTCCACGACCGTGCCGGGATTCAGGTCGGTGCGATTCCCGACTGGATCTGGGTGAGTGCTGAGCGGGTCGCCAGGGAAGCCCTCGCCGACGCCGAGCGCGGCCGGGTGATCTCGGTGCCCACCAAACGTTGGCAGGCAGCTCGCTTCGCCATGCAGCTGGCGCCGCGTCCGCTTGTCCGTGCGGCGTCCAGAATGCTGAACAAGAGCCGCGAGCAGTAACGGTTCTGCGCAGATTGCGCGACAATGGCGGAGAACCGAAGAGAGGATCGCCAGTGGCTGACTCCGGCACCGGCAGCTATTCCGCCGCCGGGCCTGCGGCTGCCCGTTTGGTGGCGCAGCACCTGGTGATGAAGCCGTACATCTGGTCTTCACTTTCGGTGCACACCCACGGCATGCGTAACCTCGAGGCGCTCAAGCCGCCGTTCATCGTGATCGCGAACCACTCCAGCCACCTGGACGCGCCGCTGATCTACGGTGCGCTGCCACGCCGACTCTCCAGGAACCTGGCCGCGGCCACCGCCGGCGACTATTTCTTCAACGCCTGGTACAAGGCTCTGCCGACCAAGCTGTTCTTCAACTCGTTCCCGGTCGCCCGGCAGGGCCACTCAAATCGGTCCGGGCAGCGCGGTCTCGCGGCGCACCTGGTCAATGACGGCGTCCCGATCCTGATCTTCCCCGAGGGCACCCGCTCGCGCACCGGCGCGATGGCCAACTTCACCCCCGGCGCGGCCGCGCTGAGCATCTCGCGCAATGTGCCGGTGCTGCCGATAGCGCTCGTCGGTGCCTACGCCGCGATGCCCTACGGCGCGAACGTCCCGGTGCCCGGGCGTCCGCACGTCCATGTCGTGATCGGACGCCCGCTGCGAGCCGCCCCCAGCGAGATCGCCCATCAGTTCTCCGAACGCCTGCACCGCTATGTGGTGGAGATGCACGACACCACCGCCCGCGCCTACGGCATGCCCACCCAGGCCGACTTCGCCCGCGCCGTTGCACTGCGGACGGCCGCCGCCCAGGCCGACGAGGCGAGCAAGGCGCCCGTGATCGAGATCACCCGGCCCAAGCCCACGCCGGAGCCGGACGCGGAGGAGCCCGGCACTGCCCCTGACCAGGGCGCGGCTGAGGCAGTCGCAGAACCGCTGCAGTCCGAGGACCACCCAGCCCAAGCCGGCTGACGGATCGCCGCCCGGGCAAACCCCCTTCAGGCGTCAGTCGAGCAACGAGGCCGCCATGATGCCGCCGACGACCATCCACTGCCAGACGACAATGACGAACAGCCATGGCACCAGGTGAGTGAACCGCTGGCGTAGGCCGATCACGGTGTGCAGAACTCCGACTGCGAGTGCAATCCCGGCGACCATCGGGACCGCCCAGACGGCCACCGGCGCGTAGCACCCGCCCGACGGGCAGTCCGGGTCGAAGACCGAAGCCAGCGCCAGGTCACGGTAGGCGAATGCGATCCAGAGACCGCCGGCCAACAGGGCGAGCATCAAACCGCAGCCCGTCGTCACGGCGGTACCGGGGAAGTGGCCACCGGACTTCCGCCAACCGCGAGCCGCGCCACCCCCAGCCGACGCCGCTGACCACGCCGCGTTGCTCATGCGTTGAGCGTAACCCCGCCGCCCTTGGGCGCAACCGTCGCCTCGGCGACTTACGCTCCAAAGGTTCAGCCGGCGGCGATCACCGCGGTCAAGGACGTCGTGCGGCGCCTCGCGATCGCTACCGAGCTCGCGGCGAGGCCCAGCAGGAGCCAGCCGACCAGGAGCAGCACGGCGATCGTCGCCCCGCTCGACTCGGTGACGATCGCGCGGATCGCGTCCAGCGCTGGGGTCAGTGGCGAGAACGGACGCAACGCCTCGAACAGCCCGGGGGCTGCGGACGTGAGTGCGTCCGCCGTGGTCAGCACGGCGAAGCCGATCGAGACGAGCCGTCCGATGCCGCCGAACCAGGCAACCAGCGCATGATTCAACACCACGAAAGTGAAGCCGGCGAGCAGCAGCACTCCGGTGATTGCCAGCCACTTCTGCGGCGAGACGTCCAACCCGAACTGCGCCAAGCCGGCCACCACCAGCGCCTGGATGCCGACCACCACCGCGCCGGGCAGCAGCGAGCGTCCGATCAGCACGGCGGTCGGTTCGGACGAGCTCAGCAGTCCAGCACCGATGGCCTTGGTGACCGCGTACATCGCCAGCGCACCGAGCCAAAGTGCGAGCACGAGCACCAGGCTGATCCAGCCCACGTTCGCGTTCGCCAGCCCGGCCAGGTCGTCGGTCTGCACCGGCGAAGCCACCACCGTCGATAGGTTCTCCCGATCCGACTCGGAGTAGCTGGGCAGCTTGTCCTTGCCCTCGACGATGCCGTCGGCCATCTTCTTCATGCCGTCGGCGAGCTTGTCGCCACCGTCGGCCGCGGTGATCAGGCCGGCGCCCAGCTGGTCGACGCCGTCAGCCAACTGGACGGCACCGTCCGCCGACTGGCCGATGCCGTCCACCAGCGCCGGCATCCCTTCCGCCAGTTCGTCGGCGCCGTCGGCGAGCTTGCCGATGCCGTCCACGAGGGCGGGCATGCCCTCGGCGAGCTCGTCGGCGCCACCCGCGAGCTGGCTCACACCGGACGCGAGCGCCGGCATCCCGTCCGCGAAGGTCTGCATGCCGCCGGCCAGCTGAGTACCGCCCGCCTTCAGCTGCTTCAGCTGCGCCACCTGCGCGTCCACCTGATCGGCGCTTGGCACGGACGCGGCCAGCTGGTCGGACAACTGACCCATGCCGCCCGCAACCTGGGCGGCACCGCTGATCAGCCCTTGGTCGAGGCCGGCCGCGGCGACGTTGCCGCCGACGTTCACGCCCACCTCGGCACCGGCACCGGCGCCGGCGTTCAGCCCGGCGGCAAAGGCCGCGCAGGCGGCCGCGTCGTCCCCGAACGGACAGGGGACTCCTGAAACCGCGCTTTCCGCCGCAGCCTTCGCCTGCTTCACCACGGTCGAGTCCGAGCCCAGCCCGGACATCGCCGACTGGTAATCCTTCAACCCACCGCTCAGCGAACCCGCGCCCTGGCTGAGTTTCTTGACCCCACTGGCCAGTTCGATCTGCAGAGGTAGCGCGGTGATGTTCTGGTCCACGACCTGATTCACCCCGGCCACGTACTCGCTGAGCCCCTTGGCCAAGGTGGCCGAGCCAGTCGGCAGGTCCTTGGTGCCAGTGGCCAGCTCGCCCAGTCCGTCCGCGAGCTGCTGCGTGCCGGTGGGCAGGTCTTTCGTCTTCTTGTGCAGGGTACCCAGGCCGTCCGCGAGTTGTCGGGTGCCGGACGGGAGGTCTGCGGTCTTGGTGTGCATCGTGCCCAAGCCGTCGGCCAGCGCACGTGCTCCGGTGTAGAGCTGCCCGGAACCGTCCGCGGCCTCGCCGATGCCATCGGCCAGCGAGCGGGCACCGTCGGCCAGTTCGGTGGCGCCGTCAGCCATCGTGACGAACTGCTCACCCATGTCGTTGAAGCCGATGTAGATCTGGTCGAGATACGACTCGGTGAGCATCTGGTTCAGCATCTTCGCGGCTTCGGAAGCGACCAGCTTGCCCAGGGTCGCGTCCGCCACTCCGGCGACCGGAGACGTGTGCACTTGGATCGTCGCCTGCTCGGCAGCGTCGCCCTCGTTCTCGGCGAAGGACGTCGCCGCAGCCGAGAAGTTCTCCGGGATCACCACCATCGCGGCGAACTCGCCGGTGGTCAGGCCCGCACGGGCATCGTCCTCGTCGGCGAGCACCCAGGTGAGGTTCTCGGTGCGGTCGGAGTCGACCAGGTTCGCGGTCAACTGGCGGCCCAGCGGGGTGTACTGACCGTCGATCTCGACCGGCTCGTCGAGGTTCACCACCGCGGCCTGCACCGTTCGCAGCCGATCGCCGGAGTTCACTCCGGCGAACAGGAAGCCCCCTGCGACCAGCAGCGGCACCAGGATCAGCCCCAGCAGCGTGTACCACTTCGCCGGCGTGGAGTTCACGAGCTCGGCCTTCATTTCGCTCCTTCCAGGGCGAGGTGAGAGGCCAGCTTCAGCACCTTGAACGGCACCGGTAGCTGGCTCTCAAGATCAGAGCCCGGCATCACGCCGAGCACCCAGGTGGTCGGCTCCTCGGCCTTCGCGGACGCAGCCAGCGCGGCCAGCAGCGCCGCATCCCGCGAGCTGGATAGCTCGTCTGCATTGTCCACACAGACCAGACCGCCCACCTGTTTGGTGAGCACGTTCTTGAAGTCGGGAACGGTGGGCCCGAGCACCGGCGCCTGGCGGCGCAGCACTGGCGACTCCTCCGGCAGCACGTGGCCGAGCACCTTTAGCTTGCCTTCGGTGAGCTTCACGCGTCCGGCAAGGCCCAACAGCAGGGCGCGCCGCTGGGCATGCTCGCCCTCCACCACCAGCACCTCACCGGGCTGGACCCTCAGCGCCAGGTCGGCGAACAGCGTCCGGCGGTCGGTCCTGGCGGTGAGGCCCTCGGCCACGATCGCGGACGCATCTTCGGGCGACGGCCACTCGGCGAGGTGTACCTGACGGGTGAGGGACTCCCCCTCGATGTCGAGAACCGGCAGCCGCTGGTCGAGCCACTTCGGCAGCCACCAGGCGTGCCGGCCGAGCAGCTTCATCACCGCGGGCACGAGCGTCATGCGTACCACGAACGCGTCCAGGGCCACGCCGACGGCCAGGCCGAACGCGATCGGCTTGATCGCGCCCTCGCCCTGGGGAACGAAGAAGGCGAACACGCTGAACATGATCAGTGCGGCGGCCACCACGACCTTGGCCGAGTGCACGAACCCGTCCTCGACGGAGCGTTCGACGTTGCCATGGACGAATTCCTCGCGCATCCGCGAGACCAGGAAGACCTCGTAGTCCATTGCCAGACCGAACAGGATGCCCATCAGGATGATCGGCAGGAAGCTGATCACCGGGCCGGATTCGGGCAGGTTGATCAAGGACGCGAACCAACCCTGGTTGAACACCAGGGTGGTCGCGCCGAACGCCGCGGCCACGCTCAACAGGTAGCCCAACGCGGCCTTGATCGGCACCCACAGCGAGCGGAACACCAACGTGAGCAGCACCAGCGAGAGCCCGACTACGAAGATGCCGAACGGCAACAGCGCAGCGCCCAGGCGATTGGTCACGTCGATCTGGATCGCAGTGAAGCCGGTGACCTCAGTCACCACGTCGTATTCGGCAAGCCAATCGCTGCGCCGCTCACGCAACTGCTCGACCAACGCGGCGGTGGCGGGATCGTCCGGGCCGGTCTCGGGAATGATCTGCACCATGCCGGTGTCGACATTGGCATTGGGCGTAGCCGCGGCGACCATCTTGACGCCGGGCATGGCCTCGATGTCTGCCTTCAGCCCGTCCAGCACCTCGACCGGGTCGTCGGATTCGACGATCCCCACGGTCATGATCAGCGGGCCGTTGAAGCCGACCCCGAACTTCTCGGTGATCGCGTCATAGGTGATCCGGTCCTGGGTGCCGGGCAGCGACCGTCCCGACGTCGGCAGAGCCATCGAAAGGTCCTTCGCCGGGTACGCGAGCCCGCCGAGCGCCACCAGTACGACGGCGATCGTCACCAGCGGCCACTTGGTGACCACGTTGACCCACCACTTGGAAGCGCTGAACCTAGAGACCCCACCGCTCCCTGAGACTCCACCGCTCCCTGAGACCCCACCACTCCCTGAGACCCCAGCAACGTTCCCTGAGCTTGTCGAAGGGCTGAGGGTCTCGACAGGCTCGACCAGCCGATCGCCAGCAGCGCGGGTCTCAACGGGCCGATCGCCAGCAGCGCGGGTCTGAACGGACTCCACCAGCCGGTCTTTGGCCCGCGGGCCTTTCACCCGAGGGCGCAGGCGCTCGCCGGCGAAGCCCATGAACGCGGGCAGCAAGGTGAGCGCGAGCACCACCTCGAGCGCCACCGTGACCGCACCGAACACGCCCATCACGGTGAGGAACGGCAGACCGGCCAGGCTGAGTCCCACCAGCGCGATGACTACGGTCAACCCTGCGAACACCACCGCCGAACCGGCCGTGCCCACCGCACGCGCAGCGGACTCCTCCACCTCCATGCCGGCGGCGAGTTGGTCGCGATGCCTGGAGATGATGAACAGCGCGTAGTCGATGCCGACCGCCAGTCCGAGCATCACCGCCAGGATCAGGGTCGTCGAGCTGACCGTGATCACCCCGGACGCGATCTGCACCGCCAGCACACCCAGCCCGACGCCGGCGATCGCCGTCCCCACCGGCATCATCGAAGCGACAATCGAACCCAGCGTCAGGATCAGCACGACCACAGCGACCGCAAGGCCCAGCGCCTCCACCGCACTGATCTTGGGCACGTGGATCGAGAACACCTCGCCGCCGACCAGCACGGTCGTTCCGGGGATGTCCTGCTCGAGGGTCTTGGCGGTCGTCGTGAGTTCGTCACGCTGCTCGTCGGTGATGGTGGACGCAACGCCGTCCACGCGCACATTGGCGCGTCCGCTGGCTCCGTCTGGGCTGATCAGGCCGTCGACGTGCTCGCTGAACGGGCCGATCAGGCCGTTGACGTAGTCGAGTTCCTCCAGGCGCTCGGTCCAGGTCTCGATCGCGGCCTTCACGTCCGCGTCTTCGAGCTTCTTACCCTCCGGCACCGTGATCAGGACGGTGGCGGACGCGTCCGCAGCCTCGGGGAATGTCGTCTTCAGCTGCTTGAGCGCCTTGGTGGAGCTTGCGCCCGGCACCTCGAACACGTCATCGAAGCTGCCGCCGACGGTGAATGCCAACCCGGCGAAGAGCACGAGGATGAGCGCCCAGGCCAGCACCACGCGTCCGCGAAAGCGGTAGCAGGCTCGACCGATGCGGTAGAGGTAAGCGGACACGTACGACCTTCCGGCTGCAATCTGGGCACGTCCCGTTCCGATACAGGAACGTCTCGATACGGTAGTGTATTCAATACAGGTCCGTATTCAAAAGGGAGGAGGCCGACCGTGGACAACACCCCCACGCTCACCCCTCGTCGCGCACAGACCCGCGAGAAACTGATGGACGCCGCTGTCTCCCTGTTCGCCGCGAAGGGCGTGCTGGGCGCGAGCGTCGAAGAGATCTGCGAGCGCGCGGAGTTCACCCGAGGTGCGTTCTACTCGAACTTCGCCGACAAGGACGACTTGTGTCTAGCCGTCCTGAGCCGGCAATGCGCACGCGACCTGGCAGCCGCCGAGCAGACCGTCGGCGGACTGCTCGCAGTTCCGGGAGCGTCCGATTCCGTCGAAGGGCTGATCGAGAGCGCCTTGCGGGTGTTCCTGGCGATCCAGCCTCGCAACACCGAAGACCTGGTCGTTTCGATGGAACTGCGGCTTCACGGGGTTCGCAACCCGGCGCTGCGGCAGTCGATCCTTGCGCTCAACGACGAGGTGAGCCGGCGCCTGATCGACATTCTGAACCAGGCGCTCGACCGCGAACAGGCGCGTATGAGCGTGCCCCTTGACCAGGCGATCGACCTCTTGCACGCCGTCTACGTGCACAGCGGCATCACGGCGCTTCTGCACGGCTTGGAACCCGACGATGAGTCTCGCCGGCACCAGCTTGCCGTGCTGCTGCGCTCCCTGCTTACCGTCGACCGAGCCGGTCGAGGATGAACCCAAGAAACGATGGTTATGCGGCCTCCCTGGGAGGCGCCGCTGCACGCAATCCAATAACGACAGGTTATCGACGCCGATTCGGTCGCGAGAACCTGTTAAAAGTGGGTTGACCGGAAACTACGTCCATCCACGGGCTTCATAACCTGACAAAACTCGCTTGACCGGCCCGAGATCCGGGTGAGCCGACGCCGGATAGGCTCGAACCATGACTGCCGTGCCAAGTGAATACCCCGACCTGAACTCCTCCAAGCTCGCGATCGTTGGAGCCGGCTCGGTCGGCACCTCCATCGCGTATGCCTCCATGATCCGCGGATCGGCGCGCCAGATCGCGCTCTACGACATCAACACCAAGAAGGTCGAGGCCGAGGCCCACGACCTCGCACACGGGACGCAGTACACCCCCACGTCACAGGTGACCGGCGGCTCGGACATCGAGGTCGTCAAGGACTCCTCGATCGTGATCATCACCGCCGGCGCTCGCCAGGACCCGGGCCAGACCCGGATGGACCTGGCCGCCGAGAACACCCGCATCCTGTCCGAGCTCATGCCCAAGCTGCTCGAACAGTCGCCGAACGCCATCTACGTACTGGTGACCAACCCCTGCGACGTGCTGACCGTGGTGGCGCAGAAGGTCTCCGGACTCCCGACGAACCGGGTGTTCTCCACCGGGACGATGCTCGACACCGCGCGGTTGCGTTGGGCGATCGCCAAGCGTGCGCGGGTGGCGCAGTCGAATGTGCACGCGGTGATCATGGGTGAGCACGGCGACACCGAGTTCGCGATCTGGTCGAGCGCGTCCATCGCCCAGGTGCCGATCCGCAAATACCGCGACGAGGCCGGCAACCGGGTCTTCACCGAGGAGCTCCTCGCCGAGATCGCCCACGACACCACGCACGCCGCCTACTCGATCATCGAGGGTAAGGGCGCGACCAACTATGCGATCGGCCTCACCGGGGCGCGACTGACCGAGGCCATCCTCAAGCAGCAGCGCAAGATCCTGCCGCTCTCCAGCG
>DAORUI010000090.1:11203-12503 GCA_035433085.1 Propionicimonas sp. | reverse complement strand
AGCGCGCTTCCCTGACACGGAAGAGGTCACTGGTTCGAACCCAGTGTCGCCCACCGAAGATCCCCCAAGGCAACTTGGGGGATCTTGTCGTTTCCGGCCGACGGGGCCGCGGAGGCCCCGACCAGCCGATGGTTTGGGAGCGATTGTGCGTCGCCGCCGTCCCTGGGCTATCGTTGGTCCTCGCGGGCGATTGGCGCAGTGGTAGCGCGCTTCGTTCACACCGAAGAGGTCACTGGTTCGAACCCAGTATCGCCCACCACCGCGCCGCAGGGATCAGCTGTCGAGACTCTGAATCCCGCCATCTGAGACAAACCAAGCCTTCTGGCGTGCTTCTACCCCGAATAGCTCGCAGGAGTGGCGCCTCTTCTCGGCATATGGACAGCGGTCTCACCATTTGGTAAGCAGAATTGCGTCACAACTTGATAACGACCAAAGTTCTGCGTAAAGAACCTCGGCAACGGAGCCCGGTCCCTTCGGACAGGAAGGCACGCTATGACCGCCCCCGCACTAGTGATGGTGGCCCGAGGTAGTTCCGACCCCACAGTGGCCCAGGTGACCCACCAGTTGGTTCGCGGGCTCGCCCAGATCCGGCCAGCGATGACCGTTCGCGGTGCGTTCCTCGAACAGAGCCCGCCGAGCGCGAATCAGATCATCGACCAGCTCGCCGCCAACGGTCACCACGAGATCGTCCTCGTCCCGCTGCAACTCACCCACGCCGTCGACTGCGACCCGGCCATGTCGGAGTTGCTGCTCCGCGCACGCAGCAAGTACCCCGACCAGCGGTTCACGCTCTCGCGTCCGATCGGGCCGGAGATCAGCCTGCTCACCATCCTCGACCAGCGCCTGCGCAGCGCGCTCAGCCAGGCCCGGTGCCTCGAGCTGGACGGGCTGGTGCTTTCGGCGTCCTGCACCGGCGATGTTCGCGGAAGCGCACTGTTGGCCCGCCGTGCCAGGCAGTGGTCCACGCACCACCGGCTGCCCTGCCTCACCGCGGTGGCCGACGACTCCGGACCCTCCGTGGCTCAGGCGATCATGGGCCTGCGCGCCCAGGGACGCCGCCACATCGCCGTCGGTTCGTTCTTCCTCAGCGCGGATGAGTCGTACCACGCGCAATCCGACCTGGCGTACCGCTACGGCGCGGTCTCGGTGAGCGAGCCGATCGGATCGGCGCGCGAGGTGATCGATCTGGTGCTGGCGCGCTACGCCTTCGCCGCGATGGACCTGCTCGACTTCGGCTTCGAAGAGCTCGGCGAGCCAGTGCGTCACCTGAGCGTCGTCGGCGCCTGATTCAGCGGCACGC
>DAORUI010000090.1:0-11103 GCA_035433085.1 Propionicimonas sp. | reverse complement strand
GGGCGACTCGCTGTTTCTCGAGTTCCACGTCGAAAGTGGCTTCGGGCCAACTCAGGTCCATGCCGGCCAGCGTCTCGCGGAGTAGTTCGGCCACCGCCCAGTTGCGGTACCACTTCTTGTTGGACGGGATGACGTGCCAGGGCGCGTCATCGGTGTTGCACAGTTCCAGCGCGGCTTCGTAGGCCTCCATGTATGCCGGCCACTTCTGCCGCGAATCGACGTCGCCCGGGTTGTACTTCCAGTGCTTGGTCGGGTCCTCCAGGCGCTCGGCGAGCCGGGCCTTCTGCTCGTCGAAGGACACGTTCAGCATGCACTTGATCAGCTTGGTTCCGCCGGCCACCAGTTCGGCCTCGAAGTCGTTGATCTCGGCATAGCGCTTGCTCCACTCCGACTCGGGCACTAGCCCGTCCACCCGCACCACGAGCACGTCCTCGTAGTGCGAACGGTCGAAGATACCGATCTTGCCCGGGCCGGGCAGCGCCTTACGGATGCGCCACAGGTAGTGCTGAGCGCGCTCCTCCGCGGTCGGTGCCTTGAACGATGTCAGATCCACACCCTGCGGGTCGACCAGACCGATCGCGTGCCGGATCACACCGCCCTTGCCCGAGGTGTCCATGCCCTGCAACACCACCAGCACTCGGGACGCGGCGTCCGGCGTACTCCGTCCGTCCGCGTACAGCATCTCCTGCAGGTCGGACAGCTCGGGCCCGATGGCCGCAGTCAGCTCGGGCGCGTCCTCCTTGCCCTTGCCCGGATAGCCGGGGCTGGCCTCCGCGTCGAGGTCGGCCATGCTGACCGGGCCGGCGGGCACGCGCAGCAGATCGGACAACGGCCGGCGGTTCTTCTTTGAATCCTGGGAACTCATTGCCACAGTGTGGACCGGATTCGGCGCCGATGGTGCCAAGATTGGCGAATGTCGCTGCCGCTCCGTCCCCCGCTGGAACCGATGCTGGCTCGCTCCAGCCCCACCATTCCGGCAGGCATGGCCTACGAACCGAAATGGGACGGCTTCCGCTGCCTGGTCTTCCGGGACAACGACGACGTCGCGCTGATCAGCCGCAACGGACGCGACCTGTCGGTGTACTTCCCCGAGGTGGTGGCCGCGATCCTCGCCAACACCCCGCCGCGGTGTGTCCTGGATTCCGAGTTGGTGGTGGTGCAGGGCGACCGCCTCGATTTCGAGAAGCTCTCGCAGCGCATCCATCCGGCCCAGAGCCGAATCGACCTGCTCTCGACCACGCTGCCCGCGTCCGTGGTCTGCTGGGATTTGCTCGCCCTGGATGACACCGACCTGACCGCCCGTCCCTTCAGGGAGCGTCGCGAACTCCTCGAACGCGCGTTACAGCACGCCGAATCGCCGATCCATCTGACCCCGATAACCCATGATCTCGAGGTGGCCAAGGAGTGGTTCACCCGCTTCGAGGGCGCCGGTCTGGACGGTGTGGTGGCCAAACCGCTGGAGGGTGCGTACCTGCCCGGACAACGGGCGATGGTGAAGATCAAGCATTCCCGAGAAGCGGACGTGGTCGTGGCCGGCTACCGGCTGCACAAGAACTCCACACCGCAGGCGCCACTGCTCGGATCGATGCAACTCGGCCTGTTCGACGCCGAGGGAGTGCTGCACTTCGTCGGCGTGGCGGCGTCCTTCGCGCAGGCCAAGCGTGCCGAACTGGCCGCGGATTTCGCGCCGCTCACCCTGCCCGAGGACACCGCCGAGCACCCGTGGGCCAACCCCGAGATCATCGGACGCCGGCCCGGCGCCATCAGCCGCTGGAGCACCGAGCTGAAGGCGACCCTGCTGATCTCACCGATGCTCGTGTGCACAGTCGGCTACGAGCACATGGAAGGCACCCGGTTCCGGCACACCGCGCAGTTCCGGCGCTGGCGTCCTGATCGCGAGCCCGAATCCTGCGGTTTCGACCAACTCGAAGAGGTCGTCAGCTACGACCTGGCCGAGATCCTGGGCCTCAGCTGAGTCCCCGATCAAGCTCAAGGTGGCGCGGGTCACTCCCAGTTGGCGGGGTTCTTCTTGCTGGGCTGCACCCTGGGCGGCTCGCCGGGCATCTTGGGATACTCGGGTGGATAGGGCAGTTCGCCCTCGCCGTTGGCGGCGTCGCGGGCGTACCACTCCAGGGCGGTCCGCAGGCTTCCGGGCGGGGTGGCGTCCATCGCAACCCAGGGGTCGCCGCGTTCGGCGAACCGGGCAGGCATGGTGAGCAGGGTGAAGTCGGACGGGTCCGCGTCCGGCAGTTCGGACCAGTCCAGGGGTGCCGACACCAGGCCGCGCGGCGTCGGACGGATCGAGTATGCCGACGTCATCAGCCGGTCGCGGGCCATCTGGTTGAAGTCCACGAAGACGCGCTCGCCGCGCTCCTCCTTCCACCAGTTCACGGTCACCTGCTCGGGCAGGCGCCGGGCCAGTTCGCGTCCGATCGCGATGGTGGCGTGCCGGGCATCGATGAAGTCCGCGCCCTCGATCGGCGCGAACACGTGCACGCCGCGTCCGCCGCTGGTCTTGCAGAAGCCGGTCAGACCGGCTTCGACGAGCACTTCGCGCAGTTCCAGCGCGGCTGCCACCGTCATCCGGAAGTCGACCCCAGGCTGCGGATCGAGGTCGATCCGCAACTGGTCCACCGCATCGGTGTCGGCGGCACGCACCGGCCATGGGTGGAACCGCACCGTGCCCAGGTTCACCATCCACACGATGCTCGCGAGATCGGCTGGGGCCACCTCGAACGCCGTCCGCCCGGACGGGAACCGCACCTCGGCGGTCTGCACCCAGTCGGGGGTGTTCGCCGGCGCGCGCTTCTGGTAGAAGGCCTCGCCCCTGCCATCCTGCCGGGTGGCGATCACCACGTCGTCGCGCACCCCGCCGGGCCAGCGCTCCATCGCGGTCGGCCGGTCCCGCAGCGCGGCCACGATCCCGTCCCCGACGCTGACGAAGTACGCCACCACCTCGGCCTTGCTCAGGCCGAGATCGGCGAAGTAGACCTTGTCCGGACTGGAGATCCGGACGCGGCGATCCCCCACGACGAGTTCAAGCGCATCGGGCATTTCCGAAGGCTACAAGGTGTCGGTGGGTACGCCTATGGTGGAAGGCCGACGAGGAGGAACCATGGAACTCAAGGTGATCAAGACCCCCGAGGAGTGGCGGGCACAGCTCAGCCCGCTGGAGTACCGCGTGCTGCGCGAGTCCGGCACCGAAGCGCCGTTCACCGGCGAGTACACCGACCACGTAGCGGCGGGTATCTACCGCTGTCGGGCCTGTGGAGCCGAGCTGTTCCGCAGTGAGCACAAGTTCGCCTCGCATTGCGGTTGGCCGTCGTTCTACACCGCGGCCGCCGCTGACCGCGTCCGGCTCATCGCCGACAACAGCCTGCCGGGGCACGCGCGCACCGAGGTGCGCTGCGCGTCCTGCGATTCCCACCTCGGGCATGTCTTCGAGGGTGAGGGCTACGACACCCCCACCGATCAGCGCTGGTGCATCAACTCTGTCAGCATCGACTTCGAGCCCGCGTCCTGAGGTCTTGCGGCGCGCCAAAGTGGGGTTGACGACGCCTGACAGTACGCTGGCGGCTGTGGCCTCCCGGCGTGAAGTGAGCATGCCACCGCTCTTCGAAGAGGCGGTGCAAGCGATTCTCGCCATGACCTGGCGACCCGAGCTGAAGGTCGAGGAGATCCCTGCCCCCCAGAAGATCGCTCCGTTCGCGGTCGCGATCAGCGCCGAAGTCGAGAGCGACGACGAATCCCTCGGCAGCGGACGCTTGGTGCTCCTGCACGATCCGGACGGCAGCGCCTCCTGGGACGGTGACTTCCGCTGCGTCACGTTCGCGCGGGCCGACGTCGACCCGGAGATGGTCACCGATCCGCTGCTCAACGAGGTCGGGTGGTCCTGGCTGGAGGACGCGCTGGCCCGCAACCGCGCTGACTACACCGCGCCGAGCGGGACGGTGACCGCGGTCTCCAGCCGGTCGTTCGGCGGCATGGCCGCGGAGCCGCCCCGAGCCGAGGTAGAACTGCGCGCATCCTGGACGCCGATCGTGCGCCACGCAGATGACGTGGTGGCCCACCTGCAGGCGTGGTCGGAGCTGTTGTGCCTCACGGCCGGCCTGCCGCCTCTGCCTGAAGGTGTGGTGCCGATCGCGCCGCGTCGCTCCGGAACGTGGCTACGGTGACCGATTCTGAATTCGCCAAGGAAGCTGCTGCTCCCGAACCTGTCGAGTATCCCGTCCTGGCAATGCCGGCTGACGGCGTCCCGGCCGTGGTCGATACTCCCGAAGCCCTCGAACGCACTCGCGGGGCACTGCTGGCCGGACGTGGCCCGGTGGCCATCGATACCGAGCGTGCCCAGGGATACCGCTACACAGCCAAGGCCTACCTGATCCAGGTGCGCAGGCAGGACGCCGGCACCCACCTGATCGACCCGACAGCTTTCGAGTACGGCCAGCCTCGGGCCGACTTCGCCGACTTCGCCACCGAACTCGGCGAAGCGGAGTGGGTGCTGCACGCCGCGAGTCAGGATCTGCCGTGCCTGGCTGAGGTGCATTTCCTGCCCAAGCACCTGTTCGACACCGAACTCGCGGCCCGGCTGCTCGGCCTGCCCAGGGTGAACCTGGGCGCGCTGATGGAACAGGCGCTGGGCCTCAGCCTGCTGAAGGAGCACTCGGCTGCTGACTGGTCGCAGCGGCCCCTGCCCGAGAACTGGCTCGCCTACGCGGCCCTCGATGTGGAGCGGCTCGCCGACCTGCGCGACTGGCTGATCGATCAGCTCACGCAGACCCATAAGCTGGAATGGGCCGAGCAGGAATTCGCGTACCTGACCCTGCACGCCGACGACGAACTCGTGCCCAGGCGCGATCCCTGGCGGCGGACGTCCGGCCTGCACAGCCTGCGTACCCCGGCCGCGCTCGCGGTGGTTCGGGAGCTCTGGCTGGCACGTGAGGAGATCGCTGCACGCAGCGACCGTGCGCCCGGACGCGTGGTACCCGATCGGGCGATCAGCGAACTGGCCTTGAAGATCGAGTCCGAGCACCGGACGCGGTTGGCTCGGGCAGACCTGCGATCCGTGCGTGGCTTCACCAACCGCTTCGCGGTGCGCTACGAGTCGACCTGGCTGGCTGCTCTCGATCGCGTGGCCGCACTGCCCAAGACTGAGCTGCCGCCAAGGCACACCGCGCCGGAGGGGCCGCCCCCGCCGCGGGCTTGGGAGAACCGCTGGCCGGAATCGTTCGAGCGCTTCAACCGCGTGCGGCCGGCGTTGCTGGCCCTCGCCGAAGAACTGAACGTGCCGGTGGAGAACCTGCTGGCCCCCGATCACCTGCGCCGGTTGCTCTGGGACTCCCCCGCGACCATAGACGAGCCTGAAGTGGATGCGCGCCTGGCCGCGCTGGGCGCGCGCGCCTGGCAGCGCGGCCTTGCGGTGCCGGTGATCACCCAGAACTGGTAGGTGGCATCACCCCGCACCCGGGCGATGCCTTCCCTTGAACCGTCCCTGCCACCTCCAACCGGTCCCTGGGGAGCGCTCATGAGCGTGCGAGCGCCACCTCTAGTCGGTCCCTGAGGAGCCGTCCGTGAGGAACGAGCGGACGGCGCCACGTTGGGCCGCCGACGCCGGATTGGTGGTTGGGGTGGCGGACGCCCTTCGTGACGTCTTGCTCGTCCCTCGCAAGCCTCCTCAGGGAGCGTTTGAAAGGGGTTGTTAGCCCCTCGCAAGCCTCCTCAGGGAGCGTTTGGAAGGGGGTGCTCGTCCCTCGCAAGCCTCCTCAGGGAGCGTTTGGAAGGGCTGTTCATACCTCGCAAGCCTCTCAGGGAGCGTTTGAAGAGGGGGTGCTGGTACCTCGCAAGGGATCTCGACAAGCTCGATCAGCCGATAGGGGTCGGAAGATCAGCCGATAGGGGTCGGAAGATCAGCCGGCGGTCGTGATTCGGACGGTGACCGCGTCGGCGGAGACGATCTCTGTGGCGTAGCGGGCTATCTGGGCGGGGTTCAGGCCCACCTCATCGAGTAGCTGGCCGCGGTTGCCCTGGGCGAGGAACTCCTGGGGGATGCCGAACTCACGGAGCCTGGTGTCGATGCCGAGCGCGCGGGCCTCCTGGCCCAGGCGGGCACCCAGGCCACCGGCGACTCCGTTGTCCTCGATGGTCACGACCAGTTCGTGCTCGGCCATCAGAGCGAGCAGATCGGCCGAGACCGGCAGCGCCCAGACCGGGTCGACCACGGTGGCGCCGATGCCCTGCTGAGCGAGTCGGCGTCCGACCTCGACGGCCATCCCGCAGAGCTGTCCGTAACCCACCACCAGCACCCGCGGGCGAAGACTGGCGAAGAGCACGTCCACGTCCCCTCGCCGTTGGATGGCCGGGATGGGCTCGGGCAGTCGCTCCTTGGAGTACCGCAGCACGGTCGGCGCGTCCGAGACCGTGACAGCCAACCGCAGCGCCTCGCCCAGCCGCTGCTCGTCGCGCGGCGCGGTGAGCCGTAGTCCCGGTACCAGGCCCATCAGGGACGCGTCCCACATGCCGTTGTGACTGGGGCCGTCCGGTCCGGTGATGCCTGCGCGGTCGAGAACGAAGGTGACTCCCTGGCGATGCAGGGCGACATCCATCAGCACCTGGTCGAAAGCCCGGTTGAGGAAGGTCGCGTAGACCGCGAACACCGGGTGCAGCCCGCCGGCGGCCAAACCGGCGGCCGCGGTCACCGCATGCTGCTCGGCGATACCGACGTCGAAGATTCGATTCGGGAAGTGCCTGGCGAACTTGTCCAGACCGGTTGGGTGCAGCATCGCAGCGGTGATCGCCACCACCGAGTCGTCAGTTGCGCCGATGCGGGCGAGTTCGTCGCCGAAAGCATCCGTCCACGTGCGCACGTCGGCGCCGCTGAGCGGCTCGCCGGTCACCTCATCGATCTGACCGACCGCGTGGAATCGATCCTGCTCGTGCTCCTCGGCCGCTTTGAACCCTCGCCCCTTCTGCGTGATGCAGTGCACCAGGACGGGAGCACCGAACCCCTTCGCTTGGGCCAGCGCCAGTTCGACCGCACCGATGTCGTGCCCGTTGATCGGACCGAGGTACTTGATGCCCAGTTCGGAGAACATCCCCTGCGGGGCGAGGACGTCTTTCACGCCCATCTTGAAGCCGTGCAGTAGTCCGTAGACCATCTCGCCGACCAGCGGCGTGCGCCGAGCGAGTTCCTTGATCCGCTTCAGCGTCCGCTCGTAGCGGCGGTCGGTGCGGATCGCGGCCAACTGCTTGCCGAGCGAAGACAGCTGGGTGGCGATGCCGCCGACGGTCGGAGTGTAGGACCGTCCGTTGTCGTTCACGACGATCACCAGGCGCTCGTCGCCGGAGACGGCGATGTTGTTCAGGGCTTCCCAGGTCATACCGCCCGTGAGCGCACCGTCGCCCACGACTGCGACCACGAAGCGCTCCTCGCCGCGCAGCCGGAACGCCTTGGCGAGCCCGTCGGCCCACGACAACGCCGTGGACGCATGCGAGTTCTCCACCCAGTCGTGAGCCGATTCGGCGCGGCTCGGATAACCCGAAAGCCCGCCGGGCTGGCGAAGGCTCGTGAACCGGGTACGGCGTCCGGTGAGGATCTTGTGCACGTAGCTCTGGTGCCCGGTGTCGAAGATGATCGCGTCCCGCGGCGACTCGAACACCCGGTGCAGGGCGATGGTCAACTCGACCACGCCCAAGTTCGGTCCGAGGTGACCGCCGGTGCGGCTGACGTTGGTGATCAGGAAGGCGCGGATCTCGTCGGCGAGTTGGTTCAGCTGCTCCGGGGTCAGATCGCTGAGGCCACCTGGGCCGTTGATCTCATCGAGCAGGCTCACCGGACGAGTCTATGTCAGAGCCTGGGGACAAACACCTTGCCACGCAAAGCATCCCCCACCAGGCCAACCTCACGGCGAAGCCGGACGAGTCTCGCACCCTCCGTCGTCCACGCTTCGACTGCTTCCTGGGCCACCTCGGGACTGACGTAGTCGGCCAGGCCGGTCCGCACCCTGGCCAGGCCCTCCGTGCTCGCCTTGACCTGCGATTCCACGAACTGGAAGGCGAACATCGCCAGCACCACGGGGTGTCGACGCAATACCGGGTAGGCACGGTAGTCCGCCGGGCAGCAATCCAGCAGGAAAGCCGTGGCCGACTCTTCCCAGTCGATGGTCTCCGGGGGCTGGACGCGCTCGGGCCAGCCCTGCGGCGCAAAGCCCGGACACGGGTTCGTCCGCACGGGTTCGATGGTTCTTGGCCTGTTCTTGAGCCGTTCTGGATACATGTGTACGATTCTATGATGAAGCGGGCTCCGGCCCTTCGTGACGCGCTGCTCGTCCCTCACAGCGCTCCTCAGGGTCCGTTGTTTGGGTTGACGTCCCTCACAGCGTTCCTCAGGGGCCGTTGTTCAGGTTGACGTCCCTCAGGGTCCCCTTGATAGCCGATCCCTGAGGAGGGGTCGCGAGGAACGATCGAGACCGTCACGAAGGGGCGTCCGCCACCGGACAGCCAGATCGGGCACTCAACCGCATTGCCGATCTAGCCCAGGTACCACCAGATCAGGGCGGCTACGGCTGCCACGGCCAGACCGATCAGGGCCCCCAGTTGGGCTCGGCGAACCCGGGGGCCACGCTCCCAGTCGGCGCTGGCGAGGGCGGCGGCGGCCGGTAGCAGCGCGGCCAGCAGCCACCACCACCAATCGGTCACCGAGTCCAGGGCTACCAGCAGTCCGGAACCCGCAACCAGGGTCAGCCAGAGCCACCAGTCCAGCTTGAGCGCGCGCACGGCCGGAAGCAGCGCGACCAGGAAGCCGCCGATCGCCAACCAGATCGCCCACCACAACCGGCAGGTCACAGCGAGGTCGTCAGCGTCCACGTCGGCCCCGGCCCCGGCCCCGGCGCCGGTGCAGACCAGCACGCCGACGGTCTGGTTGCCCAGCACCACTACGACACCGGCCGCGACCAGCGCGATCAGCGTGGCCAGGTACGTCCAGGCCACCCGGGCGGAAGCCGGCATGAAGTCCGGTTCCGCCACAGGCGACTGGGTGCGCGCCCGCCGCCGTCCCATCTACTTCGTCAGTAGCGAACGCAGCACGTACTGCATGATTCCGCCGTGCCGGTAGTAGTCGGCCTCACCTGGGGTGTCGATGCGCAGCACGGCGTCGAAGGTGATCGGATCGCCCTCACCCTGCGCGACCACCCGGACGGTGGCCGGCGTGGTGCCGTCGTTCAGCTCGGTGATGCCGCTCACCGAGAAGGTCTCCGCGCCGGTCAGGCCCAGGGAATCGGCATTCTCGCCCTCGGGGAACTGCAGCGGGAGCACGCCCATACCGATCAGGTTCGACCGGTGGATGCGCTCGTAGCTCTCGGCGATGACGACCTTCACGCCCAGCAGCGCGGTGCCCTTGGCGGCCCAGTCACGCGATGAGCCCGAGCCGTACTCCTTGCCGGCCAGCACCACCAACGGCACGCCTGCAGCGGCGTAGTTCTGGGCGGCGTCGAAGACCGTGGCCACCGGGGCGTCGGCCACCGTGAAATCGCGGGTGAAGCCGCCTTCGGTGCCGGGCGCGATCTGGTTGCGCAGCCGGATGTTGGCGAAGGTGCCCCGGATCATCACCTCGTGGTTGCCGCGGCGCGATCCGTAGGAGTTGAAGTCCACGCGACTGACGCCGTGCTCGGTGAGGTACTTCCCCGCCGGGCTGTCGGCCTTGATCGAACCGGCCGGCGAGATGTGGTCGGTGGTCACCGAGTCGGCGAGCTTGAGCAGCACCCGGGCGCCGGCAACGTCCGTGACCGGTACCGGCTGGGCCGGCATGTTGTCGAAGTAGGGCGGCTTGCGCACGTAGGTCGACTCGCCGTCCCAGCTGAACACATCACCGGTCGGGGTGGGCAGCGACTGCCAGGCCTCGTCACCGGCGAAAACGTCGGCATAGCGCGAAGTGAACATCTCGGCGGTGATCGAGGACCCGACCACCTCGTCGACCTCGGCTTGCGTTGGCCAGATGTCGGCAAGGTAGACCGGCTTGCCGCCCGACCCGATGCCGATCGGCTCGGTGGTCAGGTCGATGTCCATCCGCCCGGCCAGGGCGTAGGCGACCACCAGGGGTGGGCTGGCCAGGTAGTTCATCTTCACGTCGGGGTTGATCCGGCCCTCGAAGTTGCGGTTGCCGCTGAGCACCGCGGTGACGGCCAGGTCGGCGTCATTGATCGCCTGGGAGACTTCGGGGATCAGCGGCCCGGAGTTGCCGATGCAGGTGGTGCAGCCGTAGCCGACCAGGTTGAAGTCGAGGGCGTTGAGGTACTTGTCCAGCCCGGACTTCTCGTAGTAGTCGGTGACCACCTTCGAGCCCGGCGCCAGCGAGGTCTTCACCCACGGCTTGCGGGTGAGCCCTGCCTCGACGGCCTTCTTGGCCACCAGCGCCGCGCCGATCATCACGCTCGGGTTGGACGTGTTCGTGCACGAGGTGATCGCCGCGATCGTGACCGCGCCGTGGTCGAGGTTGAAGGTGGTGCCGTCCGCGAGCGTTACCGGGGTGGGCTTGCTCGGCCGGCCCAGGGCCGCCGGGGTGTGCTCGCCGTACTCGTGCGGCGCCGGGGCGCCGTTCTCACCGTCGTGCGCGGGCGCGTCCGAGGCCGGGAAGCTCTCGGCCACGGCCTCGTCGTAGCCGGTGATGTCGTCACCCACATAGTCGCGCAGCGCCTCGTTGAAGCCCTGCTTGGCGTGGGCGAGAACCACCCGGTCCTGGGGACGCTTCGGGCCGGCGATGCTCGGCACCACGGTCGAAAGGTCGAGTTCGAGGTACTCGGAGAAGCGCGGTTCGGCCGCGGGGTCGAGCCAGAGCCCCTGAGCCTTGGCGTAGGTCTCGACCAGCTCCAGTTGCTCGTCGGAGCGTCCGGTCAGGCGCAGGTAGTCGATCGTCTTCTCATCAATCGGGAAGATCGCGATGGTCGAGCCGTACTCGGGGCTCATGTTGCCGATCGTGGCGCGATTGGCCAGCGGCACCTCGGAGACCCCCGGCCCGTAGAACTCGACGAACTTGCCGACCACCTTGTGCTGCCGGAGCATCTCGGTGATGGTCAGCACCAGGTCGGTGGCGGTGGTGCCCTCGGGCAGGCG
>DAORUI010000089.1:3310-12635 GCA_035433085.1 Propionicimonas sp. | reverse complement strand
CGCGACCAGAGCGCGCCGACCGTCCGCACCACCACGGAGTAGTTGAAGAAGATCAGGGCGGCGACGATCCCGACGAACGACTCCTGCAGCCCGAGGAAGCCGAGCAGCCCGTGAGGCGCGAGCAACGACTGGAAGGCGACGCCGACGACCACCGTCGGCAGCACGAACGGGACGCTGACCGCCGCCCGCAGCACCCGGCGTCCGGGGAAGCGGCAGCGGTAGAGCAGGTAGGCGCCGGGTAACCCGAGCAGCACCGAGCCGAGGGTGCCGACCACAGCCTGACTGAGCGTCTGGTGGACGATCCGCCACGTGCGTGGGGCTGCGAGGACGTCCTGGACCCCGGTGAGGGTGAACCCGGCCTCGTCGACGAACCCACGGGCCACCAGCGCAGCCACCGGCCAGGCGAAGAAGACCGCAAGAAAGGCGACCGGAAGCGCGGCAGCCGCCGCCCACACCCAGGGATGCCCGCCCAGCCCCGTCCGCCGGCCCACCCCAGCCGCACCCGCAACTCCGGCTCGCCCGGCTGCACCCGCACCCGCACCCGCACCCGCACCCGCACCCGACAAGCCCACTCCCCTCCCTGCGTTCGAGCCAGCGAAACGGACCCTTGCCGGGGAATCTTCCCTGGCGTCAGTCAGTTTCGCTGGCTCGAACGGCTGGGACGTGGGAACGTGCGCCTGCGGTCCATGCTCAAGGCCTGGTGGAGGAGTCGGCGGCTGCGGCCCGTTCCCGAGCTGGGTTGGGGGCTGGGCGGGGGGACGCGAACCCGGTGAGAGGTCGGTCACCCGATGACTGTCGCCGTCCATGCCTTGATCCATTCGTCCCGCTTGGCTGCGATGTCGGCGACCGGCACCTCGATCGGGGCGGCGACCGCGGCGGCGTGCTCCTGCCAGTCCTTCGGCAGACCGACCGCGGAGTTCACCGGGTACATGTACATGGTCTCGGGGATCTGTTTCTGCACCTCGTCGGTGAGCAGGAAGTCGATGAACTTCCGCGCGCCGACCTCGTTCTGCGCACCGGCGATCACGCCTGCGTACTCGACCTGCCGGAAGCAGGTCCGGGTGAGCGCCTCGGTGGCCGGCTCGTAGGCGGGCGAGGACGCGTACGACAGGACCAGCGGGCGATCGCCCTTGCCCGACGACCCCGAGAACTCGACGGTGTAGGCCTCCGTCCAGCCCTTCACGACCTTCACGCCATTGGCCTTCAACGCCGTCCAGTAGTCGAGGTAGCCCTCACCCTTCGCGCCGACCGTCGCCGCGAGGAAGGCCAGTCCCGGAGACGACGAGGCCGGGTTCGACACCACCAGCAAGCCCTTGTACTCAGGCTTGAGCAGGTCGTCCAGGGTCTCGGGGACGGCCAACGACTTCGCCTTGAACCACGCGGTGTCGGCGTTCAGGCAGACGTCGCCGTAGTCGATCGGGGTGAGGGACGACTTGTCGTCCGCGGCGAGCTTGGCCGCGTCCGCCGGCAGCGTGGACGCCGAGTAGGGCGCTAGCACACCGGCGTTGAGCGCGCGTCCGGCGAAGGTGTTGTCGATGCCGAAGACCACGTCGCCGAGCGGGGCGTCCTTGGTCAGGATGAGTTGGTTGACCACCGTCCCGGCGTCCCCGGGGGCGACGAACTGGACGTCGTAACCCGAGCTGGTCTTGAATGCAGCGATCGTGGCGTCCGCCAGTGCGAACGAGTCGTGGGTGATCACGGTGAGGGTCTTGCTCTCGGTGGGCGCGGACGCCGTCGCGCTCGGCTGGGCGGGCCCGGCCGGCTGGGCCGGTTGCGCGGAGCACCCGGCCAGCAGAAGCCCTGCGAGGGCCGGCAGGAGAACGACGGTGGCGACCACCCGTCTACTCGATTCGGGTCGCACCGCCGCCGCTGCGGCGCCGATTTGCTTGTTGACTAGCACATTTCCTCCAAATGCTCGGAGGGCCCGGGTGCCCCCGGGGAGATTCCCGACTCCCTACGCCGGTGTTAACCGGATCAGGTTCGAGGGTCTGCGGCAAGCCCGCACTCTCAGCGCCCGGTGGCGCTCCCCTGTCTTGCGACAAGGGTAACAGCTGCCGCGATCTGGACCCGCGCGGCCGCCAGAGTCGAGCATGCGGCGGGAATCGGAGGTCGCGGGTCCGAATCGCGTCGCCACACGCCCCATGGCGGCACGGATTTCCCTAGTCTTGGGCGCATGACTGCGCAGTCCGACGCGACCGACAAGATCAAGGCCGGCTACACCTTCGACACCCCTTCGATCGAACTGGGTGTGTTGATGGTGGACGGCTCCCCCGCCCCCGACGCGAAGATCCGGCTCTCGCTGTCGATGCTCAACCGGCACGGCCTGGTGGCCGGCGCCACCGGCACCGGCAAGACCCGCACCCTGCAGTTGCTGGCCGAGCAGATCTCCGCCGCCGGGGTGAGCGTCTTCGCCGCCGACATCAAGGGCGACCTGTCCGGCATCGCGATCCCGGGAGAGCCCAGCGAGAAACTCCTTGCCAGGACCCAGAAGATCGGTCAGGACTGGCAGCCGGCCGGCTGCCCCACCGAGTTCTACGCCCTCGGCGGCCAGGGTACCGGCGTGCCGCTGCGCGCAACCGTGTCGTCATTCGGGCCGATCCTGCTGAGCAAGGTGCTCGGCCTGAACGAGACCCAGGAGTCGAGCCTCGGCCTGGTGTTCCACTACGCCGACACCGAGGGCCTGGCCCTGCTCGATCTGGCCGACCTGCGCGCGCTGCTCACCCACCTCACCAGCGATGAGGGCAAGGTCGAGCTCAAGGAGATCGGCGGGCTCAGTTCGGCAACGGTGGGCGTGATCCTGCGCAGCCTGGTCACCCTGCAGACCCAGGGCGCGGACGAGTTCTTCGGCGAGCCCGAGTTCGACACCCGCGACCTGATCCGCACCGCGGACGGCAAGGGCGTCATCTCGCTGCTCGAACTGCCGAACCTGCAGGACCGTCCGCAGGTCTTCTCGACCTTCCTGATGTGGCTGCTCGCCGACCTCTTCCACGACCTGCCCGAGATCGGCGACGTGGACGTGCCCAAGCTGGTCTTCTTCTTCGACGAGGCGCACCTGCTGTTCAACGGTGCGTCCAAGGCCTTCCTGGACGCGATCGCGCAGACCGTCCGGCTGATCCGGAGCAAGGGTGTGGGCATCTTCTTCGTCACCCAATCGCCCACCGACGTGCCGGACGCGGTGCTGGCCCAGCTCGGCTCCCGGGTGCAGCACCAGCTGCGGGCGCACACCCCGAAGGATGCCAAGGCGCTCAAGGCGACCGTCGAGACCTACCCGAACAGCCAGTACGACCTGGCCGACACCCTGCAGGCCCTCGGCATCGGTGAAGCGATCGTCACCGTGCTGAACCCGGACGGCGCTCCCACCCCGGTGGCATGGACGCGGATGCGCGCCCCCCAGGCGTCCATGGAGCCGATGCCGGCCGACTGGCTCACCAAGGGCGTGGCCGCATCGGCCATGACAGCCAAGTACGGCCAGGACATCAACCGCGAGTCCGCGTACGAGATGCTCACCCAGCGCCTGGAGCAGGGGGTCGGCCGAGCGGAAGCCGAGCGCCAGGGGTCAGCCAGTGCCAAGGCCGAGCAGGATGCCCAACGCCAATACGAGGCTGAGGAGCGCCGCACGACCCGGACGCGCACGTCGTCCCGTCCAGCGCCGAAGTCAGGCGTGGAGAAGGTGCTCGGTTCCGCGACGTTCTGGAACCAGGTGATCCGGGTCGGTGGCCAGGTGGTTCGCACCATGTGGGGCACCGCCAAGCGCTGAGCATCTCCGTTTCGGTCCGGAGGTGATCTCGACAGGCTCGATCAACCGGGGCTGCGTGAGCTGACGAGCTCGTCGAGCGGGACATGTGCATCGGAGAGTCGTGCGACGTCCACGGGCGTGCGGTTACGGATCAGCGCCTGGACTGCGTCCATCGTGTCCCAGGTGTTCACGTGCATGCCTGCCAGCACTCGCCGCACCCCACCCGAAGACTGCACCCAGAACACCATGAACTTGTCCGTCGCCGGATCGCCGCGAATCACCACCTCCGCGCCTGCGTCCGGAGGAACGTAGCCGGCGTATTCAAGGCCGACGTCGTACTGGTCGGAGTAGAAGAACGGCACGGGATCGTAGGTGACCTCGGCACCGGCCATCGAGCGTCCGGCCGCGAGCCCGCCGTCGTACGCGTTGGCCCAGTGCTCAACCCGGACGTGCCGGCCCAGTAGCCCGCTGTCCCAGTTCGCCACGTCTCCGGCCGCCCAGATGCCCGGGATGCTGGTGCGCAGCGCGGAATCGGTGAGCACCCCGTTGTCGAGCGCCACGCCTGCGGTCTGCGCGAGTGCGGTCTCGGGCTGAATGCCGACCCCGACCACAACCACGTCGGCGGGAATCGTCACTCCCGAGTCGGTGACCACCCCCGCCACCGCGCCGTTGCCCACGAGCCGCTCCACGGCGACACCGAGCCGCAGGTCGACCCCGTGCCGGGTGTGCAGATCGGCGAACCAGCCGCCGACGCGCTCCCCCATCGTGCGGACCAGCGGTGCCGCCTGCGGTTCGAGCACCGTCACGTGGCAGTGGTGCTGCCGGGCGGCGGCGGCAACCTCCAAGCCGATCCAGCCGGCGCCGACGACCACCACGTCCGCCCGCTCGCGGAAGCGCTCAAGCAGGTTGAGCGAGTCGGCAAGCGTCCTGAGGTAACCGACGCCGGCCAGGTCGGCACCGGGCACATCGAGTTTGCGCAGCCGCGACCCGGTCGCCAGGAGCAGCCGCTGCCACCCGATTCCGGTCCCGCTGGCCAGATGTAGCCGGTGTGCGGACGCGTCCACAGCTACCGCAGGATCGCCCAGGTACAAGGTGACCCCATGCTCGGCGTACCAGTCGTGCGGGTGCGGAAAGACGCTCTCGACCGGGTCCGTGCCCAGCAAGACGCCCTTCGACAATGGCGGCCGTTCGTAGGGCGGGTGCGGTTCAGCGGTCACCAGAGCGATCTCGCCGGCCTGGTCGACCTCGCGAATGCCCTCCACTGCGCGGACGGCGGCCAGGCCGCCACCGACGATCAGGTAGTCAATCTGCGCCTGCGTGCTCATGGCGCCACTGTGCTCCCAGTCCGGAGCCTGGTCGAGGCGCAGCAATGCTGACCCAAGTCGAGGAGGATTCGCCCGAAAGTCGGGATATCGAGGCGCTGCCCGGCTCAGAGGGGCGCACTTCGCCCGAAATGGGGAATATCGGCCTCGGTAGATGGCGCACAACCCGACGATCGGGCGAATCAGGCTTAAGCGACGGCTACACCCCGCTGACAACCCGACTTTCGGGCGATCCGGATGAGTGAGCGACTCCGGTTGGCCGGACGAAGCCGACCGACTGCGGCCCGGCCGCGGTGCGCTCAAGGCAAGTCGGGGGTCAGGCCTCAGCTGATCCGGATACCCCAGATGCGTTTGGCGTACGACGCGACCACGATCATGTTGCCGTAGACGGCCGGCGAGGCTTCGGTGTTCTTGCCCAGACTGAGGGTGGAGAGATCGACGCCGCTGTTCGGGTCGAACAAGTGCATGGTTCCGCCGGAGTCGGTGACGATGCCGTAAGCGGTGCCGTCGGTACCGGTGATCTGCACCGGCGAGCTCCACGAGTATCGCTTCAGCTGCCGCTGCCAGGCCACCTCGCCGGTCTTGCGGTCGAGCGCAATCATCGTGCCGGCCTTCAGGCTGGTGGTCTTCGCGACATTGAAGATGATCAGGTCCGAGATCTCGCCGGTGCCGAGTAGCGGCGTCGCCAGCAGGCCGCCGTTGTTCGGGGTGTCCCGGGTCGTAGGCACCTTGTGCTCCCAGACCTGTTCCCCGGTGAGTGCGTTGATCTTGCGCAGGTTGGTCACCTGCTCGGCACCACTCTCAGGCGTCCGCTTGTCCAGGGTGTTGCCGTGGTAGATGAACACGCCTTCGGGCGTTTCTTCGAGCACCATGGACGCGTCCGAGTCGTCGCCGACGTCGCGCGCCCAGACCACGGCCAGCGTGTTCGCGTCCCAGCAAATGAGGTTGCCGTCGTTGTCCGAGGCGAACATCAGGTTTCGGTAGGCCACCGCCGACGACTCAATGCCGAATTTGTGGCTGGACGGCGTCCGGTACTCCATCTTGGTGAGCTGCGGGTTCACGCTCACCGTCTTGGCCTCCGGATCGAAGGACGCGTTCAGCTTGGCCTTGTAGACCAGCCCGTTCTCGGCGGGTTCGATCAGGGTGTCGGACGCGGCATTGACCAGTGCGGACGAGTCGAAGGCACCCCAGTCCTTGCGTGGGGCCGCCGCATCACTGCCCGTCCAGCCGGCGACCTGCTTGTTCTGAATGAGGTCGAAGACGCGGTACTCCCACGGGCAGTTGGTGCCGTCCATGTCGTCGAGGCCCTGGCCCGCGTAGAGCAGCGGGTAGCCCCGCGGGTCGATCGAGCCGGTGCCCTTGTAGCCACAGCCGGTGTCGAGCGGCGCCTTCACCTGCTTGCCGGTGGCGAGGTCGAGCCGGTAGATCACCCCGGTGAAGGTCGGGTAGATCACCTCGGTGAAATCCGGGTCGTTGGCGAACTCATCCGCGTAACCCATCGCCTCGCGGGTGGCCTCGGGCCAGTTCACCAGTAGCGGCTGGCCAGTCCAGCCGGCGCCGGGCCAGTAGGAACCGTCCCCGCGAACTTCGCCGGTGTCCTGCGTCCAGACGACTTCGAGCTTCTTGTCTGCGACCTCGGCCGTGCCGTAGGCCGGCGCGGAGCGAGCGTTGTTGCCGCGGAAGGTGAGCACGCCTGGTACTTCGGTGTAGTTCGCCGGGTCGGGGAACGCGACCGTGCTGGTGGGCTGGTAGTCCTTGACCGCCTGGCCGTCGGCGTCCAGAACCCGCCATTTGAAGTCGCCTTCGGCGTCGGTCATCGCGTTAGTGGTCCAGCCGTCCGCGTCCGCGGTGGCCGGACGGAAGGCCGGCACCTGGCTCAGCGGAATGGTCAGCTTGGCCGGATCGGTCTCCGGGTTGATGGACGGTGTCGCTGCCGCGCTCGGCCGATTCGGACGTTCGCCGGTGCTCACCGGACCGTCCGGGACAGCGCAGGCCGCCAAGCCGAGCGAGAGGGACGCGACAAGAGCGATGCCGATCACTCGGCGACGCGTGAACTGGTGCTGGATCATCACCGGCGAGTCTAGGCCAGCGAGCCAGACCCGCCGCATGCCGACCCACCCCAGCCACCAGACCGCAAGCAGGACCGTTCGGTCCCGTCCCGGGACCAGACTGTCCAGCTTGTGAAGGGTAGGTCCGCTCGGCTGCGCACTGGGGCCCACCCGGTTGCGCAAGCTGGACAGTTACGTCCCGTCACGGTACAGAACTGTCCAGTTTGTGACTGGCCGGGAGGTGCGGGAGGTACGGGAGGTGCGGGAGGTGCCGCAGCTGGGATGGGAGCAGCAGGCAGTGGGGATCAGCCGACGTGGCGTCCGGAGTGCAGCACGGCCTGGTATTGGGCGCGCTCGTAGGCGGACGCGTCCCCGACCGAGTCGGCGCTCATCGAACCGCGCAGCTGGTCGACGCCGGTGTAGTCGCGATCGGCCAGCCAGTGTTCGGCCTCGGCCAGCATCTGGGTGATCGCCTCGGGGCCGCGCCGAAGCACCGCGGACGTCGTGCAGGCCACGTCCGCACCAACCAGCAGCGCCTTGATGATCTCCGCGCCGGAATGCACCCCGGACGTGCACGCCAACGCCACGTCGGGCAGCTGACTACGCAGGATGCCGATCCAACGCAGAGCGATCCGCTGGTCGTCGGGCTGGGAGAGGTCGGCCTTCGGGAACAGCTTGAGCCGGTCCAGATCCAGGTCGGGGGCGTAGAACCGGTTGAACAGGACCAGCCCGTCGGCGCCCGCGTCCACCGCCAGCGAGGCGAACTTCGACATGCCCGAGTAGAACGGCGACAGCTTCACCGCCAGGGGAATGTCCACCGCGATCTTCACCGCCTCGATCGCCGCGAGATGCTCCAGTTCCACCTCGGCTGCGGTCTTGCTGGGGTCGGCCGCCACCGAATACAGGTTCAGCTCCAGGGCGTCCGCGCCCGCGTCCGCCAACTCCGCGGCGTAGCGCTGCCACGAGCCCGGACGCGTCGCGTTCAGGCTGGCGATCACCGGCACCTTGAGCTGCGCCTTGGCTTGCTGGACGAGGTGCCGGTGGCGTCCCGAACCGAGTTCGGGCTGCTCGATCTCTGGCAGCGGACTGCCGGAGAACTCAGCGAAGTCGTCGCCCACCTCCAGCCGCTCGGCAAGCTCGGACTCCTCGGCGACCACGTCCTCTTCGAACAGCGACGGCAGCACCACGGCTGACGCTCCCGCAGCTTCCAGTGCCAGGAGCGAGTCGATCCTCCCGGTCAGCGGCGAAGCGGACGCGATCAGCGGACCCGAGAGCGGTAGCCCGAGGTAGGTGGTGGCCAGTTGGGGCCTCATGGTTCCTCCTTGACTACCGGCAGGACACGTTCCACACCGGCCAGTTGCGAGTAATAGTGCCAGCGAACGTCCGCGTCCGCTTGCGCTAGCTGCGCCAAGTCGGCAGCCCTTTGCGGGTTCGCCCGAGTGAGCATCGAGAATCGGGCCTCACTCGCCATGAAATCGGCCACCGGAATGGTCGGCGCCTTGCTGTCGAGATGCAGTGGCTGGACGTCGCCGGGCCGGTAGCGGTACAGCGGCCAATAGCCGCTGGCTACGGCTTCTGCCTGGTGGGTCATCGAAGTGGCCATGTCGATGCCGTGCGCGATGCAGGTCGAATAGGCGATCAGCAGGGACGGGCCGGGCCAGGCCTGTGCTTCCAACATCGCCCGGACGGCCTGCTGCTGGTTCGCGCCGATCGCCAGTTGGGCTACGTACACATTCCCGTATGCCTGCGCCAACACGCCGAGGTCCTTCTTCGGCGTGCCCTTGCCCGCCGTCGCGAACTTGGCCATGGCCGCCCGCGGGGTCGACTTGGACGCCTGCCCCCCAGTGTTGGAGTAGACCTCGGTGTCGAGCACCAGGATGTTGACGTCCCGGCCGCTGCCAAGCACGTGGTCGAGCCCGCCGTACCCGATGTCGTAGGCCCAGCCGTCGCCGCCGACGATCCAGACCGATTTGTCCACGAGCTCGTCGGCCAGGCTGATCAGCGCGCGGAAGGAGCCGACGATCCCTGAGCCTGACGAAGGGTCGGCCGAGGCTTCGACAGGCTCAGCCAGCGCTCGGGCCGCCGAGGCTTCGACAGGCTCAGCCAGCGTTCGGGTGGTCGAGCTTGTCGAGACCCCGCCGATGGTCTCGACAGGCTCGACCAGCCGACGCTTCAGTTCGGCGACGCGTGCACGTTGGGCGGCCAGACCGGCCTCGTCG
>DAORUI010000089.1:0-3210 GCA_035433085.1 Propionicimonas sp. | reverse complement strand
CCGACGCTTCAGTTCGGCGACGCGTGCACGTTGGGCGGCCAGACCGGCCTCGTCGGACTGGTCGGCGGCCAGGATCGCGTCCGCCAGATCGGGGCCGACCTCCTCACGCAGGTCGGACAGCAGCCGACGGGCCTCCGCGTGCTGGCGCTCCCAGGCGATGCGCATGCCCAGGCCGAACTCGGCGTTGTCCTCGAACAGGGAGTTCGACCAGGCCGGGCCGCGTCCGTCCGCGTTCTTCGTGTAGGGCGTCGTGGGCAGGTTGCCGCCGAAGATGGACGAGCAGCCGGTGGCGTTGGCGACGATCATCCGGTCGCCGAACAGCTGGGTGAGCGTCTTGATGTAGGGGGTCTCGCCACAGCCGGAGCACGCCAGCGAGAACTCGAACAGCGGCTCCAGTTGGGCGACGCCCTTCACCTGGTCGAGGCGCACCTGTGTCCGGTCGATCTCGGGCAGGCCGAGGAAGAACTCGAAGGAGGCGCGCTCAGCGTCGCGATGCTCGCGTGCCGGGGCCATGTTCAGTGACTTGTGCTTCTCCTCGCTCTTCGAGCGGGCCGGGCAGATGTCCACGCAGATGCCGCAGCCGGTGCAGTCGTCGGGTGCCACCTGGACGATCAGCCGGCGTCCGGGAAGCTGGCGATCCTTGTACTCCTTGTGCTTGAAGCCGTCCGGCGCACCCACGAGATCGGACGGGTCCGCGAGCTTGATCCGGATCGCAGTGTGCGGACAGGTGATCGCGCACTTACCGCAGTCGATGCAGAGCGACTCGTCCCAGATCGGCAACTCGGCGGCGAGCCCGCGCTTCTCCCACTTCGCGGTGCCGGTGGGCCACGTGCCGTCCACGGGGAGTGCGCTCACCGGCAGCAGGTCTCCCTGGCCGTGCAGCATCGCGGCTGTGACCTGGCGGACGAAGTCGCCGGCGGCCTCGGGCAGCGGCGGCAGCCGGTGCTCGATGCTGGACGCGGACGCGGGCACAACGAGTGGTGCCAGTGCGGCCAACGCGGCGTCGATCGCCTTGAAGTTCTTCTCCACGATGGTTCGACCGCGGCGTCCATAGGTTTCCTCGACGGACGCCTTGATCGCGGCCACGGCCTGGTCAGCCGGCAGCACCTCGGAAAGGTGGAAGAAGCACGGCTGCATCACCGTGTTGATCCGCCGGTGCAGCCCGGCGGCCTTGGAGACGGCTTCGGCGTCGATGATCCACGTCCGAAGGTGCTTGTCGATGATGAGTTGTTGCACCTCGGCCGGGAGGTTCCCCCAGGTGGCCTCTCCGTACGGTGAGTTGAGCAGCAACGTGCCGCCGGGCTTGGCGACGTCGACGGTCTTCATCGCCTTGAGCAGGTCGAATTGGTGGACGGCGACGAAGTCGGCCTGATCGACCAGGTAGGTCGAGCGCACCGGGGTGCTGCCGAAGCGAAGGTGCGACACCGTGACCGCACCGGACTTGCGCGAGTCGTAGACGAAGTAGCCCTGCGAGTGGGAATCGGGACGCGAACCGATGATCTTCACCGAGTTCTTCGCCGCGCCGACCGTACCGTCCGAGCCAAGGCCGAAGAACACCGCTGACAGATGCTCCGACGGCACCCGGAAACTCGCGTCCGGGGTGAGCGAGAGGTGGGTGACATCGTCATTGATGCCTACCGTGAAGCGCGGTTTCGGGTTGGGCTTGGTGAGCTCGTCGAAGACGGCCTTGGCCATCTGCGGCGTGAACTCCTTGGACGAGAGTCCGTAGCGTCCGCCGATGACCCGTGGGGCGGCGGCGGCCCTTCGTGACGCCTGCTCGTTCCTCGCAGGCTCCTCAGGGACCGATTGAGCGGAAGGCCCGTACCCCGCACGCTCCTCAGGGACCGATTGCTCCGAAACGCTCCCTGAGGAGCGGGCGGTGAGGAACGAACCGCCCGCGTCACGAAGGGCGTCCGCCACACCCGCGCCAGGCTCAGGCCCTTCGTCAGGCTCAGGGATCGGGCGGGAGGCGAGGGCCACCAGGACGTCGGCGTGCAGGGGTTCGGCGGGGGCGCCGGGTTCCTTGGTGCGGTCCAGCACTGCGATCGAGCGGACGGTCGCTGGCAGCGCGGCCAGGAACGCCTCGACCGGGAAGGGTCGGTACAGGCGGACGGTGAGCATGCCGACCTTTTCGCCTCGGCGCACCAACTCGTCCACCGTCTCGGCCAGGCAGCCGGCCGACGAACCCATCGCGACCACCACCCGCTCGGCGTCCGGGGCGCCGTGGTAGTCGACCAGCGAGTACTGCCGTCCGGTGTGCTCAGCCAGCTCGGCGAAGACCTCGGCCACCACCTCGGGCACTGCGAAGTGGAACGGGTTGGCGGCCTCGGCGGCCTGGAAGAAGGTGTCCGGGTTCTCCGCCACACCGCGGATCACCGGGGCGTCAGGGGTGAGGCCCCGCGACCGGTGGGCGAGCACGTCCGCCTCGCGCACGAGCGCGCGCAGCACGTCCGGGCTCAACAGGTCGATCGTGTTCTCTTCGTGGCTGGTGCGGAAGCCGTCGAAGAAGTGGACGAACGGCACCCGCGTCCGCAGAGTCGCCGCGTGGGCGACAAGTGCGAAATCGTGCGCCTCCTGCACCGAGGAAGCCGAGAGCATCGCCCAGCCGGTCATCCGCGCGCTCATCACATCGGAGTGGTCGCCGAAGATACTCAACGCGTGTGTGGCCACCGTCCGCGCGGCAACGTGGATCACCGCTGGGGTCAGTTCGCCGGCGATCTTGTACATGTTGGGCAGCATCAACAACAGCCCCTGGGACGCGGTGAAGGTAGTCCCGAGCGTGCCCTTCGTGACCGCTCCGTGCAGCGCGCCCGCGGCGCCCGCCTCGGATTGCAGCTCGACCACCTCGGGGACGCCGCCCCAGAGGTTCTTCCGGCCCGCCGCCGACCACGCGTCCGCCGATTCCCCCATCGCCGAGGACGGCGTGATCGGGTAGATCGCGATCACCTCGCTCAGCGCGTGCGCGACCCGGGCCGCGGCTTCGTTCCCGTCCAGGGTGGCGCGCTCCGACGAGGTCCGAGCCGATCCCGACGATCCCTGAGCTCGCGACGATCCCTGAGCTCGCGACGATCCCTGAGACGCTCCCGACGAACCCTGAGCTTGACGAAGGGTCGCTGCGTCCGAGGCTTCGGCAAGCTCAGCCATCGTTACTGGCGGCTCAGCCATCGTTACTGGCGGCTCAGCCATCGTTACTGGCGGCTCAGCCATCGT
>DAORUI010000088.1:7005-12771 GCA_035433085.1 Propionicimonas sp. | reverse complement strand
TGGATGACATGGATGGTCCTTCGTTCGGGTTCGGAAGATGCGCCCCAACACATCCCGACGCGCGCTGCGGAAGTGGATGGTGGTTGACCGCCGAGCCTCGGGCCGGGAGCGATCAGGATGGTGTTGTTGGCGCGGGTCAGCGACAGCAACAACACATACACGCGCACATCACGGCCACCGAAACGGCGGTCGGAAGCGGCGCGATCATCCCCGAAGGCTAGCAGCGCGGACGCGTCTGCGTCCGAGACGTGAACCCAGCGTCTCAGCTGGCAGACCTACCTCGCCTCTCGCCAGGGGCGGGCATGCGAACGCGCGTCAGGACCACGGCCGCTTCGACGTCGTCGACGTCGTCGACGATACGATCGCTCAGCGCAGCGTCCCCAGCACCGCGGACGCGACCTGCTCGGCACTGCGCTCAGGGTGGAAGACCAGCCATTCCAGGCCGGCCACCAGGGCCGCACCGACGATCGCCGCGGCCTGCACGCCGGCCACCACTGGGTCGACCCCGGCCTCGTGGAAGTCCTCCACCAGCGGTGACAACGCGATCTCGCGCCAGGTCTCGATCGAGTCCCGCCACGACCGCTCGGTACGGAACATCTCGGTGACCATCACCCGTGCCGACGAGGAGTTCTCCTGCACCAGCAGCAACAACGCCCGTACGACCGCCTCACGCAAGGCGTCCCCCGACCGTCCCTGCCGAGCCTCGGCCAGCGCACCGGCGAGCCGCTCGCTGCTGCGCGTCATGGTCGCTTCGACCAGGCCCGACTTGGAGTCGAAGTTGTAGTAGATCGAGCCCTTGGCTATCCCGGCGGCGGTAGCGATGTCGTCGATCGAGGTCGACGTCACCCCCCGCGCGGCGAACAACTCCGTAGCTGCGTCCATGATCGCGTCCCGGGTGCCCTGGCGCCGGGCAACCCTTCCGTCGGTACGGCCGGTGACGGGTGAGGTCATGCTCGCCTCCTCAGATGCTCAGCGCCGGGTGCAGTCGCGACATCGTCCAGATCCGCTTCCGTGCGGACGCCAGCGAAGTGGCCGCCAGCGACACCATGAAGATAGCGGCCAGCACGATCACGCTGCTCCAGAAGCGGGTCTCGATGCCGCCGGTGATCGCCTCGCGCAGGCCGGTGACCACGTAGGTCATCGGCAGGTAGGGGCTGATCGCCTGCAGGAACGAAGGCGTGGTCTGGATCGGGTAGGTGCCCCCGGCCGACGCCAGCTGCACCATCAGCAGCACGATGATCACCACCTTCCCGACGGCCGAACCAAGCGTCACCTGGAAGAACTGCTGCAGCGCGAAGAAGGCCGCGGCGGCGAGCATGGTGAACGCGAACGTGGCCAGCATGTTGGCCGGGTTCAGCCCGATCGCGAAGTGCATCACCGCCAGCATGATCACCACTTGCCCCAGCGACAGCAGCAGCGCCGAGTTCAGCGACCCCCACGCCATCCGGAAGCCGTTCACCGAAGTCATCAGGGCCCGCGTCTGCAGCGGACGCAGCAGCAGCCAGGTGATCAGCGCCCCCACCCACAGCGCCAGCGAGATGAAGAAGGGCGCGAAACCCTCGCCCCAGGAATCAGCCTCGTGGACGTGAGCGGTGACGGTGTTGACCGGTGTGGCGATCGCGGTGGCCCGGTTCTGGCGCACCGTGGCGGAGTCGTCGGGAATCCCGTTCGCCCCGTCGGCCAGCTTGGCGCCCAGCTCGTCGGCCCCAGACTCCGCGTCCACCAGCCCGGACGCGAGCGCCGGGGTGTTGGCGGCGATCTCGCCGCTGCCGTCGCTCAGTTCGATGGCGCCGCTGGCCGCGGCATCGAGGCCGGACGCGAGCGTCTTCGCGCCGGCACGCAACGCCTTGGCCCCGCTGACCAGACCCTGCTCGGGGTCGGAGTTGTTGAATCCGGACGCGAGCTGGGCCAGCCCGGCCTGCAACGCCGGGATGCCCTTGGCCGGGTCGGCCGCGCCCGCGCTCATGGTCTGCAGCGCCTTGGCCAGGTCGGTCGCACCTTGGTTGAGTTTCTGGGCCTTGGCCAGCGTGGCCGGGTCGGCCAGTTGCGTTGCGCCCGCGTCGAGCTGGCCGGCGGCAGTGCTCAACGCGCGCTGGCCGACCTCTAGCTTGGCGAGGCCGCCGGCCACGGCGCCGCCGTCCGCAACTGCGCCGTTGAGCTGGGCGTAGCCGGCGTTCAGCGTCGCGGCCCCGGTGGCGAGTTCCGCCGCCCCGGTGTGGACGTCGGCGATGCCTGCCCCCACCTTGGCCGCGCCGCCCGCCAACTCGGACGCGTTGTCGTGCGCGCTCTGCAGCTTGCCGCGAGCGCCGGAGAGGATGGCCGCAGCGGTAGTGGTGTCGCCATCGTCGAGGGCACGTTGGGCCTGCGCGAGGGCATCGTCGAGCTGACCCAGCCCGGCGGCCAGCTTGGTGTTGCCTGTCGCGATAGCGGTCGCGCCCTGTGCCAACTGCGCTTCTTCGGCAGTCGAAGCGGAGAGCTGCTTGGCTCCGGCGGCAAGATCCTTGGTGCCCTGGGCGAGCTGGCCGCCGGTCGCTGTGGCCACCGCCTGCCGCCATTCCTTCGCACCGGCGACCCAGGTGCCGGCCCCCGTGGCGAAGGAGTCCGCGCCGTCGGCGTACGAGGTGGCGCCCTCAGCCAGTGACGTAGCCCCGCCGACCAGTGTGTTCACCCCGGCAGCCAGCGCGGGCGCGCCCGTCGTGGGGTCGGCGGCCTGGGCCAGACCTGCCTGCAGCGCGGTCAATCCGTCCGCACCTGTTCGCAGTTGCGCGACGCCCGCGCTCGCGTCCGAGATGCCGCGAACGTAGTCGCCCAGCTTGTTGCTGAGTGTGTGCGCCCCGGCAGCGAGGTCGTTCGTCCCTTCCGCCAGCTTGGACGCGCCCGCAGCCAGGTCGGCGGCGCCCACGTTCAGCCGGTCGGCACCGTCGCTGGCCTTGTCCAGCCCGTCCGACAGTTCGAAGGCGCCGTCCGAGGCCTTGGCGAACCCGTCCCGTGCGTCCCCCACCCCGATCAGCAGCGTGCTGACGGCCTCTTTCGAGACCTTCTCGGCCACCGCGTCGCGCACCTCGAGCATCGCCGAACGGCCGAGCGTTGAGGCCAGGAAAGAGTTGGAGTCGTCGTAGGTCACTTGGATGCTGGCGGCCTTCGGGTGGTCTTCGCCCAGCGACGCGATCCGAGCAGAGAAGTCCTTCGGGATGGTGACCGCGAAGTAGTACCGGCCCGAGTCCATCCCGGCCACGGCTTGGGCCTGGTCCACCTGCGCCCAGCCGATGGAGTCGTCCTCGACCAACTGGTCCACCACGTCCTGACCGAAGTCGACGGTCTTCCCGTCGCCGTCGGTGCTTGGTTGGTCCTGGTTCACCAGCGCCACCGGCAGGTCGTTCATCCGAGTGGTCGGGTCCCAGAACGCCCAGACGTACATCGCGCCGTAGAGCAACGGAATGAGCAGCATCACCGCCACGGCGGCGCGGGTGATGGGCAGGCGGGCGAACCGTTTGAGTTCGGTTCCGTGTGAGGTCCAGGCAAACATCTATCTCTGCGATTCAGGTTGAAGTGATGTCCCGCGGCTCGCGGGGGCGGGTCGGGACGCCGGCGGGGTTCAGCGGACGCTGGGCAGCGCGATGTGGTTGGGCAGGTCGGCCCAACCCAGACGGGCGAGGTCGCCGCTCGTCGAGGCGGCCGCGATCACGGTGACGCCACGTTCGGTCAGGACACGCAGCGACTCCCAGAGGCGTCGGCGACTGTCGAGGTCATGGAGTGCGTCGACGTCATCGACGACGACCAGTTCGGGTGTGCTCAGCATTGCCAGCGCGAGCCGCAGGCGCAGGTTCTCGACCTCGTCCAGTTCGTGAATCAGCTGCTTTGCGCGGGGCGCCGGGCTGTGCCCGAAGACGGACGCACAGATGTCGGCCACGTGCGCATCGTCCGGGGTGCGCACGATCCGGTACCAGCGGGCGAGCCACGCCTCGCGCTCGCGAACCGTCGCGGCGACGGTGACGTTCTCGTCCAGGTCGTCGAGGCCGTGGACGCCCACAGCGGCGCTGCGCCGCTGCACCGAAGGTGCCCGGCGAGGCAATGGCCGACCCAGCACGGTGAGGTCGGACCCGCGGTTGGGCCGCATGCGGCCGACCAGGGTGAGCAGCAGTGACGTCTTGCCGGCGCCGGCCGCGCCGGTGATCAGGTTCAGGCTTCCTGGCTCGATGGCCAGGTCGACGGGGCCGAAGATCCGGCCGCGGTTGCCGTCGAGTTGGAGCGAGGTCGCAGCCACAGCGAGGGCCCGCTCCGCCGCCGCGGCTTCGACCGGGGTGCTGGAGGTCTGGGTGTCGGGAGGCTCGATCAGCAGGCTGCTCACGAATGATCCTTTCGTCACTTCGAGAGTAGTTGAACTGACCGGTCATTACAAATAGATAGGGAGGCTCGACCACTTCACCGTCAACTCGGTTGGGCTGTCGCCGTCAGCACTCGACGACGTTGACCGCGAGGCCGCCAAGACTGGTCTCCTTGTAGCGGGACGACATGTCGGCGCCGGTCTGCCGCATGGTCTCGATCGCGGTGTCCAGCCGGACGAGGTGGCTTCCATCCCCGAGCAGGGCCAGCCGGCTGGCGGTCACCGCGGTGGACGCAGCCACGGCGTTCCGCTCGATGCAGGGCACCTGGACGAGGCCGCCGACCGGGTCGCAGGTGAGTCCGAGATGGTGCTCCAGGGCGATCTCGGCCGCGTTCTCGATCTGCTCGTTCGTCCCGCCCCGGACGGCGGTCAGGCCGGCGGCGGCCATCGCGCAGGCGCTGCCCACTTCGGCCTGGCAGCCGGCCTCTGCACCCGAGATCGAGGCGTTCTTCACGATGGTGGACCCGATCGCGGTCGCGGTGAGCAGGAAGGTGCGGACGTCGGCCGACGACAACCCGTCCGCGGCGACGGCGTCGTAGAGGACCGCAGGCAGGACGCCGGCGGCGCCGTTGGTCGGCGCGGTGACCACGCGCCCGCCGGCCGCATTCTCCTCGTTCACCGCCATCGCGTAGATCAAGATCGCCTCGGTCGATGCAGCGGCGTTGCCCCGTCGGGTCAGTTCTGCCCAGGCCGCCTTGGCCCGGCGTGGCACCCCAAGGCCGCCGGGAAGGATTCCGTCAGTGGCCAGGCCGCGTTTCACGCACCGGGTCATGGCTTCCCAGATCGCATCCAGGCCGGCTTCGGCCCGGAGGTGACCGTGCATGGCGAGTTCGTAGGCCCAGGCAACCTCGGCGATGCTGCGCTCACCGGCGATCTCGAGCAGTTCCGCTATGTGGGCGAAGCTGCCCGGGACGACCGTCATCGATCCGGACGACTCGACGTCCGCCGCACCCACTCTGGTGATGAAGCCGCCGCCGATGGAGAGATACGACTCGCCGACCAGTTCCTCCTCGCCGCGCAGGCCCGAGAAGGTGAGCGCGTTGGGGTGGGCGAAGCCGCGCGAGCGCGGCTCGAAAGCGATGTCGTCCCTAGTGAACTCCACACCGGCGACGCTGAGGATCTGGCCGTCCTCCAGTCGTGCCCACTCGCCGTGCACAGCCTCCGGATCGACGCTGGACGGCCCGTGCCCGCGCAGACCCGCGATCACCGCGTCCGGCGTGCCGTGACCACGACCGGTGGCAGCCAGTGAACCGTGCAGCACGACCCGAAGCCGGTCGAGCTCGGGAAGCCGTCCCTCGATGCGATGCCGGAAGTCCCGGGCGGCCCGCATCGGACCGACCGTGTGCGAACTCGAGGGGCCGATGCCGATCGAGAAGAGTTCC
>DAORUI010000088.1:0-6905 GCA_035433085.1 Propionicimonas sp. | reverse complement strand
GCACCGTTGGCATAGACGTTGTGCCGGATGTAGACCGGCTGGTGCACCGCCTGGAACCGCCGGTGGGTGCCCGCCGGCTCGGCGTTGATGCGGGCGAGGTATTCGGCGAACGATGCCGGATGCTCGTCGTAGCCCGCCGTCCCATAGCCGGGCGGCCCGTCCCCGTCCGCCGCGTCCCCGAAGCCCTGGGAGGGGTCGCCGCCGAGGAAGATGTTGCCGATGAACCGGTCGTCACCGGCGTGGATCACCGCGAAGCCGGCGACCTGGGTGCTGTGCGGACGGTGGTAGGGCGTGGCCCGGTTCAACTCCGGAGCTACCCGGACGGCGCCGGCAACCAGGTTGTTCACGAACGCACCGCCCTGGCTGAGGATCTCCAGCGCCACTGCCGAGCCGAGCAGATTGTGGTCGGCCAGGTAGGGACCGTGGCTGACCTCGACGAAGAGATCCCGGGAGTTGCGGTAACAGACATTGCGGCTGATCCGGGTGCCCTGAGTCTGCCAGTCCAGCCAGATGCCCAGGCTGCAGTCGTGGATGCGATTGTGGGTGATATCGACGTCGATCGGGGCGTGCAGCTTGATCCCGCCGATCTCGTAGCCGTAGAACTCCCGCTTCTGCGCGATGTGGTGAATGTGGTTGTCGGCAATCGTGGAGAAGACGCAGCCGAGATGCCCGACGATGCCGGTCTGGCCGCAGTCGTGGATCGTGTTGCCACGCACGATGTGCGATCCGATGTGCTCGCGATCCCAGCCGAGCTGTCCCGCGGCGAAGACTGACTCCAACTGGTACTGATAACCCGGCTTGTCGCCGCGATCGGTGAAGTAGTTGTCGCCGGTCGAAGCCTCCTTGCCCAGCGAGATCGCCGAGCACTTCGCGTCGTGAATGTGGTTGTCCTCGATGATCCAGCCTTTGGCCCAGTTGGGTCCGATCAGCGCGGGCTGGTCGGCGGTCGGCGGCACCCAGGGGGTGGCGGCCTGGGCCAGTTCGAAGCCGCGCACCGTGATGTAGTCCCGATGGTGCTGGGTCGGGTAGAACACCGAGCGCCGCACATTGACCTCGACCAGCTCGGCGTTCGGGTCGGCGCCCTGGAAGTTGGCCCAGATCCGGGTGAGGTGCTCCCCGACCTGGGCCGTCCAGACCAGCCGGGTCTGCTCGGGGTCGCAGACGGCGACTTCGCTGTCGGTCCAGTGGTCGCGGACGACTGCGCGCAGGGGCGGATCGATCAGGTCGGGCAGATCAGCCACCTCGTAGAAGCTGCGGCCGTTGAGGTACACCTCACCCAGGTGCTTTCGCGGCTCACCTTCGGGGTGCAGCAGCCAGTCGCCGGCGACCTCCTCGGCGAAGGGATTGAATGACCCGAAGACGGAGTTGGGCACGTCCGCCCGCCAGACGGTGCCCTCTTCGAGCGTCCAGCCGGTGACCGGCTCGGAGCCCTTGACGATCACGCGCTCCCCCGGCGCCGCTTCGTAGACGATCCGCCGGGTGTCGCTCAGCCCGCCGCGCCGCGGCTTCACCCACTCCCGATAGGTGCCCGCATGCACGCGGACGGTGTCACCGGGCCGGGCGAGCTGGGCGGCCCGGTCGATCGTGCACAGCGGATTCGCTTCCGTGCCGGGGGCATCGTCGACGCCGGTCACGGCGACATGGATGGTGGTCACGAGGGTCCTCTCAGACATGCTGGGTGGTGCGGTTGGCGGCGCCCTTCGTGACGCTTGTCCTTCGCAGGCTCAGGACAAGCTCCTCAGGGACCGTTGGGGTGTGTGCGGCCGTTGGCTCAGCGGCTGAAGCCGGCGGTGAGGCCGGCGACGAGCTGCTGGCGTCCGAAGATGTAGGCGGTGAGCAGCGGCAGCACCGAGAGCACGACGGCGGCGAGCACGGCCGGGATGTTCGTGGTGAACTCGCCCTGGAAGGTCCACAGCGACAGCGGCAGGACGCGCTTGTCGGAGCTCTGGGTGAGCACGAGCGGGAACAGAAAGCCGTTCCAGACCGTGAGTGCGTCGTAGATGCCGACCGTGACCAGGGCAGGACGGATCAGCGGCAGCATCAGGGAGGTCAGCATCGACCAGTCGCCGGCGCCGTCGATCTGCATGGACTCGAAGAGCGACTGCGGGATGTCGCGCATGAAGTTGACCAGGATCAGCACGGTGATCGGGATGGCGAAGGCCGCGGACGGCAGGATTATCGCCCACAAGGTGTCGTACAGTCGCTTGGCGACGGCCAGCGCGACCGGGACGAAGATCGCCACCACCCCGGTGGAACTCATCACCGATCCGAGCGCGGCCACGCTCAGCATCAGTAGCACCACCAGCCGGGAGCCCGAGGCTCCGGCGTGCGCGGCCAGCCAGTCACCGAGCCGGTAGGTCACCCCGGTCCGGTTCAACCCTTCGCCCACCACGAACAGTGCGGCGACCAGGATCACATTCGGGTCGGCGAACCCGGCCAGCGCCTCGGGCAGGGTCACGATGCCGGTCAGGGCGAGCGCGACCAGAGCGAGCAGAGCGACCACGTCCATCCGCGGCCTGCCGATCGCGAACAGCACGATCGCGGCGGCCAGCAGCACCAGCACCACCGCCAATGCCGGGTTCATCGGGGGCCTCCGGCTCTCTGTGGCGACCTCACGCTTGCGGTGCTGCCGAGTCGGGACGGAAGAGTCGCTCCACTTCGGCGACCGGGACGATGCCGACGGCCAGAGTCGCGAGCCGATCATCGATTGTCGCCAGGGCGTCCGCCTGGAGCTGCACCAGCGCGATGTGCTCGGCGTCCCGGATCGTTGCCCAGTCGCGCTCGCGCGCGATGCTCCAGGCAGTGCGTCGGCTGACCCGGTCGGCGAGCGTCCGGATCTTCGTCGCGGTGAGCCGTTCGAGAAACGCGAGTGCCTGCGGCTCGGTCAGTTCTCCCGTGCGGACACGAGCGAGCAACAGGTCTAGCGCCTGCGAGCGGATCGCCCCCGGCGCCACCAGCTGGTGAACCGGGTCCAGGGCTCTGCCGGACTCGACCGCGTAGAGCAGGGTCGGCGCATCGATCACGAAGCGGGCCATGCCACCAGCATCCACCCCGGACGCGCTGCCGGGGAATCCCCGCAGCTCGACAAGCCGTTGGACGCGAATCAGGCACCGGCACGCTACTGAGTCGCTCGGAGGCAGGCAGCGAAACCTGGGACCGTGAACTGAAGCCGGCCATGCCCAGCGGGCTCGATCAGCCCACGGTCGATGAGTTCCTGGCGTGACCGGCTCAGCGCCTCAGTCGCAACCCAGAGCTCCCCGAACGTCGCAGCGTCTCCCTGACCACCTGGAGTTCGTGCTAGTGCCCGGCCAAGTGGACCGGACGCACCACATAGCTGAGTTGGCTGACTCGAGCGCGCTAGGGTGCCCGAGTGCGTGCTCTCGGCTGGGACGGCTACCTCAACTGCCGCGATCTCGGGGGCCTGCCGACTCCTTCCGGCCTCACACAGACGGGCCGGATCGCGCGCGGCCCGCGGCGAGAGCTCCTGACCGCAACCGGCTGGGCGGAGGCCCGCCTGTGGGGTCTGCGAACCGTCGTCGACCTGCGCTGCGCCAACGAGGTCGGCCGTCAGGACGGCGACCCCACACCGCCACGGAAGCCCCCGCATGAGATCGAGATGATCCTGGCCCCGACCGAAGACCATGCCAACCCCGAGTTCCGCAAGACCTGCTTCCCGATCCTCGACTCGCCCGAATACTGGCCGCACAACCTGCGGATCCTGCCCGATCTGGTTCGCCGAACGTTGGAAACGATCGCCGGCGCGGAGCCGGGCATCTTGGTTCACTGCAGCGCTGGCCGGGACCGCACCGGCATGATCACCGCACTCCTTCTCGCGAACGCAGGAGTGGCCCCGGAACTGATCGCCGACGACTACGCAGAATCCGTCCGCGCGATGGCCGGCGCGCAATCGAACTCGTCGACACCCGACCGCCAAAGCAAATGGGGGCCGACCGAGGTCGCTACCTGGCTCGCCGAGACCCGTCCCCTCGTTGTGGCGTTCGCCTGTGGGATCGACGAGCATCTGGAAGGGGTCGGGCTCCACCACACCGAGCGCGACAACCTTCGCTCGCTACTGCTCACAGTCTGACCCGCATCGCTGACAAGGGCATTCACGTACTTCGAATATCCCGCTACCGCCGATCCTGCGGGTGAGACGGCCGACCTCTCCCGCTCGCCCCCAGCGTGGCCGGCAAGGTCCAGCCTGAGCGCACCTGCTGAATCCCGCGAACTGCTCGGATCCGTTCGCGGCCGGCACCGACAGGTGGCTCGGATCTTCGAGTTCACCAATCATGCGGTTGGCGTTGGCGCGCATCGACACGCTCTTCGCCTTCGCGGCCTGCCAGAACCTCGGCCTTTCGAACTCCGGTGGAAGGGCGCGGTGTGGTCAAGAGACTGGCGCGGTCGCCCATCCTCGCCGGGGCGACAGACCGCTTCGAGCACGGCGGGGGTCTCGCCGAGCATCACGTGCCAGCGCTGTGCCCGCTACAGGGCAGGCGGGGCCTCCAGGTTCGCCATCCGGTCGAGCTCCTCGGGGTAGCGGCCGCCGACGATCTGAATCCGATCGGCGGCGTCCTGAATCTCGTCGAGCTGGGAGGTGCTCAGCGTGACGGCCGAAGCGGCGACGTTCTCCTCCATCCGGCTCAGCCGCCTGGTGCCGGGGATGGGGACGATCCAAGGCTGCTGAGCGAGGAGCCAGGCCAGAGCCACCTGCGCCGGCGTCGCCTCGACCTCTTCCGCGACGCCGGCCAGTACCTCGACCAACGCGTGATTGGCGGCCAGTGCATCGGCCTGGAACCGCGGAATCCGGCTTCGGAGATCAGTGCTTCCGAACTCCGCCTTGGCGTCGATCGTGCCGGTCAGGAACCCCTTGCCCAACGGGCTGAACGGGACGAGGCCGATGCCGAGCTCGGCGAGGACCGGAATGACGTCGGCTTCCCGCTCTCGCCACCACAACGAGTACTCGCTCTGGACTGCGGCCACCGGCTGGACGGCGTGGGCCCGGCGAATCGTCCCCGCCGCGGCCTCGGACAAACCGAAATGCAGCACCTTGCCGGCTGTGATGAGTTCCTTGACCGTCCCGGCCACGTCCTCGATCGGGACCGAGGTGTCGACCCGGTGCTGGTAGTACAGGTCGATGTGATCGGTCCGCAACCGTCGCAGCGAACCCTCCACCGCGCGGCGGATGCTTTCGGGCCGGCTGCACACCCCGCCACTGCTGACCCCGTTCTCTTCGAACGCGAACCCGAACTTGGTCGCGATCTGCACCTGGTCGCGAACCGGTTCCAGCGCCTCCCCGACGATGTCCTCGTTCAGGAACGGGCCGTACACCTCAGCGGTGTCGAAGAAGGTCACGCCCAACTCCACCGCGCGCCTGACCACCGCGATCGAATCGGCCCGGTCCGGAGCGCTGTCGTGATAGGCGCCGGTGAAGCTCATGCAACCCAGCCCGATCTCAGAGGTGACCAGCCCGTCACCAAGGGCCCGTAGCTTCATTGATCTGCTCTCCTAACGTCAGGGATGGACGCATCGGCGTCCGTCGAGGTGCCGCGACCGCGTCGGCCGGCTTCGCCACCCCCAACCTAGGGTCGGACGAACAGCCTGAGGGAGGCACTGACAGGTCCTGGCTGGCGACTGTCCCGCAGCCTAGGGTCGAGTGAGACCACCTCGAAAGGACTCCTTGAAATGCCCGTGCAGGTACCCAATGTCACCCTCAACAACGGCGTAGAGATGCCGATCCTCGGGTTCGGGGTGTTCCAGATCCCCCCGGAGTCGACCGAGCAGGCCGTCCTCGACGCCCTGGAGGCCGGCTACCGGCACCTGGACACCGCCGCGGCCTACTTCAACGAGGAAGCTGTCGGACGGGCGATCGCGGCCAGCGGCGTACCGCGCGCCGAGTTGTTCATCACCACCAAGATGTGGGTCAACGACGGCGGTGAGGACGCGGCCCGCAAGGCGTTCGAGACGTCACTGGCCAAGCTGGGTCTGAACTACCTCGACCTGTACCTGATCCACCAGCCCTTCGGCGACTACTACAGCTCGTGGCGGGCAATGCAGAAGGTGCTGGCCGAAGGTGGGGCGCGGGCGATCGGGGTGTCGAACTTCCATCCCGACCGGCTGATCGACCTGATCGACCACAACGAGATCGTGCCGGCGGTGAACCAGGTCGAGACCCACCCGTTCCACCAGCGGGTAGCCGACCAGGCGTTCATGGCCGAACACGGCGTCCAGATCGAGTCGTGGGGACCGTTCGCCGAGGGCCGCAACAACCTGTTCACCGACCCGGTCCTGAGCGCGATCGGGGAAGCCCACGGCAAGAGCGTCGCCCAGGTGGTGCTGCGCTGGCTCACCCAGCGAGGCGTGGTCGCGATCCCGAAGTCGGTGCGTCCGGACCGGATGGCTGAGAACCTCGCCATCTTCGACTTCGACCTCACCGACGATGAACTGGCCCAGATCGCCGCTCTGGACACCGGCGCGAGCCAATTCTTCGATCACCGCGACCCGGCCATGGTCCACGGCATCGGCTCCCGGAAGCTCGGCTGAGTTATGGGCGAGCGAACCGAAGTGGACGCGGCTGCGATCTTGGAACTGTCCGGCCACAAGTGGCGCTGGATGTCGGAGAAGGACGTGGCCGCCCTCGACCAGCTGTTCCACCGCCGGGCGATGTTCGTTCACATGGGCGCGACGTTCACCAAAGCCCAGGAACTGGAGGTGATCGGCACCGGCGGCATCGAGTACAAGAAGGCGACCGTGCACGAACTCTCCGTGCCCTTCATCAACGACCACACCGCGATCGTCCTGACCAGGATGGACCTGCTCGCCGTCGTGGGCGGCAATGAGGTCACCAACCCGTTCATGGTCACCGAGGTCTACGTCAACGAGCAGGGCTGGCAGCTCGCCTCGATGTC
>DAORUI010000087.1:4077-13169 GCA_035433085.1 Propionicimonas sp. | reverse complement strand
CCGTTGGCGAGCCGGTAGCTGTTCAGCAGGGGTGAGCTGAACTCGTCCGCGTCGTAGGGCAGGGAGAGTGCGCGGGCCAGGCCCGGCTCGTCGAGGACGAAGGTGCGCTTGGGCAGCTTCGGGGTGACCCCGGTCTCGGCCAGGTAGTCGTCCAACCAGTTCTGGATTCGCGCGTCCGCGGCGCACAGCCGGTCGGCGAGCCGGCGGCTCAGTTCCCGCTGCCGGGCCAGGATGGGCGCCACCAGCTTCGCCTGGGCGTCCTGCACGTCAGCTGGAAGGGGCAGCCCCAGCTGGGCTAGTCGGAGATTGATGGCTGCGGTCTCGATTGGGGCCATGGGTCCATTGTCCCAAACGATTTAGCGCGGCCATAGTCGGTCTCGCCACCCCGGACCGTTGGGTGTGAATTGCTGCACCCCAGACGGTGGACTTCAGTCACCCTCAAGCCCGCGCACTGGCGGGTAGCCTCAGCGCATGGAAACGCTGTGGCCGGCGATCGCAGAGATCGCCATCGGACTGGCCTTCTGCTTCTTCGGCTACCCGGCCGCCCGGTTCGTGTTGGCGCTGTGGGGCGCGGTGCTCGGCTTCATTCTTGGCGTCGCGGGCTATGCGATCGTGGTCGGCTGGCTGGGGTCGAACCTCGGCACTGTCGCGCCCTGGATCGCCGGCGCGGTCGGCGCCGTGGTCGTGGCCGGACTGTCCTTCGCCTTCTACTGGGTGAGCGTGCTGGTAGCGATGGGGTCCCTCGGCTGGGGGCTGGGCCAGGTGCTGGCCTCGTCCCTGCACGTGGCGCCATGGCTGGCGGTGACGATCGCCGTGGTCGTGGCTGTGGGGCTGGTGATCGTCGGTTGGACGCTGGACCTGCCGCGCCTGCTGCTCATCATCGCCACGGCGTTCATCGGCGCAGGCGTGATCGTGGACGGCATTCAGTTGCTGCTCGGGCACTCGACCCGGTGGTACGAGAACATCGGCCCCAACTTCAACGTCGGCACCGACCTCGTGTGGCCGATCAGCTTCGCAGCTCTGGGCATCATCGGTGCTCTGGTGCAGTCCCGCCAGCACGGCAAGAAGACCCTGCGCGCCGCCTACCAGTGACCCCCTCGAAGTAGCCCCTCCTCCGAGTTGTCAGAACTTCACGGCGCTATGGCGCCGTGAAGTTCTGACAACTCGGAGGAGGGGAGGAGGAGGGAGGTGGGGCTACTCGGTGCCGTTGCGAAGGGCCCAGAACTCGCGGACGCCCTGGATCACGCCGACCACACCCATACCCAGGATGAACCAGTCGAAGACGCTCGCCTCGACGCTCATGAAGTAGAGCGCGGCGCCGATGGCCACCACACCGACGATTACGTACAGCCAGGCCTGGGCCTTCGGGGACAGCGACTTCGCAGGCTTCATGCTCGGCAGCCTAAGGGGTGTCGCCCAACCCCGCACTGGCTCGCGGTTGGGCGACACATCTTGCGCTTGTGCTCGTCCGACTCGACAGCGGCCCTGATCCACCGGCGGAGCGGGTCTCGACAGGCCCGACCAGCCGAACCGGTGGATCAGCGCTCAGCGGACGCCGGCGCAGGGTGCGATCAGCGGACGCCGGCGCGCAGGGTGTCGATCAGCGGGGCCGTCGGATGCCCGATCAGGCGAGAAAGATCACCGGTGAGGTCGCCGAGTTCGCCGGCCGCGATCGCCTGGTCGACACCGGCGGCGAACCCGGCCATCCCCTCGTCCAGCCCGGCGGCTGTCAACGCCTGGACCTTCTCCTCGGCAGACACCTGCTGCACCTGCACCTCCCGGCCCAGGACAGCGGCGAGGTCTGCGGCCAGGTCGGCCTGCGTCCAGGCGACGTCACCGGTGAGTGTGATGGTGCCGCCGGCCTGCTCACCGGCGAGGACCACCGCCGCGGCTTCGGCGTAGTCGCTGCGGGCGGCGCTGGCCACGCGTCCGTCACCGGCCGCGGTCAGCAGCGTCCCGGTCTGGGCGGCGGCCTGGAGTTCGGCCAGGTAGTTCTCGTGGTACCAGCCGTTCCGCAGGATCACGTGCGGCACACCGGACGCGGCCAGATACTCCTCCGTGGCCTTGTGCTCGGGCGCCACCGGGTTGATGGACGCGTCCGCATGCGGCGCGCTGGTGTAGACGACCTTGCCCACGCCCGCCGCGATCGCGGCATCGATCACCGCGCGGTGCTGGGGGAAGCGACGCCCGAACGCTGTGCCTGAGATGAGCAGGAGCCCGTCCACCCCGGCCAGAGCCGGCGCGAGCGCGTCCGCCTGGTCGTAGTCGAACGTGCGAACCTGCACGCCCTGGGCGGCGAGGTCGGCGGCCTTGGTCTCATCGCGAACGAGCGCGACGATCTCGGCGGCTGGGGTGCCGCGGCGAAGCAGGTGGGCGATGACGAGTCCGCCGAGGTGTCCGGTGGCTCCGGTGATGGCGATGGTCATTGGGTTCCTCTCGATTGCGATGCTTACGATTCGTAAGTAGACAAGAGCACTATACTCCAGTTAGTAACTGATGCAAGGGGAGCGCATGGATCGTCCGTTCGACGCCTTCAGCGCGCAGTGCCCGTCCCGCGACCTGGTGGAACACGTGACCAGCAGGTGGTCGTCGCTGGTGCTGGTCGCGCTGCTGGACAACCCTCGCCGCTTCGCCGAGACCGCGCGAACGGTCGACGGCATCAGCGACCGCATGCTGTCGCGCACCCTTGCCACCCTCGCCGAGGACGGCTTGGTGACCCGCACCGAATGTGGTGGCCAGCACGTCGAGTACGCGCTGACCCCAGCCGGTCGCACCATCGCCGCCGCCATGCGCGGAGTCGTCGACGCGGTCTACGCGGCCATGCCCTCGGTGCTCGAGGCGCGCGAAGCCGCCAACTGAGGGCTTCCGAACCCAGACTCCGCACGGGTGGCCATAGTCCGGTCGCGATGGCAAGACTGATCAACGATGGGGAGGATTGTCCACCGTGTTTGGTGCACAATCCTCCGCGCTGATGGCGTCAACGAAGCTCGACCCGATGATCTGGGTCATCGGCCGCCGCAGAAGAGCTCACCAACGGTTGTGGACGTCCTCCGCCCAGCCGAAGATGCCGTCGAAGCCCACCTCGCCGAAGGTGCCGGACCAGTGGCCGAAACACTGGTCGGTTCGGGACGAGATCACGCCGAGGTTGGACTCCGACCGCTTGTTGAAGACCGGCTCGAAGGTCGCGTCCAAGCCGCCGCCCGTGATGCGCCACGGACGGCGCCAATCAGACAGGTCGTAGCGCCACAGCAGTTCGTCCGAGATCTTGTGCAGCACGCCGTCCACCAGTAGGCCGTTCTCGGTTGAGCCGGTGCCGGCGGTCCAGCGTCCGCCAACCTGGATGCCGATCGTGTGCCCGTTGGAGACGCCTGAGCCGGCACCCCAGTTCCAGTGCACGTCGTACGGCCACCGCCCCCGGCCGTGGTCGAGCACTGCCCAGGACTCACCCGTCGGAAGCTCGTGAGTCTCGCCGTCCAGCGCCACGAAGCCGGACGCGGGCAGCGCGACGTCCTTCACCGTGTACTGGAAGCGCTGCGTCGACCAGGGCACCACGACCGCCAGGCACTCATGGTCTTCGGGTCGGGTGACCGCGACATCGAAGGAGGCTCCGGGGATCTCCGCGCTCAGGCGCACCTCGCGCCCGACAGCCACGATGTCGATCGACAGGTTCTTCGCGCGAGCGCGCGCCGGCCCTTGGTCGAGCGAAGGCGACAGTTCGACGCCACGCGATGGCAGAACGGTGGCAGCCCTCCCCCACGTGCGCTCGGTGGCCCGGTCAAGCACCCAAACTTCGTGCACCGCGGCGTAGTCGATGCTGGAGACCGTCAGCGCAAGGACGTGGGTCGGCGTCGCGACGTTCCAGTACTCCCAGCGCTTGTTGCGCCCCCACGAGTGCCGACCGCCGATGCCCGAGGTGTCCACCAGCGGACGCCGGGACCAGCCGATCGCGTCCGGGTTCAGCCGCCCGTCCGCAAGCGTGAGCCGGACGGGCCGAGTGAGTTCGCGTTCAGCCATGAGCACATTGTGCTGCGATTCGGGCTCCAGAACGGCCCTGAGCAGGCGCTGAGCCGAGATGCCTTTGCGATGGTGACGCGATTTGGACCCGCAAGTCCTCACCATCCTCGACTTGAGGCACACCGGCGCTTCCCGGGTCCGAATCGCGGCACGGGCAGCAGCGCGTTTCGTTCGTCACGGGGCTCAGGGAGCGGTTTCGCAGTCCCAGGACAGGCGGTGGTCGGCGACGAACTGGGCGAGCGTGGTCGCCGGGTGGCCGGTCAGGCGGCGGACGGCGCGGTTCGGGAGGGCCGACACGTTCAACCGGACGATTCGGTAGATCATCTTCTGCACGGCCAGGTAGTCCTCGGGCAGGCCCCGGCCGGCGAGGGTGGCCAGGTAGTCGGCCTCGCTCGGACGGGCGTAGTGGACCGGGCGACCCAGCACCTCGGTCATTACGCGGGCGACGTCGATGTAGCTGAGCGACCGCTCACCCGAGAGCGTGTACGAGCGCCGCAGATGGCCGGAACCGGTGAACACCGCTGCGGCCACCCGTCCGATGTCGCGGGCGTCGATGAAGGCGGTGCGCGAGCGGCCGGCGGGGACGTAGATCTCCCCGCGCTCGCGAATCTCCGCGGCATGCGTGCCGGCGAGGTTCTGCATGAAGAAGTTGGGACGCAGGTTCGTGAACGGCGACCCGGTCTCACGCAGGTAGGCCTCCACCGCGTGGTGCGGCGTCCGCCGGTTCGCCTGCACTCCCTGCAGAGAAAGGAACACGATCTGCTCCAGCCCGAGCAGCGCGGCCGCGTCGATCACGGGGAACAGCTGGTTCTGCACGTCCGCGATCGCCGGAGGACGCATCAGGAACAGCTTGTCGGCACCCGCCATCGCGTCGGCCAGCGCTCTCGCCGAACCACCGAACTCGAACGGACGCACCTCCACCGCGTCCGGCAGCCGGGCACCGGACGGCTCGCGCACACCCGCGATCACCCGGACGCCGCGAGCGAGCAGGTGCTCGACCACTGCCGAGCCGACGATCCCGGTGGCGCCGGTCACGAACACCGTGGTCACGGTCGGATCGCGATGCTCACGAGGGTCGACGGATCAGGTCCATGAACGCCGCCAGATGCGCGCCCATGTCCACCGAGCGGTCGGTGAGCCATGCGATCTGGATGCCCTCCACCAGGGAGGTCACCAGGCGCGCGACCACCGGCAGGTCCAGCCCGTCGCGCAGGTGGCCCGCCGCATCTTCGGACGTCAGCTCAGCCAGTACCGACTCGTAGAACTCCTGCTGCTGGCGCATCACGAAATCGTGCGCTGCGTGGTCGGGGTTGAGTCCCTCGATGCGCAGCACCGTGTCCAGTTGGATAACGCCCGGCTCAGTCGCGTTGATCTTCATGATCGCCGGCACCGCGTCCAGGAACCCCTCCGCCTGCAGCAGCCGAGCACGCTCGGGGCCTTCGCGCTCCTCCCTGCGGGCCAGGACGGCGCCCAGCAGCGCGTCCTTGGAGCCGAAGTGGTGCAACAGAGCGGTGTGTGAAGTGCCGATGGCTTCCGCGATCTGCCGGATCGACATGCGCTGGAATCCCTGCTCGGCGAAGACCTCGAAGGCGGCGTCCACCAGCGCGGCGCGGGTCCGCTCGCCGTTGGCGTACGCGCCTCTTCGACGCGGCTTCGCTTCACCCGACAATGCCGCTCACCCCTTCGTCACCCCGGCAGGCACCAGGGGCAAGCCCAAGGCTATCCCGCCAACTCGTACCAAGTTGGAAAAGAAAACACCGCCAACCTATTCCAGTTTGGTACAAGTTGGTCTACGCTGGGTTCACCCGCACCGGACGGAGCGGGCCCGAACCGGAGCATCGTCGCTAACGGTGACTCCCCTCAACGAAGAGGAATGACCCTCAATGACTGAACACTTCTCGACCTCTCCCCAGGTGGGCGAGCCGGGTGGCGGCCTGATCGAGGCGGCCGAGGACATCGCGGCTGCGGAAGCCAGCGGCGGCGTGCCGCCGGAGTTCCCACAGTCGATCAAGAAGACGATCGCGCTGGTACTGGTCGCCGCGGCCGGCATGTACATCATGATGCTGACCCTGAGCACCGCCCTCTCACTGCGCATCGCGTCCGTCGCCCCCGAGGGCAAGGAGGCCGCGCTCGGCATGGCGGTCTCGATCAGCGCCCTGCTGCTGCTGGTGGCGATCCCGCTGGGTGGCGCCCTCTCCGACCGCACCACCAGCCGCTTCGGACGCCGCCGCCCGTGGATCGTGGCCATGCTCGTGCCTGCGCTTCTGGCCATGGCCGTGATCGGCCTGACCGACTCAGTGCCGCTGATCGTGGCGGCCTACATCATCGGCATCACGTGCGCACAGGTAGGCTTCAACGCTTACGCCGTGATCCCGGTCGAAGGCGTCCCCGACAACAAGCGTGGCCTGGTCATGGGCTTCATGGGCATGTTCGGCGCCCTGGCCATGTCCGCCGGCTCCTACCTCGCCGCCAGCCTCGTGGGCATGCCGCTGATCATGATGACCGCACCGGTCGCGCTCGCGCTGCTGCTCAGCCTGCCGCTGCTCGTCCTCTACAAGGACCCGGCCAAGGCCAAGTCGGACGTTCCCCCGATCAACATCGCCGACCTGTTCAAAGGCCTGCTCGTCAACCCGCGAAAGCACCCCGACTTCGGCTGGGTGTGGCTGGCCCGCTTCCTCGCCGGCGTCGCGATGACCGGCCTGTTCACCTACTTCATCTACTTCATGATCGACGGCCTCGGCCTGCCGCTGCCCCAGGCCGGCGCCAACGCCGGCTTCCTGAGCCTGCTCTCCGCCCCGGTCAGCGTCTTGTTCTTCACCGTCTCGGGTTACCTCTCCGACAAGCTCGGACGCCGCAAGCCGTTCGTCATCGGCTCCGCCCTGACCATGGCGCTGGCCCTGTTCATCGGCGCCACCGCCACCACCTTCACCCAGTTCATCGTGGCCTGGATCGTGTTCGCCATGGGTCAGGCGATGTACCTCACCGTCGACCTCGCGCTCTGCGCGTCCGTCCTGCCCAACGCCAAGGACACCGGCAAGGACATGGCCGTGTTCGGCCTCGCACTGTCGATCCCGAACATCCTCGTGCCCGCGATCGCCCCGGCGGTGCTGGCCAGCGGCAGCGGCCACAACTACCTGCTGCTGTGGAGCATCTGCGGCGTGCTGTGCGCCCTCGGTGCGGTGGCCGTCTTCAAGGTGAAGGGCGTCAAGTGACCGGCCGAACCTTTCCCGAAGACTTCATCTGGGGCGTGGCCACGGCCGCGCACCAGGTGGAGGGCGGCAACACCAACAACGACATCTGGCTGCTCGAACACGTGCCCGGCACGATCTTCCCCGAGAAGTCCGGGGACGCGGTGGACCACTACCACCGCTACGCCGAGGACATCGCGCTGATCGCAGCCCTGGGGTTCAACAGCTACCGCTTCTCGCTGGAGTGGTCGCGCATCGAGCCCGAGCCGGGCGAGTTCTCGGTGGCCGAACTCAACCACTACCGGCGAGTTCTCGAGGCCTGCAAAGCACACGGGCTGAAGACGATCGTCACCTTCCTGCACTTCTCGTCCCCGCGGTGGCTGCTGGCCGCCGGGGGCTGGGAGGACGCGGCCACGCCGGAGCGGTTCGCCCGCTTCTGCGACGTGGCGATCCGCCACCTCGGCGACCTGATCGACGTGGCGTGCACGCTCAACGAGCCGAACCTGCCCTACCTGCTGAAGGCGATGGGCCTGACCGGCGAACCGCCGAAGGCACGGGTGCATGTGCCGGTATGGGTGGGTGCGGCCGAGGCGTTGGGCATCGAGCCGGCGAAGGTGGCGCCGTTCCAGTTCAACGCCACCGAGATCGGCTTCGCGACCAAGCTCGCCGCGCACCGGGCCGGACGGGACGCGATCAAGGCCGTCCGTCCGGACCTTCCGGTGGGCTGGACGCTCGCGAACACCGACGTGCAGGCCGGGCCGGGCGGCCAGGCTGTCGCCGAGGCGGTTCGGCAGGAGGCGAACGTGCGCTTCCTGGAAGCGTCCCGCGACGACGACTTCGTCGGCATCCAGAACTACGGACGCCACGTGTTCGGCCCAGAAGGACTGCTCGACCCCGAACCGGGCGCGACGGTCAACCAGCAGGGCGAGGAGATCTACCCCGAGGGTTTGGCCAATGTCGTTCGCGAAGCGTGGCAGGTGGCCCGCGTCCCGGTGATGGTCACCGAGAACGGGCTGTCCACGACGGACGACTCCGAGCGCCTCGGCTACCTCGAAGGTGCCCTGGCCGGACTCGTCGATTGCCTGGCCGAGGGGGTCGACCTTCGCGGCTACGTGGCCTGGACCGCGTTCGACAACTTCGAGTGGATCTTCGGCTACGTGCCCAAGTTCGGGCTGATCGCTGTCGATCGGACCACCCAGGAGCGCACCCCCAAGCCGAGCGCCTACTGGCTCGGCGAGGTGGCCCGGTCGAACGGGGCGGACCTTGCCGGGACGCCGGAACCCGCTCTGACACACTGAACCCGCAGCCACCGCTTGTCCTCCTACCGAGGACGGGCGGTGGCTCGGGGACGAAACCCGAACCGGACAAGGAAGACCGAAACCGATGACCGACCAGACCCTCGCCGACCTGCTGAGAGCCACCTTCATCACGGCGGACGCCGAACGTGGCGAAGTGCTCGCCCTCAGCGCCGAACTTGTGCTCGACCAGCCCGTCGAGCAGGTCGCCGCGGCCTTCGTGCACGCCACAGCGCACGGCGTCTACGAACTCGCGATCGCCGGTTCGCCGGTGACCGACTCGGTCTTCAACCCGGGCTGGACCGCGTACGAATGGCGGCTGCAGTACCAGAGCTTCGACGTGACCGACCGGTTGCGAGCCAGCAGCGGGACGGTCCCCGCCGAGGCCCGGGTCGGCAACGGCTGGTACCGCGGGGACTTCGGCTTCGAGAACTTGAAAGCCAACTACGGCGAGGAGATCGGCCTGCTCGCAGTGGTCGTCGTCGAGTACTTGGACGGCTCGCGCCAGCTGTTCGGCACCTCGCCCGATTGGGCGGCGTCCACCTGTGAGATCACCGCCAACTCCCTCTACCAGGGCCAGAGCGTCGACGCCCGG
>DAORUI010000087.1:0-3977 GCA_035433085.1 Propionicimonas sp. | reverse complement strand
GCTGACCACTCGCGAAGGCGAGTTCGACGCGTCCCGCCTGATCCCCCAGGTGGGCCCGCTCGTACGCCGCCAGGAGGTTCTGACCCCGCAGCGAATCTGGAAGTCGCCCTCAGGCAGGACACTGGTCGACTTCGGGCAGAACCTGGTCGGCTGGGTGCGCGTCCGGGTGGCCGGTGAGCCAGGACGAGTCGTCACACTGCGCCACGCCGAGGTGCTCGAGGACGGCGAGCTGGGCACCCGTCCGCTGCGCGCTGCCGCAGCCACCGACCGCTACACCCTCTCGGGCGGGGCGGACGTGTTCGAGCCCACCTTCACCTTCCACGGTTTCCGCTATGCCGAGGTGGACGGCTGGCCGGGCGAACTGGAGGCGTCCGCTCTCGAAGCGGTCGTGGTGCATTCCGACCTGAAGTCGACGATGATCTTCGAATGCTCCGAACCACTGGTGAACCAGCTGGTCAGCAACTCCGTCTGGGGACAGAAAGGCAACTTCCTCTCGGTGCCCACCGACTGCCCGCAGCGCGACGAGCGCCTGGGCTGGACGGGCGACATCGCGGTCTACGCTGCCACTGCAGCGTCCCAGTTCGATGTGGCCGACTTCCTGCACTCGTGGCTGCTCGACCTGGCCGCCGAGACGATCCACCACGAGCCGCCGGCGGTGCCGGTGGTGATTCCCGACGTCCTCAAACACGGCAACTACGCTGCGGACGCGCCCTTCCGCGACGTCCACTCCCAGGCGATCTGGGCGGACGCGGCCGCTTGGGTGCCGCAGGAGCTGTGGCGCCGCTACGGCGACCTCGACCGCCTCGCGGCCCACTACCCCGCGATGGTGACCCACCTGGAATCGATCGAACCACTGCTCTCCGACACCGGCCTGTGGGACCAGGGCATGCAGTTGGCCGACTGGCTCGATCCGGACGCGCCGCCGGACCAGCCCTGGGCAGCGAAGGCGCACCCCGGCGTGGTGGCCACCGCGTCCTTCTACCGTTCGGTGGCGTTCGCGGCCGAAGCCGCGGGCCTGCTGGGCCGGGACGCGGACGCCGCGCGCTGGGCGGCCCTGGCGACCAGGCTGCGGACGGCGTTCCGCACCCACTACATCGCGGACGAGCGGATCACGTCCGATTGCGCGACCGTCTATGCGCTGGCGATCTGCTTCGGGCTGCTCGACGAGGCCGAACTTCCCTGGGCGGCCAAGCGTCTGGCCGAGGTGGTCCGCGAGCGCGACTACGTGGTGACCACCGGCTTCGCGGGCACGCCCTATGTCACCTGGGCGCTGTCGGAGAACGGCTACGCGCCCGACGCCTACCGGCTGCTCCTGCAGACGCACTGCCCGTCGTGGCTCTACTCGGTGACGATGGGCGCCACCACGATCTGGGAGCGCTGGGATTCGATGCTCCCCGACGGCTCGATCAACCCCGGCGACATGACGTCGTTCAACCACTACGCCCTTGGCGCGGTGGCCGACTGGATCTATCAGGTCGTGGCGGGCATCCGTCCCGGTTCGCCCGGTTTCGGACGCGTGCTCATCCAGCCCGTGCCCGGCCCCGGGATCGACTGGGCGAAGGCGACCTACACGTCCGCGCACGGGCCGATCAGCACGTCCTGGGAACTGGCCGGGGACGAGTTCACGCTCGCGGTCGAGCTACCCGAGTCGCTGGCCGCCGACATCGTCCTGCCGGACGGCACGCGCTGCGAGGTCGTCGGCGGTAGCCATGCCCTGCGCTGCACGCTGCCGCTTGGGGCCCTGGTCGCTGGAGGGGAATCCAATGAGTGACCCCACGACGACCCTGACCGGCGTCTGGGCGCCGATCTACGCCGAGCGCCTGCATCTGATCGGTGAGCTGGTCGCCTTCGACTGGAACAATCCCGAGCCCGGCGAGGCAGCCGCCATGGGGGCCTGGATGGCGCCCTTCGGGGAGCCGGAACCGGCGCCCGCCGTCGTCGAGCGGTGTGACCTCCCCGGGTTGCACGGGTCGATTCCGGTGCGTATCTACCGTCCCGAGTCGGGCGAGCCGTCCGGCGTGGGCCTGGTCTGGTATCACGGCGGCGCCTTCGTGGGCGGTGACCTGGACATGCCCGAGGCCGATCTGGTCGCTCGCGGCCTGGTCGCGAGAACGGGCGGGATTGTGGTGTCGGTGGACTATCGGCTGTGCGTGGACGGCGTCCATCACCCCCAACCCCACGACGACGCGTACGCCGCCTACCGCTGGACCCTCGCCGGTGCCGCTGAGCTCGGCATCGACCCGACGCGGCTCGCGGTGGGCGGCGCCTCGGCCGGCGGCTGCCTGGCAGCGACGGTGGCGCTGCACGGCCGTGACGACGAAGTACCGCCGGCTCAGGCCCTGCTCGCTTATCCGGTCGCACACCCCGCGATCCCCGAGCCGTCGGACGAGTTGCGGGCGGCCCTGGCGCAGCTGCCGGCCGTCCTGGGCTTCCCGCCGGAGGCGGTCAGCGGGCTCAACTGGAACTACGTCGGGGCCGACCCCGAGAGCGCGGACGCCTACGCGTTCCCCGGCCAAGCCAATGACCTGGCCGGATACCCCTCCACCTACATCGAGAACTGCGAGTTCGACGACCTCCGCGCTTCGGGCGAACGCTTCGGGCAGCAGCTGGCCGAAGCGGGAGTGCCCGTGGAGGTGGTCACCGCGGCCGGCGTCCCTCACGGACACCTGAACGCCATCGGCTCGCCGCTCACGTCCGCGACCCTCGACCGGTTCGCGGCCCGGCTGAACCGGGTGCACCCCAACGGCCTCAGCCGCGGGTGACCGTCCCCAGCTCGACCACTTCGAACGCACTGCCCGGAACCTGTTTGAGCGTGTTCAGGGCGTCGTCGTTCCACCGCTTGTCCGGCGCGCCGGAGACGAACCAGTTCGAGCCGTTGTCGGCCACGAGCATGCCGTAGGTCTTCATCGCCTGCAGCACCACCCGCGCCTGTTTGGGGTAGCCCGAGATGTCGAAGCCGGCCTTGAGCCGCACCCGCATGCCCATCGGCGGCAGGTTCGGGTCGGTCGAGTCGCTCGCGTAGTGCCGGGCCGGCGAGACGTAGGCCTTCTGCGTCCGAGCGACCGTGAACCGCAGCGCGTGGGTGATCCTGCCCGCTTTCACCTCGTCGTAGCGCACGAGTCCGGGCAGGATCGGCAGGCCGGCCGCGTCCGCACTCGTCCAGCCGGCCGGACGGAGCTTGTTCGACTTGAGGTTGTAGATCGCCCCCGAGCCGGCCGTCCAGGACTTTCCGTCGTTCACCGGATGGGCGTCGTAGAGCTCATAGAGCCTCCACTTGGTGCGGTCGAGGACGATCACGTGCCGGTCGCCGGTGGACTTCGAGCCGCCCTCGATCGGCGCGTTCTTCGGAATCGGGTACTTGCCCGGATCGCTCTCGTCGGCGTAGTCGAAGGTCACCTTCACCTTCTTCTGAGTGCCCTTCACCACCACGTAGGGAATCCCGAACGGCTTGCCGTCCAGGTTGGCGCCGAAGTCAGCGTGCAGGTAGCCGCCGATGGACGCGATCAGGGCGTCCGAGTTCGGGTCGACCGGGGCGGCGTCAACTCGGGTGTTCCAGGCGTTGGTGGACGGGAAGAGCCTTCTGCCGTCGAGCGCGGCGCCCGCGCCGAGGCCGACCTTGTACTTCTTGGCGAACAACTCCTGCCTTGCGACCCGTGACCCTGAACTCACCACTTGAGAAGCGGACGGGGGCGTGAGCGACACGTTGGGAGTGCACGCGGCGAGCGCTGCTGTGATGAACAATCCGGTGACCACGACGAGCGCCTGCCTGGGGTTTGGCTTCCGCATCTGGTCAGCCTAACCGCGAATTCGGCATTGTTGGAAACCCGAGACGAACGAGTGGCGCGTCGGGCCGGGAGCGCCTCTCGGCGAGTGGCCGCTCGAAGCGGCGAATGTTGGAGCCCGGGGCTACCGCGACCCGACGCGTGTTCGAGGATAGGTGGCCGAGGCCGTTGCCCCAAATCCTGATCCATCCCCGC
>DAORUI010000086.1:12749-13225 GCA_035433085.1 Propionicimonas sp. | reverse complement strand
GCCGGACGAGGGTGTCGTAGATCGCCGAGTCACCGTGCGGGTGGTACAGGCCCATCACCTCGCCGACCACGCGGGAGCACTTGTTCCAGCCCCGGTCGGGGCGGTAGCCGCCGTCGTACATCGCGTACAGCACGCGCCGGTGCACCGGCTTCAACCCGTCGCGCACGTCGGGCAGCGCCCGGCCCACGATCACGCTCATCGCGTAGTCGAGGTAGGACCGCTGGATCTCGACCTGCAGGTCGATCTCCTCGGTCTTGGCCTCGGTCGGCGCCAGAGCCTGGTTGTCAGGGACGGTTTCGAGCTCGACGTCGGTGGGTTCGTCGGGGCCGTCGGTCATTCGGGTTCTCCTTGGGGAGTTGTGCTGCGGTAGTTCGATCCCTGAGCTTGACGAAGGGTCCTGCGGTGTTTCGAAACGATCCCTGAGCTTGTCGAAGGGTCGTCCCGGGCTTCGTCAGGCTCAGCCATCGTTGCCTTGG
>DAORUI010000086.1:0-12649 GCA_035433085.1 Propionicimonas sp. | reverse complement strand
CTTCGTCAGGCTCAGCCATCGTTGCTTCGGCTTCGTCAGGCTCAGCCATCGTTGCCTTGGCTTCGTCAGGCTCAGCCATCGTTGCTTCGGCTTCGTCAGGCTCAGCCATCGTTGCTTTGGCTTCGTCAGGCATCGTTTGTCAGATGTCGAGGAAGCGGACGTCTTTGGCGTTGCGTTGGATGAAGCTGCGGCGCTGCTCGACGTCCTCGCCCATCAGGATCGAGAACATCTGGTCGGCCGCGGCTGCGTCCTCCAGCGTCACCTGCAGGAGCGAGCGCTTGGCCGGGTCCATCGTGGTGTCCCACAGGTCCTCGGCGTTCATCTCACCGAGGCCCTTGTAACGCTGGATCGGGTTCACGTTCGGCAACTTCTTCCCAGCGGCGAACCCGGCATCGCGCAGCGAGTCGCGTTCGTCGTCGGAGTAGGCCAACTCGTGCGGGGCGTTGGTCCAGCGCAACCGGAACAGTGGCGGCTGGGCCAGGTAGACGAAACCGCCCTGGATCAGCGGCTTCATGAACCGGAACAACAAGGTCAGCAGCAGCGTGCGGATGTGCGCGCCGTCCACGTCCGCGTCCGCCATGAGGACGAGCTTGTGGTAGCGCAGCTTGTCGACGTCGAAGTCGTCCTGCACGCCGGTGCCCAGGGTGTTGAAGATCGCCTCGACCTCCTTGTTCTGCAGGATGCGGTCGAGCCGGGCCTTCTCGACGTTCAGGATCTTGCCGCGGATCGGCAGGATCGCCTGGGTTCGCGGGTCGCGTCCGCCCTTGGCCGAGCCGCCGGCCGAGTCGCCCTCCACGATGAACACCTCGCACTCCTTCGGCTCGGTGGACGAGCAGTCGGAGAGCTTGCCGTACTGGCCCTTGTTGAGCAGGCCCTTGCGTCCGCGGGCCAGGTCGCGGGCCTTGCGGGCGGCCACCCGAGCGGTGGCGGCGGCCTGGCTCTTGCGGACGATGTCCTTGCCGTCGGCCGGGTTCTTCTCGAACCAGTCGCCGAGCAGGTCGTTGACCACCTTCTGCACGAAGGAGCGCGCCTCGGTGTTGCCGAGCTTGGTCTTGGTCTGGCCCTCGAACTGCGGCTCGGCCAGCTTCACCGAGATGATCGCGGTGAGGCCCTCACGGATATCGTCGCCGGAGACCCGATCCTCCTTCTTCTTGATCATCCCCCAGGTCTCGCCCCACTTGTTGACCGTGTTGGTCAGCGCGCCCCGGAAGCCCTCCTCGTGGGTACCGCCCTCGTGGGTGTTGATCGTGTTGGCAAAGGTATGCACGCTCTCGTTGAAGGACGTGTTCCATTGCATCGCCACTTCGAGGCTCATCTTCGCCTCTTCGTTGTTCGCCTCGATCGCGATCACCGAGGAGTGGATGGTCTCCTTGCTGCCGGTGAGGTATTTGACGTAGTCGATGAGTCCGTCGGCGTACTGGAAGGTCTGCTTGCGGGCCTCGGCGTCGTCGTTGTCATCGTCGTCAGCGGCGCCTTCCTGGGTGCGCTCATCGAGGATGGTGATCTTCAGGCCCTTGTTCAGGAACGCCATCTCGCGGAACCTGGTGGCCAGGGTCTCGTAGGAGTAGGTCGTGGTCTCGAAGATCTCCGAGGACGCGTAGAACGTGACCGTGGTACCCGTCTCGGTGGCTGGCTCCAACTGCTCCAGTGGCGCGTCCGGGTCGCCGAGAGTGAAGGACTGGCGCCAGTGGTACCCGTCGCGGACCACGTCGACGATGAGCTTCGAACTGAGTGCGTTCACCACCGAGACGCCCACGCCGTGCAGGCCGCCGGACACCTTGTAGCCGCCGTCGCCGAACTTGCCGCCGGCGTGCAGGATCGTCAGCGCGACCGTGAGCGCGGAGATCTTCTCCTTCGGGTGCTCCTTCACCGGGATGCCGCGGCCGTTGTCGACCACCTGGATGCCGCCGCCGTCGAGCAGGCGGACGATGATGTTGTCGCAGTAGCCGGCCAGGGCCTCGTCCACGGCGTTGTCGACCACCTCGTAGACCAGGTGGTGCAGGCCGCGTTCACCGGTCGAACCGATGTACATGCCCGGACGCTTGCGGACCGCGTCCAGACCTTCAAGGACGGTGATCGCGGACGCGTCGTAGTTGCCCTCGGCAACATGCGCGGACTCCGCGGCGGACATGGCAGCGACGATCGGCTCGTCAGTCACTCAGAACCCCTTCAGACGTTAGAAAGCGCCACGCACTGGTGAAGTGGTGGCACGCTTCTCAAACAAACCGATCTTAGCGGATGCCACCCACATTTCCGGGCACCGGTGCCCGCCATTTGGCCCTGAACGGCCAGCGGTGACGTTTCGCAGCGCCGATCAGGGGTCGGCTTGAGTACGGGTACGCGTCCGGGGGGCGCAGGCGGTCAAATCGGCGGATCGCCGTCCGGGACGCTCTCCAAACCCCTCCGAACTGAGCTTCAGGTCGTTGCGCCGGGCTCCGGCTTGAGCACCACCGCGTGGCCGCCGAACTGACCTCGCAACGCCGACACCATCTGCATGCTGGGGCTGTTCTCCTGCCTGGAGGAGAACCGCGCGAACATGGCGGCGGCCAGCACCGGCATCGGAACGGCGTTGTCGATGGCTTCCTGGAGCGTCCAGCGACCCTCACCGGAATCGGTGGTGTACTCGTCCACCCCGGCCAGGCCCGGGTTCTCCGCCAGCGCCTTCACCAGCAGATCGAGCAGCCACGACCGCACCACCGTGCCGCGGGTCCAAGCCTTGAAGCAACCGGCCACGTCGGTCACGGTGCCGTTGGCTTCGAGCAGTTCCCAGCCTTCGGCATAAGCGTGCATCAGGCCGTACTCGATGCCGTTGTGCACCATCTTGGCGTAGTGGCCGGCCCCGACCCCCCCGGCATGGACGAAGCCCTCCTCCCGGGGACCCTCCGGCCGCAGCGTGTCGAAGATCGGCATCACCTGGGACACCTCGGCCGCGCCACCACCGACCATCAGACCGTAGCCGTTGTCACGACCCCAGACCCCGCCGGAGACCCCGCAGTCGAGATAGCCGACACCGCGTTCGGCCAGCAGCGCGGCATTGACGGCGTCGTCCTTGTAGTGGGAGTTGCCGCCATCGACGACCACGTCCCCGGCTTCGAGCAGTCCGTTCAGTTCCGCCACGGTTGCCCGGGTGGGCTCGCCGGCCGGGACCATCAGCCACACCACCCGCGGATTCGCCAGTCGGGAGACCAGATCGGCCAGATCCGTGGTTGCGGAGACGAGCGGATTGCGGTCGTAGCCAATCACCTCGTGGCCGGCTCGGCGAAGGCGCTCGGCCATGTTGTGGCCCATCTTGCCGAGACCGATCATTCCTAGCTGCATGATGTCCCCTCTCGACCGAGCGCGGCGGCGCGTCGGGCCAGTTCGGTGATGCCCGTCCAGTCGCGGGCTGTGACCAGTTCAGCAGGCGTCAGCCAGGTGCCGCCACACACCGGCACCGACGCGAGCGCAAGGAACTCTGGTGCGGAGGCCTCGGTGATGCCTCCGGTCGGGCAGAAAGACACGTCCGGAAAGGGCCCGGCAAGGGCTTTCAGTACCGGAACGCCGCCCGCTGCCACGGCGGGGAAGAACTTGCAGAAGCGATAGCCGTCAGCGAACGCCAGCAACAACTCGGACGCGGTGGCAACTCCTGGCAGCAGCGGGAGCCCCGCTGCGCGGCAGGCAGCACCCAGTTCGCGGGTGTAGCCAGGGGTCACCGCGAAGGTCGCGCCCGCATCACGGGCCAACCCTGCATCCGACGGCAGCCGGAGGGTGCCGGCCCCCACCGTGGCCTCGGGCACCTGCGCCGCGATCGCCGCGATCGCGGCCGGAGCGGCCGGCGTCCGCAGGGTCACCTCGAGAGCGGTCAAGCCGCCGGCGACCAGGGCGCGAGCCAGGTCGACGGCGATGGCGGCGTCGTCGATCACTAGCACGGGAATGATCGGTCCGCGTCCGGACCAGGGTTCTTGCGTCATTGCTTCACCAGTTCCTGTCGGGTTGTTGAGGTCTGAATCGATGCGTCGGGGTCGCGTCCGGCGTCGGTGAACGGCAACCAGGTGCAGGCGCCCTGTTCCGCGCCGGTCACAGTGGCCCGCATGCCGGCGAACAGGTCGCGACCGAGGCCCAGCGGACGTGGGGCGTCCCGGCGCGCGGGTTCCCGTCGCTCCAGGTCGTCGGCATGCACCTCGAGCGTCCCACTGGTGGCGTCCAGCCGGATCAGATCACCGGTGCGCAGCTTCGCGCACGGACCGCCCACCGCGGCTTCAGGAGTGAGGTGAATCGCCGCGGGAATGCGCCCGGACGCGCCCGACATCCGCCCGTCGGTCACCAGTGCGACTCGATGTCCGGCCGACTGCAGCACGCCGAGGATCGCGGTGAGCCGGTGTAGTTCGGGCATTCCGTTCGCCTGCGGTCCTTGGAAACGGACGACCACCACGACATCGCGATCGAGTTCGCCGCGCCGGAAGGCGTCCGCGACCTCTTCCTGCGAGTCCGCGACGAAGGCCGGAGCCGCGATCACCCGATGGTCGGGAGCCACCGCGGACACCTTGATCACCGCGCGGCCGAGATTGCCGGCGACCAGGGCCAGTCCGCCGGTGCCGTCGAACGGATCAGCGCCGCTCCGCACCACGGACGGGTCTGGTGTCACCCCTGGTGGCGCGGTGAATCGCAGCTCGCCGTCCGAGAGTCCGGGACGCAGTACCTGCTCCCTCAGACCACCGGCGTTGACCGTCAGCGCGTCCGCGTGCAGCAGGCCGAGGTCAAGGAGTTCGCGCAACACGAAGCCGGTGCCGCCCGCGCGTTCGAAGTCGTTGATGTCGGCCTGGCCGTTGGGATAGATGCGCGCCAGCAACGGCACTGCGGCGGAAAGCTGGTCGACGTCGCTCCAGTCGAAGCTGATCCCGGCGGCTCGGGCCACCGCCACCCAGTGGATCAGGTGATTGGTGGATCCGCCCGTGGCGAGCAGGGCAACGAGCGCGTTCACGATCGAGCGCTCGTCCACGAGTTCACCTATCGGGGTGAACCTCTCGCCGCCGGCGCGCACCTGCAACGCGGTCCGCACCGCTTGCCGCGTCAGTTGCTCCCGCAGCGACGTGTATGGCGGCACGAAGGCTGCCCCGGGTACCTGCAGGCCCATGGCCTCCAGCAGCACCTGGTTGGAGTTGGCGGTGCCGTAGAAGGTGCAGGTACCGGCCGAGTGATAGGCCTTCTGCTCGACTTCCAGCAGTTCTTCCCTGGACGCGTCTCCGCGGACGTACGCCTCCCGGACCTTGGCCTTGACTGCGTTCGCGATGCCGCTGCCCATCGGTCCGGCCGGGACGAAGACGCAAGGGACGTGGCCTACCGAGAGCGCCCCGATCAGCATTCCCGGCACGATCTTGTCGCAGATGCCCAGCAGCAGAGCCGCGTCGTAGACGTCGTGGCTCAGCGCGATCGCTGTGCTCATCGCGATCACGTCCCGGCTGAACAACGACAGGTCCATGCCCGGTGTGCCCTGGGTCACCCCGTCGCACATCGCGGGGGTACCGCCCGCGACCTGGGCCGAGGCGCCGCCTTGGCGGGCCTCGTCCCGGATCACGGCCGGGTAGTCCTCGTACGGACGATGCGCGGAGAGGACGTCGTTGTAGGCGGTGACCATCCCGAGATTGGGTCGGCCCTCCTTGAGCACCGCCAGCCGGTCGGGCTCCGCGGACGCAGCGAAGGCGTGCGCCAGGTTCGCGCAGCTGAGCCGCGTCCGGGAGTCGGCCCGCTCAGCGTCCGCGTGGATGCGGTCGAGGTAAGCCCGTCGGCCGGCCTGGCTGCGCCGCCGGATGCGCTCAGTCACCTCGGCGACGACAGCCACTGCAGAGCTGAGGGACATCAGACCACCAGGCTGAGCAGCATCACGCCCGTGAGCCCAGTCACCGAAAGAACCGTCTCCATCAGTGACCAGGTCTTGAAGGTCTGACCCACCGACATGCCGAAGTACTCCTTCACCATCCAGAAACCGGCGTCGTTGACGTGGCTGAGGAACACCGAGCCGGCCCCGATCGCCAGCACCATCAGCGCGGCGTGCGTGGGCGACAGCCCTGCGGCCAGCGGCGCCATGATGCCGGACGCGGTGATTGTGGCGACGGTCGCCGACCCTGTCGCGAGGCGGATCAGCACGGCCACGATCCAGCCGGCCAGGAGCGGCGGCAGGGCTGCGTCCGCCAGGCTTTGAGCGATCACGTCCGCGATGCCCGAGTCGACCAGGGTCTGCTTGAAGCCGCCGCCGGCGCCGACGATCAGCAGGATGCCGGCGATCGGTCCGAACGCCGAACCCACCAACTTGCTGACCTCATCGCGAGACTTCGCCAGCAGGAAGCCGAGCACGAACATCGCCACGACGGCGGTGATCGTCAACGCGATCAGCGGAGTGCCGACGAAGACCAGCGCGGCACCGATCGGGCTCTCCTGCGCACCAGTCATCTCCACGACGGTTCGGGCGAGCATCAGGATCACCGGCAGCAGCACCACGGTCAGGGCCGCGGCGAAGCTCGGGCGCTTGGCCCCTTCGGCCGGACCGCCGGAACCCAGCAGGTCAGCGCGGGCCTCGATCGGAACCCACTTGGCCATCACGCGCCCGAGCAGCGGGCCGGAGATGATCACACAGGGAATCGCGACGAGCAGGCCCAAGCCCAGGGTGAGACCGAGGTTCGCGCCGAGCGCGTCGATGGCGATCAGCGGGCCGGGGTGCGGGGGCACCAGGCCGTGCAGGGCGGAGAGGCCGGCCAGCGCCGGAATGCCCAGCAGCACAACCGGCAGTTGCGCGCGGCGGGCAGCGAACATCACGACCGGGATCAGGATGACCACGCCGACCTCGAAGAACAGCGGAATGCCGACGACGAAGGCAATCAGTGCCATGGCCCAGGGCAGTCGCTGTAGTGGTGTCTTCGCCAAGATGGTGTCGACGATCACGTCCGCTCCGCCGGAGGAGACCAGCAGCGTGCCGACGATCGCGCCGAGGATGATCAACAGCCCCACGCCGGACAGGGTCGAGCCGAGACCCGCGGTGAAGCTCTTGAACAGGTCCGGGTACGGCACGCCGGCCGAGATCGCCATGACCGCGGACCCCGCCATTAGCGAGAGGAAGGGATGGACTTTCAGCCAGACGATCAGGACGACGATCGTTGCGATGCCGCCGAGCGCGGCCAGGATGAGTGGTGTGGTCATGTCAGGACTCCGTTGTCGGTAGTTGGGACGGATTGAGCTTGAGTTGGCCGATCGCTGACTGCGCGATCTCCTCGACGGGGCGGTCGATGTCCAAGGCGACGCCGACCTCGTCGGATTCGAGCGGTTCCAGCGTTGCCAATTGGGACGGCAGGAGCGATGCGGGCATGAAGTGGTCGGTGCGTCCGGCGAGGCGTTCCGCGAGTAGCTCGGTCGAGCCCACCAGGTGCAGGAAGACGGTCCGACCGGGAGCGGAACGCAAGCGGTCGCGGTAGCTGCGCCGGAGCGCGGAGCACGTGACTATCGTCGACGTCCCGGACGAGTCCTGCGAGGCCGTCCAAGCGGCGATGGAATCGAGCCATGGCCAGCGGTCATCGTCGTTCAGTGGCGTCCCTGAACTCATCTTCGCGATGTTCGAGGCCGGGTGGAATTCGTCCCCTTCTGCCACGGTCCAGCCGAGTTGCTCGTGCAGTGCGCGGGCAACGGACGACTTGCCGCAGCCTGCCACCCCCATGATCACCAGATGGGTGTTTGTCATCGTTGACCTCTCTACGGATCGCAGCGGTGCGACCAGTGAGATGACCTTAACCTAGATAGATACTCTCTATCAAGAGAATGAGCATATTAAACGATGGAAAGAGAGTTCACATCGTGGCGTGGGTATGCTTATGGCGACGCTGACTAGGAGGTTCGATGGCCCAGGAGCAGGCCGACTCCGCATCGCCCATGCACCACGGCATCTCCAGGGAGTTGGGCTTGGAGATCATCGACGGATCCTGGCCGGCGGACGAGGCCCGGACGCTGGAGGACCTGCAATCCCGCTTCGGGGTGTCCCGCACTGTCGCCCGCGAGGTCTCCCGCCAACTCGAGGCGATGGGTCTGGTGCGCACCCGGCGCCGGTTCGGTCTGGTGGCTCAGTCGATGGCCAGGTGGAGCGTGTTGGATCCGTTGCTGATCGACTGGCGGCTGCATTCGACCCGGCGCGAGGAACAGATCTACTCGCTCACGCAGTTACGGCTTGCGGTCGAGCCGGCCGCGGCGGAGAGCGCGGCTCGACTCGCGTCCATCCACACCCGGGCGCGACTGCTGCCGCTCGCTGCCGAGATGCGACGAACAGGCGAAGCCGGGCTGCTGCACGACTTCCTGAAGTTCGACATCGAGTTTCACCGTTTGCTGCTGGAGTCCTGCGGCAACGAGCTGTTCGCCGCGCTGAGCGACCTGGTCGCGGTGGTACTCCAGGGACGTACCGAGCTCGGCCTGATGCCCGCGCAGCCGAAACCAGAGGCGCTCGCCGGCCACGAGGCGGTAGCTGAAGCTGTGTTCAAGGGCGACCCCACGGCCGCGCGAATCGCGATGCAGGGCATTCTGGACGAGGTGCGTGAGGCCTTCAGCGAAGCCGAATCCGCCCGAGCGGCAGCGCTCCCATCTTGAGAGCGTTCTTGTCGAAGCGAGTTTCCCTTCGGACGCCGGGCCGTGTCCAGGTCGGGAAGCTTCAGCCGTAGGTGTCGCGTGGGCCGCGTCCGGGGACGGAACGGCGGCCCTTCTTCCAGTTCGGGGCTTCGGGGCCGACCACCAGAACTCGGGTCACCGTGCCCTGGCCGAGTTGCTCGTTTAGGCGCGCGACCAGTTGGGGTGCGATCAGGCGCAACGAGCTCGCCCACGTGGACGACTCGGCGCGCACCGTGAGCACCGTCTCGGCGTAGCCCGTCGGCACTGAATGTGACGCGTTCACGGGGCCGACCAACTCCGGCCACTTGGCGAGCAGTTGATGGAGGCTGACCTCCCGCGTCCAGCCTTGGGAGTCGATCACCTCCTTGAGGATCTCGCCCAGCGGGGTTGGTTCGTCGGTTGGGGCGATCGGACGCCGCGGCTTGCGTGTGGGCTTGGGGGCCGCGCCGCGCGTCGCCCTCGCGATCTGCTTGGCGAGTTCGACGCCCTGGGGATCGTGCGTCGGGGGGTTCGTCGCCGGCTCGGGTGAGCGCGGGTCAGGCATCACGCTGCTCAGGTTCTTCGGAGGGTGTGGCGGCGGCCCTTCGTGACGGTCGCAGAGCGACCTCCTCAGGGACCGTTTGGGAGAACTCACCCCGCAGCTCCTCAGGGACCGATTGGGAGAACTCCCCCCGCGACACCTCAGGGACCGATTGGGAGAACTCCCCCCGCGACACCTCAGCCTTGATCCACCGATCGGCTGGTCGAGCTTGTCGAGACCGCACTCCCTCCGTGGATCGAGCCTCAGAGAGCGCTGGGGGGAACTCCCCCTGCGGAGCCTCGGGGGCCTTTGGTTGGGCATCGGCGAGCACTGAACCGTCTGACACCAGGAATCGCTTGCCCTGGAGAGCGGCAGGTACGTCCGCGGCTACGGCGGCGGTGATCAGCACCTGCTCGGCGTCACCGACCAGTTCGGCCAGCCGGGCGCGGCGGGACTCGTCCAACTCGGCGAACACGTCATCGAGGATCAACACCGGCTCCACCCCGTCCGCACGCAGCAGGGCGAAGCTGGCCAGGCGCAACGCCAGCGCGGTCGACCACGACTCGCCGTGGGAGGCGTACCCCTTCGTCGGTAGGTCACCCAGGGTGAGGGTGAGGTCGTCGCGGTGCGGGCCCACCAGGCAGAGTCCGCGGGCGATCTCCTCCCCACGACGCTCCCGCAAACTTGTCGTGAGCAGTTGGGTGAGCTCGGTCACGGTCGGGAGCGGGTTCTCGGCTGTTCCCCGGGCCGCGGCTGGCTCGTCGTCCAGTTCGACCACCCCAGACGAAAGTGCGGACGACTTGTACTCGACTCCGGCCTCGCTGTTCGTCGGCGCGATATCGGCATAGGCGGACGCCAGCAGCGGAGCCAACTCGGCGAGCGTGGCCAGTCGGGCCGCGACGAGCTCGGCACCCAGTGCAGCCAGTTGCCCGTCCCACACTTCGAGGGTGAACTCGACTTCCTCGGTGAGGCCGCGCGGACCGCGTCCGGAAAGTGACTTCAACAAGGTGGAGCGCTGCTTCAGCACCCGGTCGTAGTCGGCTCGGACGCCAGCCAGCCGCGGCCAGCGCGCCACCAACAACTCGTCGATGAACCTGCGCCGCTCGCTGGGGTCCCCCTTCACAATCGCCAGGTCCTCTGGCGAGAACAGCACCACCCGCAGTGCACCCAGCAGGTCTCGCGGCCGGCGCAACGGTGCCCGGTTGAGCGCAGCCTTGTTGGCCCGTCCGGGGATGATCTCGATCTCCAGCACGAGGTTGCGGGGATCCTCCAGCCCGGCCTGCACCCGCGCCCGGACGATCGAGCGCGATGCACCGGCACGCACCAGCGGCGCCTCGGAAGCGACCCGGTGCGAGCCCAGTGTCGCCAGGAACTCGACCGCCTCGACCAGATTCGTCTTGCCTTGGCCGTTGGCGCCGGTGAACACCGTCACTCCCGGGGTGAGCGAAACCTCCGCCAACGCGTAGGAGCGGAAGTCGGCGAGGCTCAGATGGGTGACGAACATCTTCGATCAGCGCCGGATGGTCCCTAGCGCGGACGACCCTTCGTGACGGCTTCCTCGTTCCTCGGAAGCCTCCTCAGGGACCGTTTCTGAACGCGTCGCCGATACGCTCCCCGAGCCTGACGAAGGGCCTGAGCTTGACGAAGGGTCGATCCCTGAGCCTGACGACAATGCGATCCCTGAGCCTGACGAAGGGTCGACCGGGGCTTCGACAGGCTCAGCCAGCGTAGAACCGATGACAGCCAGCGTAGAACCGATCACAGCCAGCGTGGGACCGATCACGCCGGCAGGCGCATCAGCATGATGACGTGCTTGTAGTCGGCCAGGGGCTCGCCGTCGAGTTCGTTCAGGCCGGTGAGTAGGCAGGGCTTGCCGGGCTGGGTGAACGAGAACTGCACGTAAGGGCTGTCCAGAGCGGCTAGCGCGTCCTGGAGATAGTGCGGGTTGAACCCGGCCGCGGTCATCGAGAGCTCGGCACCGCTGACGTCCTCGACAACTGCCTCCAGCGCCTCCACCGCCTGGGCCTGGTCGCCGGTCGCCGCCTCGAGGGTGATTGAGCCCTCGGCGATGAGCATGCGCAACGACGTGTTCCGCTCCGCGACCAGGCCGACGCGCTTCACCGCGGCAATCACCTCAGCGGTGTTCGCCCGGACGCTCACGACCGCCTGCACGTTCATCAGGTGCCGCACCTTGGGGAACTCCCCGTCCAGCAGACGAGTGGTGATCTGGCGGACGCCGGCCGTGCCGGTGCCCTCGAAGCCGATCAGGCCGTCGCCGGTTGCGGCGGAGGAAAGGCTCAAGGTGACCGAATCGCCGGCGGTCATCGACTTCGCAGTCTCGGCCAACACACGAGCCGGCACCAGGGCGGCGCCCTCGCCCCGCTTGCGCGGGCTCCAGGCAAGCTCTTTCAACGCCATCCGGTAGCGGTCGGTGGCCAGCAGCGAGAGAGTGTCCCCCTCGATCTCCATCCGGACGCCGGTGAACACGGGCAGCAACTCATCGCGTCCGGCGGCGACGACGACCTGGCCGACGGCTTTCGCGAAGTCCTCACTGACGATCGCGCCGGTCGCTTCAGGCATCTCCGGGAGCGCTGGGTAGTCGGCGACGGGGAGGGTCTGCAGGGTGAACCGGGCGGTGCCGCAGACGAGTTCCATCTTCGTCTCGTCCGAGGTGATGTCGACCGGCTTGTTCGGCAGCGACTTGGCGATATCGGCGAGCAACCGTCCCGAGACCAGCGCGACGCCGTCGTCGGTGACCTCGGCCTTGACCGTGATCTTCGCCGAGGTTTCGTAGTCGAAACTGCTCATCACGACCTGGCTTGCGCTGGCCCTGACCAGCAGACCGGCCAGAATCGGGACGCTCGGACGGGTGGGCAGGCTGCGCGCAGCCCACTGAACGGCCTCAGCCAGGACGTCGCGGTCGAGACGGATCTTCACCATTGCTCCCTAGAACTCACACTCGCGTGGTCAGTAGATCATATCGATGGGGTCGGGTGGTCTGGTCGGTCGGACGTGTTTCCCCAGGTGTGTATCCGGTGACTTTGAAGTTCATTGGAGATCTATCAATTCGTATTCGTAGTAGCGGCTGTGGATTCGGTGGACAACCGCCGTCCTGCCTACCCGCACAGCGAGTCGCGATCTGGACACACCTGTGGATAACCGAGAACTACACGGGGAGGATTTGGGGATACGTTCAGCTTGCGTTTCGACAATTCACAGCTGTATCCATTTGTCCCCAGACATATCCACAGCGGTGCACAACGATTCTGTGGATGGTGTGGTGCTTGTAGTGAGGCTTCGTCAGGCTCAGCCAGCGTTCCCGGTTGCTCAGCCAGCGTTGCCGGTTGCTCAGCCAGCGTTGCCGGTTGCTCAGCCAGCGTGCCCGATGGGGTCAGCGCAGGGGGGACTGCTTGATGCGGTTCGTCAGCTCGGTGATCTGATTGAAGACCGAGCGTCGCTCGCGCAGCAGTTGACGGATCTTGCGGTCGGCGTGCATGACCGTGGTGTGGTCGC
>DAORUI010000085.1:0-13272 GCA_035433085.1 Propionicimonas sp. | reverse complement strand
CCTTCCTGGTCGGCTTCGCCGGCAACCTGTTCAGCGTCGGCATCGCCTGGAACGCGGCCTGGTTCGGCCGCGATCGCCAGGGCTTCGCGCTCGGCCTGTTCGGCGCCGGCAATGTGGGTGCGTCGGTCACCAAGTTCATCGGTCCGCCGCTGATCGCCGGTACCGCCGGTGCAACCTTCATCTTCGGCGTGCAGGGCGGCTGGCGGCTGGTACCGGTGATCTACTCGGTGCTCCTGGTGACCCTGGCCGTCCTGACCTGGGTGATCGTGCCCCGCCATGACCGCCTGGCCGGCGAGAGCAAGCCGATCCGCGAGATGCTCGCACCGCTCAAGCACGTGCGGGTCTGGCGGTTCAGCCTCTACTACGTCGCGGTGTTCGGCGCCTACGTCGCGCTGTCGGCGTGGCTGCCGAAGTACTACGTGGACAACTTCAAGGTGGATCTCTACACCGCCGCTCTGCTCACTGCGGTGTTCATCTTCCCGGCCTCGCTGCTGCGTCCGGTGGGCGGCTGGGTGTCCGACCGGATCGGAGCCCGCAAAGTGATGTACGCCACCTTCGCGTTGATGCTGGTGACCACGGGCATCCTGATGATGCCCAATGGACACATCGTGATCGCCCACGCCGACGGCAGCCAGACCGAGCACCTGGGGTATTCCATCAACATCTTCTGGTTCACCGTGCTGGTGTTCCTGCTGGGCTGCTCGATGGGCATCGGCAAGGCCGCGGTGTACAAGCACATTCCGGAGTACTTTCCCGACAACGTCGGCTCGGTCGGCGGCCTGGTCGGGATGCTCGGTGGGCTGGGCGGGTTCATCCTGCCGCCGCTGTTCGCCTACACCAAGCTCTGGACGGGGTTCCCGACCAGCACCTTCTTCGTCCTGTTCGTCCTGACCGCGATCTGCGCGGTGTGGATGCACCTCACCATCGTCCGGATGCTGCACGACCAGGCACCCGAACTCGCCGACCACTTCGACACCGATCACTCCTCTCTCCAGACCACAGGAGCCGCAAAATGAGCGCAACCGCAGAACCCGTCCGCAGCAAGGAATGGCTGACCTCCTGGGACCCGGAGAACGAAGCCACCTGGGACAAGAAGTTGGCCTGGACGACGCTGTGGATCACCACCTTCTCGCTGATCATGTGCTTCGTCGCCTGGTTCCTGCCGAGCGCCCTGGTGCCGAAGCTGAACGCGCTGGGCTACTCCTGGACGAAGGACCAGCTGTACTGGCTCGCTGCCATTCCGGGCCTGTCCGGCGGTCTGATGCGACTGGGCTGGATGGTGCTGCCCCCGATCATGGGCACCCGCAAGATGGTCGCCCTGACCTCACTGCTGCTGATCTTCCCGGTGCTCGGCTGGGGCGTGCGAGTGCAGAGCCCGACCGCGCCGTACTGGGAACTGCTGACCCTGGCGTTCCTTGCCGGTATCGGCGGCGGCGCGTTCTCGGGGTTCATGCCGTCCACCTCATACTTCTTCCCGCGCAAGCTGCAGGGCACCGCGCTGGGCCTGCAGGCCGGCATCGGCAACTTCGGCGTCTCGCTGGTGCAGCTACTCACCCCGTGGCTGGTCGGTTTTGGGATGATCGGCTTCCTCGGCGCGTCCCAACAGCTGAAGGTGACCGGTAAGCCGGACATCACGGTCTGGTACCAGAACGCGGCTTTCTTCTACATCCCGTTCATGGTCGTGGCCGCGATCCTCGCGTGGACCATGCTGAAGTCGGTACCGATCAAGGCCAACATCAAGCAGCAGTTCGACATCTTCTCCAACCAGGACACCTGGTGGATGACCCTGCTCTACATAATGACCTTCGGCACCTTCTCGGGCCTGTCGGCGCAGTTCGGCCTCTTGATGGCCAACCTGTACGGCGCGGGGAACGCGGCGATCGTCTCCGGCGCGGGCGCGACCGCCCAGGTGCTGGTGGATGGCTACGCAGTGCCCGACCCGGTGAAGTTCGTCTTCCTCGGTCCGCTCGTCGGGGCCGGCGCCCGGGTGCTGTTCTCGCCGCTGACCGACCGGATGGGTGGAGCGATCTGGACGCTGGTCTCGGGCATTGGCCTGGCCGCTTCGATCCTGTGGACCATGCCTGCGCTGACTCCCGACACCAGCAGCGCGGCTGCGCTGCAGGGCGGGTTCAACCAGTTCCTCTGGGGCATGCTGGCGATCTTCCTGTTCGCGGGCATCGGTAACGCGTCCACCTTCAAGCAGATGCCGATGATCTTCGAACGCCGCCAGGCCGGCGGCGTGATCGGCTGGACCGGTGCGATCGCGGCCTTCGGCCCGTTCCTGTTCGGCGTGGGCCTGACCCTGATGCCGGCACCGGTCTTCTACTGGATCGGTGTGGCCTGGGCGCTGATGTGCATCGCGATCACCTGGTGGCGCTACGCCCGTCCGGGGGCCCCGAAGAAGTCGTGACGCGAGGTGCCGCTGGCCTGAGCGCGAACTGCCCCGGCTGGGCGGATTCAGTCGCGTGCCGGTGGTGTTGCTGCGCCGACGCTAGCCTCAACCCATGGCTCCACAACTGCTGGCAACGGTGATCACGGTTTCCGACGAAGTAGCCGCGGCTACGGACTCCGAGCGCGGGGCGCCGGTGGCCGAGGAACTGCTGACCCGCCTCGGGGTGGGGGTCGAGCGAGCGGTGGTCCCCGACGACGAGGACGCACTGGAAGCGGCCATCCGAGCTGCGATCACGGCCGGTTCGAGGTTCGTGATGACTTGCGGCGGCACCGGCATCGGCCCGAAGGACCGCTCGCCGGAAACCGTCCGCCGACTGCTGAGCTTCGAGATCCCCGGGATCGCCGAGGAGATCCGTCGCATCGGCATCGCGCACGCCAAGCCTGCCCTGGTGTCGAGGGAGGTGGCCGGCGTGATCACTCCCGACCACGGCGCCCCGGTGTTCGTCCTTGCCGCGCCGGGCTCGCGCGGCGGCGTCCGCGACGCGATCGAGGTCGTCGGTCCGATCCTGACCTACATCATCGAGCAACTGGACGGCGCCGGCCACGTCTGAGTCGGCCGGCTCCGTCCGGCCCAGGGGCGGTCCCGCGCCGGAGGCTGGTGTGCCTCGCCGTAGCCTCCGGCGCGGGAGTCAGGTGGGCTCAGGCGCCCGGAATCACGTCACCCGAAGGCCAGGTCTGGCCGATGAAGTCCGCGACCTCAGTGGAGTGCAGCAACTCCTCGAGCTTGGCCACGCCGGGGTTGGTGTTGTCGGAACGCCACACCAGCAGATTGGCGTAGGGGTTGTTCTCGACCTTCTCGACCAGCAGCGCGTCCTTGGCGGCCAGCCCCGCAGTCAGGATGAAGTTGCCGTTGACGAACGCGAGGTCGACCGCCGGATCGTCCAGTTGCTGCACGATCACCTCAGGCTGGTTCTCGATGAACTTGAAGCCACGCGGGTTCTGCTCGGGAGTCAGGCTAACCACCGTGGAATCGGCGGTCAGGTTCGCCAGTAGGCCGTTGTCGGCCAGGAGCTTGAGTCCACGGTACTGGTTGGAGGCGTCGTTCGTGATGGCGATGCTCGCCCCGTCCGGCACTTCCGAGATCGCTTTGTGCTCGGAGGAGAAGACCGCGTAAGGCTCGATGTGCACGCCGAGCCCGTGGTCGAACTTGTAACCCTTGTCCTTGATCTGGTCTTCCAGGTAAGGCAAGTGCTGGAAGTAGTTGGCGTCCAGCTCACCCGAGGCGAGTGCCTCGTTCGGCTGCACGTAGTCGTCGAACTCGACTATCTTCAACTCGATGCCGGCCTTCGCAGCCAGGTTCTGCTGCACGAACTCCAGGATCTTCGCGTGCGGCACCGGGCTGGCACCGACTGTGACCAACGTCGGTTCGGCCGCGGTGGACGCAGCCTCGGTGGCTGTGGACGCAGGGGCTGCGGCCGTGGCGGTGCTGCAAGCCGTCAACGCCATGACGGCCGCGGCAGTGGCTAGAACGGACAGGTGCTTTCGCAGGGAACCCATGGTTTCCTCTTTCGGTTGTGGCCCGGGTTTGGGCCGATCTGTTGTTATGCCCGGAGAGCCTCCGGTCGTTCTCCCTGCGCCGAGGCGCCGGGAAGTCCTTGTGTCAGCGGTGGTCGACCCGCCGGACGATCGCGTCCCCCGTCCACTGGACGAGTTGCACCAGCACCACGAGGATCACGAGGATGACCGCCATCACCTCGAACTGGTAGCGCTGGTAGCCGTAGTTGTAGGCAAGCCGGCCCAGCCCGCCGCCGCCGATCAGGCCGGCCATCGCCGAGTACCCGATCAGGGCGACCACCGTGGTGGTGATGCCCGCCACCAGGGAAGGTCCGGCCTCTGGAAGCAGCACCTTTCGGACGGTCTGGAAGCGGCTGGAACCCATGGCGTGCGCTGCGTCCAGCTTGCCGGCGTGCACCTCGCGAAGGGACGCCTCCACCAGCCTCGCGAAGAACGGGACGGACGCGATGGTCAGCGACACGGACGCCGCGATCGGTCCGATCGAGGTACCCACCACCCAACGGGTGAACGGCACCAGCGAGAGCATCAGGATCGCGTACGGGATGGATCTGGTGATGTTCACCACGATCCCGCCCAGCACGAGGTTGAGCGCCCGGTTCGCCGCCAGGCCACCCGGTTGGGTGACGAACAGCACGACACCGAGCGGCAACCCGATCAGTACGGTGGCGACGCCGGCGATCGCGACCATCTGGAGCGTCTCCACGAAGGCCGGCCAGAGCGCGGTGGTGATCGCCGGGTTCGTGGCAAGGTCGCTGAAGAAGTCGTTCATCGGGCCGCCTCCGCGTTCTGCGCACCAACCGCGGCCTGGACGCCGAGCTGTTGTAGGTGGGCCACGACGGCATCGGGGTCGAGCGGGGCCTTGACCAGCACCCGCCAGCGTCCGAAGGTCGCACCGCCGAGCCGCTCGACGGTCGCCGCGACCACCTGGAACTCGGACCCGAAGTGCCGCGAGGCAGCCGTTAGGGCCGAGAGTTCCGAGCCGGAGCCGACATCCAGCACCTCGATCGGCCGGCCCAGCGCCGGGTCGAGCGCGGGGGTCGGCGGCAGCCCGAGCAGCGACTCGCTCAGTCTGCTGCCGAAGGCGCCGACCACCTGCGTGAGCGGGCCGGACTCGACCACCCGGCCACTCTCCAGCAGCGAAACCGAATCGCAGATGCGCTTCACCACGGTCATCTCGTGGGTGATCACGAGCACCGCGATGCCGAGGCGCGCCTTCAGGTCGGCGATCAGGTCAAGGATCTCGCTGGTCGTGGCCGGGTCGAGGGCACTGGTCGGCTCGTCGCAGAGCAACACGTCCGGGTCGGTGGCCAAGGCCCGGGCGATGCCGACGCGCTGCCGCTGGCCGCCGGAGAGCTGGGCAGGGTGCGCGTCCCCCGCCTCGGCGAGACCGACCAGACCGAGCAGCTCGATGGCTTTGGCGGTGCGCTCGACGCGTCCGATACCGGCGAGCTCGAGCGGGTAGGCGACGTTGGCGGTGATCGTGCGCGAGTCGAAGAGGTTCGCGTGCTGGAAGACCACGCCGAGCCGGCGGCGGGCCCGGCGCAGTTCGGCCGAGCGGACGGCGGTGAGTTCGACCCCGTTGATCTCCACCACCCCGGCGGTGGGCCGGTCGAGCAGCGCGAGGCACCGCACGAGGGTGGTCTTGCCCGACCCGGACTGCCCGATGACGCCGTGGACGGAGTTGCCCGGTACGTTCAGGGTGACGCCGTCCAGAGCCGCGATGTCGCGGTTGGCTTGGCGGTAGACCTTCTTCAGGTCGGTGATTGCGATCACTTGGGGTCTCTTCGATGTCGGGCCGCGCTTGGTTCCGTCCGGGACGGGGTGCCGACGGCACAGGCTTTGAGTGGCCCGACAGGGCGACAGAGACGTCCGATTGGACGCTCAAAGGGTGGGTCAGGTCAGGAGTGACCGATCAATGCGCTGTCGGGTCAGAGGATCAACGACAACACATTCGCGCGCACATCATCGCCGGCGTCGAAGGACGCAGGCTGACAAGACGGCACACGGTGTTGAACACGTCGCCAAGCTAACCCGCCCGTCCCGACGAGTGCAAATCGCCCCGTGCCTGGATTGCCCCGGTCCGTGGCCGGGTCGCTGTCGCGAGCGGAGGCTCTGGGTTCGTACGATGTGCCAATGGACGCCAGCGATGGTCGCACTCCTGGGAGGTATCCCAAGGGGGTTGCCCGACGTCGCCAGATAATCGAAATGGCGATCGAACAATTCGCCGATCGTGGCGTCGACGCCGCATCTCTGCGCAGCATCGGGGAGGCCATCGGGGTCTCCCACACCGCGCTGCGCCACTACTTCTCGTCCCGCGATGAGTTGCTGATCGAGGTCTACCGTACGCACGAATCGCTCACCCGCTACCCGCCGGCCAGCCAGCGCATCGACCCGATTGCCGCGATCGCCGACGCGGCCGAGGCCAACCGTGGCGTCCCCGGCCTGGTGCAGCTCTACTCGACCCTCGCCAACGATGCCCTCGGCGACCAGCACCCAGTTACCCGCGATTTCATCGCGGAACGGTTCGAGCACTTGCGGGACGTGATCGCCACCGCCGTCCGGAGCCGTCAGGAGACGGGGGTTCTTCGTCCTGACGTCGACCCGCTCGACGTTGCCGCGCTGGTGATCGCAGCCTCGGACGGCCTGCAGATCCAGTGGATTCTCGCACCCGACACCGTCGATGTGGCGCGTTGCCTGAACCTGGTGAACACCCTCCTTTCGCCCGCTCCCCCGGCTCCGTCCTGAACTGCGCACAACCGTTCAGAACCCACCGCCGAACCCTTGCCAATCAGGCGGTTCGAATGAAAAGCTTCCAGTGGAACATTTTTACGCTGCAAGGAGGCTGCAATGGGTGAAGCGAACGTGTCCGGGTCCAGGGTCGAAGCGCTGCTGGCGGACATGAGCCTGGCGGAGAAGGTCGGCCAGCTCGTCCAGTACTTCTACTTCCAGCTGCCCGAGCAGCCCGCCGAGGACGGCGCGATCCAGTTCGACATGTCCGCCCAGCCCAAGGGCGTGGAAGCGGCCCTGGCTGAGGGTGGCGCGGGTTCGATGCTGTTCGTGACCCGTCCGGCAGTGGTGAACCGGCTGCAGCGGCTGGCGATCGAAGGCAGCCCGCACGACATCCCGGCGATCTTCGGCTTCGACGTCATCCACGGCTTGCGGACGATCCTGCCCGTCCCGTTGGCGCTGGCAGCCAGCTGGGACGCGGACGTCATCGAGCGCGGCCAGGCGGTCGCGGCGCGCGAAGCCCGAGCGGTCGGCATTCACTGGACGTTCGCGCCGATGGTCGACATCGCCCGCGACCCGCGCTGGGGACGGATGATCGAGGGCGCAGGCGAGGACCCGCACCTCGGCTCGGTAGTGGCGGCGGCGCAGGTGCGCGGCTTCCAGGGCGACCACCTCGGCGCGGCCGAGCACGTCATCGCCGGCCCGAAGCACTACGCCGGCTACGGCGCCGCGCTTGGCGGGCGCGACTACGACGAGACCGACATCTCCGACCAGGAGTTCTGGAACGTCTACCTGCCGCCGTTCGCCGCGGCGGTGGCCGCTGGCGCAGGCAACATCATGAGCGCCTACATGGACCTCAACGGCGTACCGGCAACCGGCAACAAGTGGCTGCTGAGCGACGTGCTGCGGGACGAACTCGGCTTCGAGGGCTTCGTGGTCAGCGACGCGAACTCCGTGAAGGACCTGGAGACCCACCACTACGCCGCCGACCAGAGCGACGCGGCCGTCCGGGCACTGAACGCCGGTCTCGACATGGAGATGGCGATCTCCGAGGCCGCCTACACCAATCTGGTCGCGGCGGTGGAGAGCGGTCGGGTGCCGATCGAGCTGGTCGATCGCAGCGTGCGGCGGGTGCTGGCGGCGAAGGAGGCGCTGGGCCTGTTCGATCAGCCCTTCGTCGACGAGGCCGCCGCCGAGATGGTCCTGGCCGCCCCCGAGCACCGCGAAGTGGCCCGGGAGGCTGCCGAGGCGAGCGCCGTCCTGCTGCGCAACGAGGGCTCGCTGCTGCCGCTGTCGACCGAGGTGTCGAGGGTCGCCGTGGTCGGCTACCTGGCCGACTCGAAGCGCGACACGATCGGGCCCTGGGTCTTCGATTACGACCTGGCCGAGACCGTCACCGTGCTGGACGGGATCCGCGCCCACCTGGGTGACTCCGTCCAGGTCGACTACGCCCCCGGCGTGCCCACCCCGACACGGCTGTACCCGTCCATGTTCGACATGTTCGGCGACGGCACCAGCGGGGTTGACGCAGACTTCGACGCGGAGGCCGAGTTCGCCCGCGCGGTACAGGTGGCAACCGAGGCCGAGGTCGCGATCGTCGTGCTCGGCGAGAACCAGGACATGATCGGCGAGGCCGCCTCGCGGTCGTCCCTCGACCTGCCCGGCGAGCAGCTCGCACTGCTGAAGGCCGTGGTGGCCACAGGTACCCCGACGGTGCTGGTGCTGATGAACGGGCGTCCGCTGGACCTCAGCTGGGCAGCCGAGCACGTCCCGGCGATCCTGGACATCTGGTACCCCGGCACCCAGGGCGGCACGGCCGCCGCGAACCTGCTGTTCGGTGCCGCCGACCCACGCGGACGGCTGCCCTTCACCTGGCCGCGCAGCATCGGCCAGGTGCCGATTCACCACGCGGTCACCCGAGGCCACAGTCCCCAGAACCAGCACGCCCGCTACTGGAACGAGGAGCACAGCCCGCTGTTCCCGTTCGGCTATGGGCTCAGCTACGCGGAGTTCAGCTACGGCGAGGTCGACGTGACCCCGGCGTCGGTGCCGCTGGACGGCCAGGTCGAGGTGTCGGTGGACGTGACCAACACCTCCGAGCGCGCCGGCCAGGCGAACGTGCAGCTCTACCTGCACCAGCGCTATGGCACCTCCTCGCGCCCGCTGCGCCAGCTCAAAGCGTTCCAGCTCGTGCAACTCGCAGCGGGCGAGACCAAGCGCGTGGTCTTCAGCGTCGGTCCCGACGAGCGCCGCTACTGGAGTTCAGCAACCCACGGCTACGTGCTCGACGAGACCGTCTTCGACGTCTGGGTCGGCTCGGACGCGTCCGCCAGCGCTGCGGGGACCTTCACGGTCGCAGGGTAAGCAGAACGCCGCTGGGCCGGATCCATTGGGTCCGGCCCAGCGGCTCTTCGTTCCTACGAGGAGCTCAGCGGGTCCCTGATTCGGGGCGAACGTCTTGACCAGCAGAAACGGCCTCGCTCGCGGCTCCGTCCAGGTGCTCCCCCATCGCGCGCTGCAGATCCTGCAACCGCGGGTAGGTCTCTACGTAGGCGTCCACGAACCAGGCGTAGTCGGCGTGCCGTTGGGGGTCGGGCTGCAGGGTCTCGGCCTCGTGCACCATGGCCGCGGCCGCCGCCACCACGGACGGGTACAGGCCGGCGCCGGCGGCCGCCATCACACACGCCCCGAGCGAGACTGCATCGGGCACCTTCGTGAGCGTGATCGGGACACCGGTGACGTCAGCGTGCATCTGCATCCAGGTGCGGCTGCGCAGCGCTCCGCCGCACGCCACCAGGTGTTCCACCTCGTACCCGTGGTCGGCCATGTTCCGCAGGTTGTGCGCGACGCCGTAGCAGATGCCTTCCTGCAGTGCGTGGTAGACGTGGGCCCGGGTGTGCCGAAGCGACAACCCCCAGATCACCGCCCGAGCGTGGGAGTCGGCGAACGGGTTGCGCGAGCCCTGGAAATGGGGCGCGACGATCAGGCCTTCCGACCCGGGCGGAAGGCCCTGGGCGACCTGGTTGAGCAGGTCGTAGGCGGCGAGTCCCTGCTCCTCGGCGGCGTGGACGAGGTCGCCGGCGAAAGTGTCCCGGAACCACCGGACGGCTGAGCCGGACGAGACCATCGCCGCCTCCACCGAGCATTGGCCGGGCACAACCGCGTCCATGAACGTGCCCACCAGACCGCTGCGGGCCGTGGCCGCCGGGGCCTGGCCGAGCAGCACGTGGGACGACCCGGTGATCAGCGCCATCCGTCCCGGTTCGAGTACGTTCAACCCGATCTGGCCGGCGTACGCGTCGATGCAGCCCTCGGCCACCGGCGTACCGGCGCGCAGACCGAGGTCAGCGGACGCCTGCGCGGTCAGCCTGCCCAGCGGCGCACCCAGCGGCAGCACCATCTCGGGCATCTTCTGGAAGGCCTCCCCCGCCCCCACCACCTCGTAGAACCCTCTGGGGAAGCCGCCGACCGATCGATTGTGGTACATCTTCGAGGACGCTGAATTCTCGTTGATCCGGTACTCGCCGGTGAGCTTGTGGCCGAGCCAGTCGGCGGCGTCCAGCAGCATCGCGGTCCGCCGGAAGGTCTCAGGCTCGTGCTCGGCCAGCCAGGCGGCCTTGAACGGGAACAACTCCGCGCTGTCGGGCACATTGTCGACCATGCCGGCCAGCGCTTGCCGGGCCTCCGGGCTGGCCGCTCGTCCCGCCTGGGCGGCCGCGCGAACGTCCATCCACATGATCGCCGGACGCAGCGGCTCGTGGTTCGCATCGAGCGCCACCACGGTGGCCGAGGTCGCAGCGAAGCCGATGCCGGCGATTTCCTCGGGGGCAACGCCGGGGCGCTCCATTGCCGTCCGGGTCGAACGGACGAGCGCGCGGTACCAGTCGGCTGGGTCCTGTTCGGCCCAGCCCGAGCGGGGATGGCTCGTGGGGTAGCCGGTGGACGCGAACGCGACCGGCGTCCCGTCCGCGGTGAAGATCGCGACCCGGCAACTCTCCGTGCCGTAGTCGATGCCCAATAGGTAGGGGCCCACCTGCGCGCTGGCCATGTTCGCTCTCCGTTCCCGTGCGCCGATCGTGACACGGCATGGACACGTTGGCCACCGGCGTCCGACTGCGTCACGATGATCGGGCGTGCACGAGGCGCGCCCACACGTTGCAGACGCGGGAGAGTTGATGGCCGACGAATTGATCGCACTCGGGCTGGCTGCCGCTTCGGACACCCTGGTCGTCGAGGTGGGCCGCGCTGCCCTGGGCCGCACGGGCGCGATCCTGCGTGACGCGCTCTTCCCCGCCGGGCAACCGGCCCTCGTGGTTGCGGACGAGCGCACCTGGGCGGCCGCCGGCAGCGCTGTGCAGGATGCCTTGGTCGCTGCCGGCATCGTCACTGCCGAGCCGCTGATCTTCCCTGGTCACCCGGTGCTCTACGCCGCCCTGGAGAACAGCGAAGCCGTCCAGGATCGGCTCCGCCAGACCGGCGCACTGGGCGTCGCGGTGGGCTCGGGGACGATCAACGACCTGGTGAAGCTCGCTTCCGGACAGCTGGGCCGGCCGTACGCGGTCGTCGGCACTGCGGCCTCGATGGACGGCTACTCCGGCTTCGGCGCACCGATGAGTTCGGCGGGGGTCAAGGTCACGATGCCCTGCCCGGCGCCTGCGGTGGTGATCATCGACCTGGACGTGGCAGCAGCCGCACCGCCGAACATGGTCGCGTCCGGCTACGGCGACCTGTCGGCGAAGATCCCCGCCGGCGCCGACTGGATCCTCGCCGATGCGGTCGGCCTCGACCCGATCGACCCGCTGGCCTGGCGCCTCGTCCAGAGCGGGGTGTCCGAGGCGCTCTCCCGGCCGGACGCGCTGGCCGCCGGTGATGCGGACGCCTACGCGGGCCTGGTCTCCGGGCTGGTGCTCTCGGGGTTGGCGATGCAGGTCTACCGCGGCACGCGTCCGGCTTCGGGCGCCGAGCACTACTTCAGCCATCTGTGGGAGCTCGACCACCTCGGCGCAGACTGGGATCCACCCTTGTCGCACGGCCAGAAGGTGGCGATCGGGACGCTGGCGATCAGCGCGTTCTACGAGCGCTTCCTTGCTCGCGATCTGGCCGCTGTGGACATCGAAGCCGCGGTGGCCCGCTGGGCGCCGTGGGAGTCCGTGGAGGCCGACATTCGCTCCCGGTTCGACGGCGCGCTGGCCGACCATGCGGTCAGCGAAACCAGGGTCAAATACGTGGACGCCGCCGGGCTGGGTGATCGGCTGCAGCGTCTCGCGGCCGACTGGGGCTCGCTGCGTCCGCGGATCTTGGCGCAACTCCTGCCCGCGCGCAGGTTGCAGTCAATGCTACGCGCCGCCGGCGCGCCGGCCGTCCCGGAGGACATCGGGCTCAGCGCGGCGGACGTGCGCGGGACGTTCCCACGGGCGATGTACTACCGCTCCCGCTACACGGTGCTCGATGTCGCCCGAGAGGCTGGCTGGTTCGAGGAATTGGTGGACGAGGTCTTCGCTCCGGGCGGGTTGTGGACGTGACCGGCACGAACCCCCGTCCCGAGCGTGGGGCGACCAGGCCCGATCGGCTCTATGCGGGCTACATCTTCGACATGGACGGCACCATCTACCTCGGCGATCACCTGCTCCCTGGCGTGGCCGAAACGATCGGTGTGCTGCGCGAGCGCGGTGCCACGATCCGCTACCTGTCGAACAACCCGACCAGAGATCCCGTCCAGTACGCGGCGAAACTTGAGTCGCTGGGCCTGCCTACCCCACTGGCGGACATCGTCAACACGGTGGTTTCGACGGTGAATTGGCTCAAGGACCACGCACCGGACGCGGTGCTGTTCCCGATCGCAGAGGAACCTCTGGTCAACGCCCTGCGCGAGGCTGGCTTCCGCCTGAGCGAGGACCCGAGCGAGATCGACATCGTGATCGCGTCCTACGACCGGGGGTTCGACTACCGCAAGCTGCAGATCGCGTTCGACGCGCTGTGGTTCCACAAGCGGGCGATCCTGGTGCAGACCAACCCCGACAAGTACTGCCCGTTCCCCGGCGGACGTGGCGAGCCCGACTGCGCAGCGATCGTCGCTGCCATCGAAGCTTGCACCGGCGTGAAGTGCCAGGCGAATCTCGGCAAGCCCGACCCGATCATGGCCACCGAAGCGCTGCACGGCTTGGGCATCGACCCGGCTGAGGTACTCATGGTGGGCGACCGGCTTGCCACTGACGTGTCGATGGGACGCCTGGCCGGCATGAGCACAGCTCTGGTGCTGACTGGCGACAGCACTCTCGCCGACCTGGAGGCGGTTCCGGACGCCGAGCGTCCGACCTTCGTCCTGGACACCCTTGACCAGCTGATCCCGCCGAGCGTCTGGGACGACAGTGCGTCCGCGGTTTCCAGGCACTGACTGCTCGATTCAGAAGATCATCACCGAGCGCGTGAGTTGGCTCGTAGTGCTCGAGCGCCGTAGAGTTGCCGCGGTCGCCGGGGCGTAGCGTAGTGGCTAGCGCGCCTGCTTTGGGAGCAGGAGACCGCAGGTTCGAGTCCTGTCGCCCCGACTATTCGTGCCCCAGGCTGGGGCTAGGCATCATG